>CAYWNK010000357.1:0-5538 GCA_964459495.1 uncultured Planctomycetaceae bacterium
GCCCACAGGGCTCCGGCGTTGGAACCAGGCTGCTGCTGGAGTATCTTCTTCGTCGGTGACCCCGCGTCCGCTGCCTTTTTCGCCCCGTAACCAGGACCTCTCTCCGACCCCCGTACAACGGGCCAGGAAACTATCGTGACCGAATCCGAACTCGTGCCCGGGCTCGCCGGCATCCCCGCCGCCGAATCCGCCATCAGCTTCATCGACGGGGAGGCGGGGGTCCTGGCGTATCGCGGGATTCGCATCGAAGAGCTCGCCGAGCACTCCAACTTCGAAGAGACCGTGTGGCTGCTGTGGAACGGCAAGCTACCAACCGCGGATGAGCTGAGCGCTTTCCGCACCAAGCTGCGTGCCCACCGGGCCCTGCCTGGCCCAGTGGTTGACATGGTGCGCGCGTTGCCCACCAGCGGTCATCCGATGCAGGCCCTGCAGGCTTCCGTCGCAGGCCTCGGCATGGCCTACGGCACGGTCGATCTCAAGGACAAGGACGCCTGCTTCGAAGCCTGCCTCAATGTGCTGGCCCAAACGCCTGTGCTCGTCGCTGCCTTCGAGCGCAGCCGGCGCGGCCAGGACTACGTTGAGCCGAACCCCGACCTCGCCACTGCGGCGAACTTCCTCTACTGCCTCAACGGCGAGGCGCCCAGCGAGATCCAGGAGCGGATCTTGGACTGCGGCCTGGTGCTGCACGCCGAGCACACGATGAACGCTTCGACGTTCGCGTGCCGCGTCGTCGCCTCGACCGAGAACGGCCCTTACACCTCTTGCTCCGGCGCGATCGGCACCCTCTATGGCCCGCTGCACGGCGGAGCGAACGAGCGCGTGCTGAAGCAGCTCGATTCGATCGGCGGCAAGGACAACGTCGATTCCTGGCTTGAGGAGAAGACGGCCAAGAAAGAGAAGGTCATGGGCTTTGGGCACCGCGTCTACAAGACCAAGGACCCGCGGGCCAAGAACCTGCAGAAGCTGGCCGTCAGCCTCTTTGACGCGCACGGTTCCACGCCGATCTACGACACGGCGCTGGCCCTAGAGAAGGCCGTGGTCAACAAGCTAGGGGACCGTGGCATCCACCCCAACGTCGACTTCTTCAGCGGTATCGTCTACCAGAAGCTCGGCATCCCGACCGACATGTTCACGCCCATCTTCGCGATCGCGCGAGTGGCGGGCTACCTCGCCCACTGGCGCGAGCAGATGGAGAACAACCGTCTGTTCCGTCCCGGCCAGATCTACACCGGCGAGCACGACAAGCACTACGTGCCCATCGCCGATCGCTAGACCCGAGCGGCAGCAGCCACACCATGGCCCCGGAAGAGGAGTCCAGCCCCGCCCTGCTGGAGCCCTCTCCGGGGCTGTTTCTTTTCCGCTGCGAGTTTGAGGAGCGCGGGCTCGCCAAGGATGCGGGCTTTCGTTGGCACCGGGGCGCGCGCTGCCGGATCAACGCGTGTCCGGCCTGTGCGGAGGGCGTGGGGAGCGCATGGATCAGCTTCGACGCCCTCGCCGCCATGGAGTTGGCGGAGTACGCGCAGCCCGACTTGGCCGCGGAGATCGAAGAGCGCGCCGGGCCTCTACGGGAGGTGGTCAAGGCCCAGAAGGCCGCAGCGGCGGAAGCGGACGCGGAGCGCACGGCGGCCGAGGCCGTCACCCTGCGCATGAGTTTGGCCCAGGACGCTGAGCTCGACGCGCCGGTGCCCGAGGGGCTCGCCTATCTGCCGTACCAGCGGGCGGGCATCGCGTTCGCGCTGGCCCACGAACACGCGCTGCTCGCCGATGAGATGGGCCTGGGCAAGACGATTCAGGCGATCGGCTTGATCAACGCGGATCCAAGCATCGAGCGGGTGCTCGTGGTCTGTCCGGCGAGCCTCAAGCTGAACTGGCTGCGGGAGTGCGAGCGATGGCTGGTGCGGGACCTGGTCTGCGGTGTGACCATGCGCAAGTGGCCCGCGGACGCGCAGGTCGTGATCACCAACTACGAGGTGCTTGGCAAGTGGTCCAAGGAGCTGAAGGGTGAGTGGGATCTGCTCGTGGCGGACGAGTGCCACTACGTGAAGAACCGCCACGCGAAGCGTTCGAAGCGGCTCTTCGCCATCGAGGCGCGGCGGCGGCTGATGCTGACCGGCACGCCGATCCTGAACCGGCCGATGGAGATCCAAACGGTGGCCGCGTCGCTGGCGCCGGAGGCCTTCGGGCACTTTTGGAACTTCGCCAAGCGCTACTGCAAGCCGCACAAGGGGCCCTACGGCTGGGACTTCAGCGGGGCGGACAACCTGGAGGAGCTGCACCAGCGGCTGCGCAGCACGATTTTGATCCGGCGCACCAAAGCCGACGTCTTGACGGACCTGCCGCCGAAGCGGCGCCAGGTGCTCGAACTGTCGGCCGAGGGGCTGTCGAGCGTGGTGAAGGCGGAGAGCACTGCCTGGCAGGAGCACGATGCGCGCCTGGCGGAGCTGCGCCGGCGCACGCGCACGGACGGTTCACGGGGGGGCTCGGAGGCCGAGCTGCAGGCGTTGCGCGAGGGCGTGAATGCGGCATTCGGGGAGCTGGCGAAGCTGCGGCAGGAGACGGCCCTCGCCAAGGTGCCGCTGGTGGTGAGCCACGTGCGCGAGGCCCTGGAGGCGACGCCAAAGGTGGTGCTCTTCGCCCATCACCGGGCGGTGGTGACCGAGCTTGCGGAGGCCTTTGGTGAGGAGGCCGTCACGCTGATGGGTGGCCAGACCCTGGCCTCAAGGCAGGCGGCGGTCGATCGCTTCCAAACCGACGACACCTGCCGGATCTTCGTGGGCTCGATCACAGCTGCGGGCTTTGGCCTGACGCTGACGGCGGCTTCCCACGTGGTTTTCGCCGAGCTGGACTGGGTGCCAGCGAATCTGTCCCAGGCCGAGGACCGTGCCCACCGCATCGGGCAGGAGAGCTCGGTGCTGGTTCAGCACCTGGTGCTGGAGGATTCCCTCGACGCGCGCATGGTGCGCACGCTGATCGAAAAGCAGCGCGTGGTCGACGGGGTGGTGGACGGCATCACCGATCCCGCCGAGCGCACGGAGCTGTTCCCCGGGGACTTCGCGGAGGCCTTGATCGCGGCGGCGGAGAAGGCGGCGGAGGACGCGGCGGCTGAGGCCGCTGAAGAGGGCTAGAAGTCGCGCTCGACGATCCAGTCGGGCTGCCAGCGGTCCGGCTTGCGCGGAGCGTCGCTGAGATCGACCTCGGGCGCTGGCGGCAGCACCGGCACAAGGGACAGGTCGTCCCCGGCGCGTGCCTGCCAACGGCCCAGCTCGAGCGTCATCCATGTCAGGCGCCCGCTCTGGACGGGATCCGCGGAGAGATCGCGCACCTCGCCGGGATCCGAGCCCAGGTCGAAGAGCTGTACCCGTCCTGCGGCGGGGTAGCGGATCAGCTTCCAGTCCCCGCTGCGGAGGGCGCGCTGGGTATTGCCCATGGCCGTGAAGGTGCTGTTCCAGGTGCGCGCGCGGGCATCGATCAGGAGTGGCTCTAGGCTTCTGCCAAAGGTGTCCTCGGGAACAGCGACGCCGGCCCGTTCGAGCAACGTGGGGAAGAGATCGAACAGGTAGACCGGGGCGTCGGTGCTCGCGCCCTGGGGGATGCCGGGACCGCTGACGATGAGGGGGGCGCGGACGCTGTGCTCAAAGAGGCTTTGCTTGCCGAGCAGGCCGTGGCTACCCAGGGCAAGGCCGTGGTCTGCGGCATAGACAAAGAGCGTGTTGCCCGCGTCTGGCCGCGCGCTTGCGGCAGCGAGGATGCGTGCGACCTGGCTGTCCATGTGCTCGATCAGGGCGTAGTAGTCGTCGAGCTGCAGGCTGACTACGGCCGGATCCCGGGGCCAAGCGGCGAGCTGCTCGTCGCGTACGGTCAGAAAGCCGTTGTCGAAGGGGAACTGGTGCTGGAAGCTGCGGGGCAGCAGACCGCGCCGGCGGCCCTGGGCCCCGCGCCGGCCGGGGGGAGGGTCGCGCGGGTCGTGGGGCGCGGTGAAGGCGACGTAGAGGAAGTACGGTTCGGCGCCTGCGTAGCTCTCGAGGAAGCTGGCTGCGGCGTCGGCGAAGATCTCGGAGGAGTGCTGGGCAGACAGGCCGTCGGGGCCAAACTCGCCGTTCGCGAGCGACGTGACTTTGAGGGCGTGGTGGTCGCCCATGCCGCCGAAGTAAATGCCGGCGCCGCTGTCGAAGCTGCGCGCGAAACTGTCCCGTCCGTTGTGCCACTTGCCTGTGCCGAAGGTCCGGTAGCCTGCGCCGCGCAGCAGTTCGCCGAGCAGGGGGCGGGCTTTGAAGGCCTCGCCCTGCAGGCGGAAGTAGGGCTGACCGGTGTGCAGCATGGCACGGCTGGGCACGCATACGGCGCCGTGGGGGGAGCCCATGCAGTAGGCGTTGCGGAAGCTGGTCCCGCGGGCGACGAGGCGGTCGATGGCTGGCGTTTCGATCTCCCCGTTGCCGTGGGCGGCGATGGTGTCGGTGCGCTGGTCGTCGGCGAAGAGAAAGACGATGTTGGGCGGAGAACCTTGGAGAGGAGCGGCCGCGGCAGCGGAGGCCAGGCCGGGGACCAGGAGCCACAGGAGAGGCAGAAGGGGGCGCATGGGGCCATCGTGACAGACCGGCAGATGGCCAAGGGCGCCGGGGCTGCAAAAGTGCTGTGGGCCGCTGGGGGGCGCGCCTAACCTGAGGGGCATGAAGCTACCGTCGCTGCTGTTGTTCACGATCGCCGTCTGGGCCGCCTGCCTCGCCTGTGCCTCTGGGGGCTCGACCGCCTCGAAGGCATTCGAGCTCCGCTGGACCCCGCTCGAGACCGGCTCGGAGGCGAGCCTACGGGGCATCAGCGTGGCGGCGGACGGCACTGTCTGGGCGAGCGGCTCCGAGGGCACGGTGCTGCGCAGCATCGACCGAGGTACGACGTGGGAAAGGGTGGGGCCAGGCCAAAGTGGCGACGATGGGGATTATCGGGACATCGAGGCGATCGACGCGCAGCGCTCGATGGCGATCCGCATCACCGAGCCCGCGCGGATCGTGGGGACGGATGACGGGGGCCGCAGTTGGAAGGTGCTCTACGAAAGCTCCAACCCAGCTTCCTTCTTCGACTCGATCGCGCTGCTGCCAGACGGCGGGGCGCTGGTCTTTGGCGATCCCCAAGGGGGGGTGTTCGAGCTGCTGCGCTCGGACGACGGAGCAAGGTTC
This sequence comes from uncultured Planctomycetaceae bacterium, assembly GCA_964459495.1. Lineage (GTDB taxonomy): Bacteria > Planctomycetota > UBA1135 > UBA1135 > CAYWNK01. The sequence goes on from CAYWNK010000357.1 coordinate 5,172, forward strand.
GACGCGGTGGAGGCTGGCGAGCTGCCGGCTCCCCTGGTGAGCGGCGAGTCCACCGAGGGCGCCTTCGCCGCCAGTGGTACGTGCATCGTGACGGCGGGGGATCTCGCCTGGGTGGGCACCGGCGTGGGGGCCGCGCGGGTGCTGCGCAGCGAGGATCGCGGCCGCACGTGGAGCGCCCACAGCACGCCCATGCGCACGGCGACTGGAACCAGCGGGATCTACTCGGTGGCCTTCCGGGATGGGCAGCACGGAATGCTGGTGGGCGGCGACTACACCGAGCCCGAGCTGGCCGGTGACAACGCGGCCTGGTCGAGCGACGGGGGGCGGACCTGGAGTCCAGCCGAGGTCTTCCCTGGCGGGTATCGCT
>CAYWNK010000358.1:0-5485 GCA_964459495.1 uncultured Planctomycetaceae bacterium
GTCTTGATGGGCGCCGACGTCGACCCCGACGACATCGAGGTCGCCTATGCCCCCGGAGCCTTCGAGCTGCCCATCATCGCGCGGCGCTTTGCCCGTCGGGATGACATCCACGCCGTGCTGTGCTTTGGCCTGGTGCTGACGGGCGAGACGAGCCACGACCGCTACGTGTCCTACGGCGCGACCGAGGGTCTACTCAAGGCCAGCCTGGAGACCGACACCCCGGTGCTCTTTGGTGTCTTGACCTGCCAAACCGTCGACCAGGCCAAGGCGCGCGCGCTGCCCCCGTCGCAGGGCGGGGTGCAGGACAAGGGCGGCGAGGTCGCGCGCGCCGCGCTCGGCGTCCTGCAGGCCCTCGAGGTCGCCTCCGGCAACCCCAATCGCGCCCCCCTTGGCTTCCCCGGCGCCCAGGTCCAAGGCGATGGTGGTGCCCAATGAAGAAGCGCACACGAGCCCGCGAACTCGCTCTGCAGTTTCTCTACCAGGTCGACCTCCTCGGAGGCGACACCCTCTCCGACCTCGCTGCATTCCTCACCGACGAGGAGCGCGACGCCGAGACCTGTCGCTACGCCAAACACCTGGTGAGCGGGACGGCCGAACACCGCGACGCCTTGGACGACCAGATCCAAAGCGTCGCCCAGAACTGGCAAATCCATCGGATGGCCGTAATCGACCGCAACGTGCTCCGGCTGGCGGCATTCGAGCTGCTGCACTGCCAGGACATCCCGCCGAAGGTGGCCATCAACGAAGCCATCGAACTCGGCAAGCGCTATTCCACAGCCAACTCCGGCGCGTTCATCAACGGCATCCTCGACAAGATCAAGAGCAATCGCTCTGCGCAGGCCGCCCCGGAGTAGGGCGCCTCTCGACCCCGCATCACCATGGGCCTCTTCGATCGCCTTAAAAGCCGCCTCGGCAAGACCCGCGCTGCCCTCTCCGACGGCATCTCGGGCCTTTTCCGCGGCGGACGCCCCATCGACCAGGATCTGCTGGACGAGCTTGAGGAGCTGCTCTACGGAGCCGACCTCGGGCCGGTCGCCAGCGTATTGATCGCGGAGCTCGCCCGGCGCCACAAACGCGGCGAGCTCAAGGGCGAGGGCGACGTGCGCGCCGCGATGCGGTCCACTCTGCTGGAGAGACTGGACCAAACCGGCGGCGAGCCGGACATCGGTGCCCACCACCCCACCGTGATCCTTGTCGTGGGGGTCAACGGTTCGGGCAAGACAACGTCGATTGCCAAGCTCGCCCATCGTTTCCAGTCCCAGGGCAAGTCGGTCCTGCTCGGGGCGGGCGACACCTTCCGAGCGGCGGCCGCCGACCAGCTCGCCATCTGGGCGGAGCGCAATGGCGCTGACATCGTTCGCCAGAAGGACGACGGTGCGGATCCCGCCGCCGTCGCTTTCGACGCGGTGACCGCCGGTGTCGCCCGCAAGAAAGACGTCGTCATCATCGACACCGCCGGTCGCCTGCACACGCAGCGCAACCTGATGGACGAGCTCAACAAGATCCGGCGCGTCATCGCCAAGGTGGTTCCCGACTCCCCCCACCACACCTGGCTCGTGATGGACGGCACCAACGGGCAAAACGCGATCGCCCAGGCCAAGCAGTTCACCGCGGCCGTCGAGGTCTCCGGACTGATCGTGGCCAAGCTCGACGGAACCGCCCGGGGCGGGGCCGTCTTTGGCATTTCCGAGGCCATCGGCCTCCCCGTGCGCTACATCGGAACCGGCGAGCAGCTCGAGCTGCTCGAGGTGTTCGAACCCGAAGCCTTCGTCGACGCGATCGTGTCCGCCGCAACCGGCGCCACCGCGCCTTGACCCCGAGCTCCAGGAAGAAACCACCGCGCCAATCGTCCGCGCTACGCCATGGCCTCCGGATCCGATTCTAGCGCCCGCGCACAGCAAGGCGGCAATCCCGCCGTCGATGCTGCCCTCGCCCTAGCCCTGCTTCTGCCGATCGGAGTCCTGCTCTGGCCAAGCACCCTGCAGGACGTTCCAACCACCCAGTCGATGGCTACGGGCACGGGCTTTCTGTTGCTCCTCCCGGCCGCCCTGCTGCTGGTCGCCCGGGGTGTCCCCCGCCTGCCCATCGCGGGGATTTTGCTCCTCGGGCTGATCGCCTATGTGCCCCTGCGGGCGGGCGCGGCCACCGACGCCTTCGAGTGGCGGCGCACCCTGCTGGTTCTACTCAGCTCCTTCCTCTGCCTGCTCGGAGGCCTGCGCCTCAGCAAGGGCGGCAGAACCTGGCTCCAGGTCGCACTGGTCCTTGCCAGCTCACTGTCGATCGGCCACTGCGCCTGGATTTCCGAGCCCGGCGGAGCGCTCGGCAACAGCGGCGACCTCTCGGAAGCCGCGCTCCCAGGCGCACTCCTCGGCGTGGCGTGGTTCGCCGAACAGCGTCCACGCTTCGCTGCCCTCGGCCTGGCCGCAGCCCTCGCGTTCGTATTGCACGCCGCCCTGGTGCCCGTATGGACCGGGGCCGTCGCATTCGGCGCAGCCTCCATGCTCGCGCTCGTTCTCTCGATCCGCCAGCCCGCCCTCGGGCGCTATGGACGCATCGGAGCCGTGACCACCCTCGCCATGGTCCTCGTGGCGGTGCTAGCTCCGAGCGCTGCCGACGTGAAGTCCCGGCAACCCATGGGCGAGCAACCCGGCACGCCCACTTCGGTCTCGGGCCTCGAAGTGCGCCGCCTGCTCTGGGGCAGCGTCCCCGCGATCCTGTCCGAGCACGCCCTTGCCGGCCTTGGCCCCGGGCAGTTCGCCGCCGCCTACCCGCCCTATCGCGATCCAGCCGAGATCGAGCTCTCGTCCCATGGACGCCGCGAGCCCACCCCCATCGACGCCGAGCACCTGCACAACGACTGGCTGCAAGGCCCCGTCGACTTCGGAATCCTAGCCGGCGGGCTCTGGGTCCTCTTCCTGCTCGCCGCAGGCACGCGCTCGATCGCAGCGCTGCTCGGGCCTGGAGTCGAACGCCGCGGAGCTGCCCTCGCCACCGCAGGCGTGCTGGTCGGTGCCGCCGGCAACTCGCCGCTGCTCGACCCCGTCGCAAGCCACTTGATCTTCTTTCCACTGCTGGGCCTGCTCCTTGCGGACGACGGTGGATCTCCCGTCGCCAGCGGACTGCGCTCGAGGTGGCTGCCGGCCCTGTTCCTGGTTCCCTTCGCCATCTGCGCCCAGTACGCCCTAGATCTGGTCCAGCACGGCCAAGCGCTCAGCACCTTGGCCGCCGGAGAGTCCGGCAACCAGCTCCTGGAGTCGCGCGTTCTCGCCGCTTGCGACGAAGCCCTCCGCGCAGCGCCCGACTCCACGGTCGCTCTAGAACGACGGGCCAACCTGCCGAGCCGCAGCTCGAAGAGCCGCATCCAAGACCTCGACTCGCTGCTGGAACTGCGTCCCCACCATCGCGGGGCACACGTGGCCCGCGGCATCCGCCGGGCCGTCAGCGGTGCCTACGAGCTGGCTCTCGCGGACTTCGACGCGGCGCTCGATCTCGACTCCAGCATGCCCGCTGCCCTTTCGGGCGCCGTGCGTGGAAGCGCCCGCGGGGGCCTTGTGGACGAGCTGCGATCCGCGCTCGCCAAAGTGGATCAGGCCACCCTGCCCAGCTCCCTGGAGGACGAGGTCGGCCTCTCCCCTTCCGCCCTGCGTACGCTCGGCCTTGAGGTCCTGCGGCGTGGCCAATTTGCCAGCGCCGAGATCCTGCTCACCCGTGGCGACGGGCGCCTCCTCGTCAGCGACCCCAACGTCTGCTGGAACCTGGGCCAGGAGGCCCGTGCGGCCGGAGATCGCGCGCTCGAGGACGCGCTCCTCGCTGGCTTCCACCTCGATAGCGCCCGCAGCCACCTGGCGAGGGGCGACGGCGCCAGCGCGATCCGCAGCTATCGGCAGGCCCAGCGCTTCAGCGGAAGCACGCCGGAGGTCCTCATCGAGCTCTCCGCGGCCCAGGCGGCCGCGGGGGACCATGGGGAGGCCAGGGACAATCTCGATTCCATCGACCCCGCCCAGCGGGCCGCAGCACGGCCCCAGCCCTCCGCTTTGGAAAGGTTGCGCAAGGAACGGCTCTGGCCCTTGGGGGAGGGATGATGGACTTCCTTCCCCCCCTGGTATCCTGGGCTGCGTGACTGACACACAACCGAACACAGCGTCCCGCCGCATTCTCGTCGTCGAGGACGAGGAAGCACTGGCGGTTGGTATCCGCGACGCCCTCGAGCACGCCGGCCACCGGGTGACCGTAGCCATGGACGGCCCTAGCGGACTCGAAGCCCTGCGCGCAGACTCTCCCGACCTCGTGGTCCTCGACCTCATGCTCCCGGGCATGAGCGGGCTAGACCTGCTTCAAACCGCCCGCGGAGAAGGCAATCGCAGCCGCGTGCTGATCCTCACGGCCCTGGCCGATGAAGAGGATCTCCTGCGCGGCTTCCAGGCCGGCGCGGACGACTACATGAAGAAGCCGTTCTCGCCACGGGAGCTACTCGCCCGCGTCGAGGCCCAGTTCCGTCGCGTCGAGATGGACACCGCTCCCCCCGAGATGCTGGAGCTGCCCGGGGAGATCCAGGTGGACCTCGCCCGCCTCGAGGTCCATCGCGACGGCCAAGTGAATGCCCTGACCCCGCGCGAGGGGGACATTCTCTCCTACCTCATCAAGCACCGCGACCGGGTGGTCACCCGCGAGGACCTGCTCCTCGACGTGTGGCACTACCAGAGCGCCAACGTCGAAACCCGGACGGTGGACATTCACATCGTCGGCCTACGCCGCAAGGTCGAACCCAACCCCGCTGAGCCCACGTTGATCCAGACCGTGCGCGGCAAGGGCTACCGCTGGTTCGACGGTTGATCCGCAAAGCCAGCAACTTCACCACTCCGCGCTCGGCTCTGGCCCTGTACGGCCTGATGCTCGTCGTTCCTGCGGCGATCTTCGGAGTCTTGTATTGGAAAGAGCTCGAGCTCGACCAGCAGGAACGGGCAGCGCGTGCGCCGGTCGATGCGGCAAACGCGGCGACCCGCATGCAGGGCGAGATCCTGGGCAACCTGCGCAGCCTGATCTACGGGGAGAGAGCACGCCCGTTCTACGAGTACACCACCCTGTACTGGGACGGGGACGAGGCCTTTGGCACCCCGAAGCCCTCCCCCCTGACCACCCAAGAACGACCCGAGGGATTGCTGTCCTGGTTCACCTTCCCCACCGACGAGGCCTGGGACGCGGTCGCTGAGATCTTCTTCGGCCAGAACGATGAGGTTGCCCTGGAGGAAGAATCCAAGGGACACATGCGGGACCTCATTCAGAAATGGGGTGTGGAAGACAGCGCAAGCCGCGACTTCAGCCCCATCAACATCCTGCTCCAGATCGACCCGAAGTTTCAGGCCGAGGGCCAGATCCGCGAGTCCGCACCGTTGAGCGTAGCGGCCATGTTCTTGCACCCCAGCGCGGACATGGGCTGCGCGATGGAGGATCTCCAGATTCTGATGCAGGCGATGCCGTCGAGGAC
>CAYWNK010000359.1:0-5443 GCA_964459495.1 uncultured Planctomycetaceae bacterium
TCGGCAGGCATGATCGGTAGGGCGGCGTCGAAGGCGGCGAGGATCGCGTCACGATCCTCGCCCACGCTCACTCCGCCGATGGCGTAGCCCACCAAATCGTGGGCGCATACCGCGTTGACGGATGCTTGGCGTAGGTCCGAAAAGGCACCTCCTTGGACAATGCCGAATAGGGCCTGCCCAGATTCCAATCCACCATTTTTCTTCCAGCGGGCAACGCAGCGATCAAGCCAGCGATGGGTGCGATCTGTAGCGGCCTGGACGGTAGTTCGGTCGGTGGGGTCGGGAGGGCAGTGGTCGAACGCCATGAAGACATCCGCGCCAAGGGCGTGCTGGACGTCCGTGGCGAATTCTGGAGTGAAGCGAATCCGGCTCCCGTCGACGATGGAGCGGAAGGTCACGCCGTCGTCGTCCAGGGTCGAGATATCGGCCATGGAGAAGACCTGGTAGCCGCCCGAGTCTGTGAGGATTGGGCCGTCCCAGGCCATGAATCGATGGAGACCGCCAAGCGCTTTCACGCTGGACTCACCTGGCCGCAGATGCAGGTGGAGCGTGTTGGCAAGCACCATGCTAGAGCCCGATTCGGCTAGATCTCGGGGCAGGATGCCCTTCACGGTTCCACGGGTGCCGACCGGCATGAATGCGGGGGTCGCCACCGAGCCGTGGGGGGTGTCGAGTCTGCCGCAGCGAGCGGGGCTCGCGGGGGTCTGGCTGGTGATGCGAAAGCCGAAGCTCATAGTGGTCATGATGCGCCAAGGCCAGCGCCATAGAATTGGATCGGGTGCCGCGCCGTGGATGGGCAAGCGCGGCGCGCCTTTGTTCCGTTGTCCCTCGGGGTGCAGGCCGGTTTGCTTGCCTCGCCGTGCCCCGATGCGGTCCTAAGGTCGTGCTTCGCTCAGGGTGGTGACCTGCATCGCAGGGTAGTAGTGGCGCAGAATGCGCTCTGCGCTCCAGCCCTCGGATGCGTAGTCGCGACTGCTCTCCTGGCATAGCCCAACGCCGTGCCCGCGCCCGCGCCCGCGGATGCTTAGGCTGTTCGTGGACACGAGGACTTCGGTGATCTGCGTACTCTTGAGGACGCTGTGCCCAATCGCCGCCCGCAGGGCTTCGGCTGGCACTTCGGAGGAGCGGGCGCTGCTTGTCACTCGGGCGTGGAGCCAGCGTTCGCCGACGTCGACCTCCGATGCCTCCATGCTCAGCACTGGGCCACCGAGTTGGAGGGCATCTCCGAGCTCGGTCAGCTGCTGGGGTCCCAGTTCCAGCGACCAGGCGAGGGGGCGTTGGACCCCTGGCCCGCCGGCGAGTGTTTCCTCGGCGTCGCGCTGGGCACAGGGTGCACAGGGGCGCGGAGGGCTCGGCTGTGTTCCAGGGAAAACGCTGGCCCGGTTCGCTGTTCGTCCACCACAGGCTGCGTGATAGCGAACATCGGCGAGGAGCCCCCCCTCGGTGAGGACCTGACCGCGGGTGCTGGCCACGGCTGTCTTGAGGCGAGCCGCCGCGCGCTGGGCCCCGGCGCTGGAGCCGGGCAGGAATGCTCCGCGGTAGGCTTGATCTTGAACGCCGTCGACTAGGGGCCCTCCCCTGGATCCTCCACGGGTGGCGAGGGCCCGCAGCGCGTAGGTTCGCACGGCGATCGCTTGGGCCTCGAGTTCGGCGGGCTGCGCGGACCAAAGGGTGAGTTCGGCTGCGACAACGCCGGCAACGTAGTCCTCGAGGGAGACCCGATTGATCAGCTGCAGGCCGCCTTCGGGGGCGGGCTCTGCGGTCATCGCCCCCGGGTAGGTGCGGCCCCGAAATTCCAAGGGGCCGGAGAGTTGGACGCTTTTGCCGGCCTGGCCGCCCGAGGCAATGACGAGGTCGCCCGCGCGCTGGACCACAATCTTGGCCCCGGTGGTTGCTATCAGCTCCAGGCGGCTGCTTCCGGTCGCCGCCTCGATGAGCACGGGCAGCGGGCCAGCGGGCAGGCGTGGGGGCTGCCGATCCGCCGCGGACTCTGGAGCCCTGCGCGCATCTGTGGGGTAGGGCTGGAGCTGCCTGGTGGTGCAGGATCCCAACGCTAGAAGGACCCCGCAGGCCGTGCCCGAAATCCCAAGGCGCAGCTTGAATCTCACGGGAAGAGCTCGCCGGGCCCTTCCGGACCCTCGGCTGCACTGGGGGGAGTCGAGCCGATCGCGGTCCATCCGGCCGGGCAAAGAACCCGGCCGCGGGCCGTTTTTCGCACGAGCCCGAGGCGCAACAGGTGGGGTTCGTAGACCTCCTCCAAGGTGTCGCTGGTCTCGCCAACCACGGCTGCTAGGGTCTTGAGGGCCACGGGATTGCCGGCCTGGTCAGCTAGGCAGCGCAGGAAGCGCCGGTCCATTTCTTCCAGGCCCGCGGCGTCTACCCCGAGCCTGTCGAGGGTCTCGACAGCTACGGCGTGGTCGATGTGCTGGGAGCCGGCCACCTGGGCGAGGTCCCGGGCCCGGCGCAGGAAACGCCCGGCGATCCGGGGGGTCCCGCGGCAGCGCTCGGCGAGCAGCAGGGCGGCGCTGGATTCCAGCGTGAGCTGAAGGATGCCGGCAGCCCGCTCGAGGATCCGCACGAGATCGGAGGCGGGGTAGGGATCGAGGCGTTCGAACAGTCCAAAACGGTCCCGGAAGGGGGCGGAGAGCAATCCCTCCCTCGTGGTGGCGCCCACCAGCGTGAAGGGCTTGAGGGGCAGGGGGACAATTCGAGCCTGGGGGCCACTGTCCAGGGTAATGTCGACGCGGAAGTCCTCCATCGCCGTGTAGAGGAACTCCTCGACCGAGCGCGGGATGCGGTGGATCTCGTCGATAAACAGCACGTCGCCGCGATCCATGTGGGTGAGCAGGCCCACAAGGTCCTTCGGGCGCTCGAGGGCAGGACCGGAGGTGGAGTGCAGATTGGAGCCCATCTCCGAGGCGAGAATCCGTGCCAGGGAAGTCTTGCCGAGGCCTGGGGGGCCGCTGAAGAGGACGTGGTCGGGGTTTTCGCCGCGTCCTGCGGCAGCGGCGAGAGCCAGCCGCAGGTCCGATACGACCCGGTCCTGACCCACGAACTGGTCGAGGCTGCTGGGCCGCAGCCCGACCTCCAGCAGGGTCTCGGGTAGATCTGCGTTCGGTTCGGGGTCCTCGAACGCCTCAGGGTTAAATACGTGGCCGCTGCTCACGTGTCGCAGAATAGGTCCTTTGGGCCGCGTTCCGTTAGGGTCTTGGCCCGGTTTTCGGTGTTCCTGACCCGGGATCCGCAACCTTGACACTACCCCTGTGTAGCCTAAGCTGACTCTAGAGCCAACGGCGCAGTAGCCGGACTGCGCCTACCAGGATCCTCCCCCCACCCTGATCTCAAGCCGTCCTCCCCGGGGCGGCGAGGGGTCGCAACCAACGTACTGGCCCGATCGCCGCCGGATGGCTCTCCGCGCGACCTCGGGCTTGGAGACAACGATCCATGACGACGTTTCGTCCGTCCCGCACACTTCTTGTGTGCCTCGCCGGTATTTGGTCCGGCGGTCTTTGGTCCTGTGGAGGATCTGAGTCGACCCCTGCTGGCGGCGGTTCCGCAGGCCAGATGAACATGATCGAGGTGTCGAATGGGCGCGGCCAGCTGCTGCCCCATACGATTCGGCGGCTCGATGACCTGGGGCAGCCGACCCCACTGGTTGTGGCCATCGGCAGCTTCCAGGACCTGGCAGACAACCTGACGGGCGGCAACCCCGTCCTGCCGGTGCCCCAGTTTGACACCGAGGCGGTCCTACCCAGCGGTGCACCTGGCAACCACTTCCTCTACGTGCGCTTCTCGCAGCCCCTGGACATCGACACGGTCCTCGACGGCTCCTCGAGCGGTGCTTCGAACTCGGGTCTCACCGGCTCAGTTCTGGTTTCTGCGCTCGACCCGATCTCCGGGGACTCCTTCCCGATTACCGGGCGCGCTTTCGTCAACGGGCAGACCTACGTGGCCAGCGCTTCGGGAACCGAGCTGCAGACTTGGGTCACCCGTGATCCCAACGGTCGCCCGACCGTGTTTGGGCTCGACGAGAACGGCGTCCAATTTCCGCTCCAGGCCGGCAATCCTGGACTCGGCTTCCCCGGCACGGAAGGGGACTTCAACGGTTCCACCGACTTGATCTCGCCGAACGTCCTGGTGTTCGTGCCGGATTCGGACGGTTCTCTCGCGCTGCACGACGTATTCCCCAGCGACGTCCAGGTGAACATGCGTGTCACCACCGCTGTGCGCGCGCAAAACGGCAACCAGCTGCCCGGCAGCCTTCTCGCCAGCACCACAGTCGGGCCCGACCGTCTGCGCCCCGAGATCCTGGTGACCCCTGGTTCGCTGAGCGAGCCCCTGATCACCCCCGGCGGCGGCGACGTGCAGGTCGACCCCCTGACCACCATCCGCGTGGAATTCACCGAGCCGGTGCAGCCCCTGACGGTCGGTGATCTTCAGGACGGCTCTCCCCCGACCCTGTCACCGTCGGTGCGCGTGAGCTTTGGACCGCCCGCGAGTCGAACGGACATGCCGTTCTCCGTGCGCCCCGTTTCGATCTTCGACCTGTCGGTGTACGAGCTCTTCCCGATCTTCAACTTCCCCGGCTCCGCCCCGGCGTTTGAGGACTGCGTGGCCGACATTTCCACGATCGACATCGTGGTGAACCCCGACACGATCGAGGACTTGGCCCAGGTGCCGAACCCCTCGGATCCGACCAACCCCGCCCTGTTCGAGGGCAACAAGAACTCGCTGAACGCGCAGACCTTCTTCATGACGGGCGAGGGCCCCGGCGTGGTCAACGCGCCGGTGCAGCCGGACACGATCCTCGTCGGTCGTTCGGGCGCCGTCCCCGGCATCAGCGTTGTCGACCTGAACGGTTTCGGAGCCTCCACGGGCAACCCGGAGTTCAACATGGACTTCCGGATCGAGGGGAACACGAACTTCCCCAACAACCCCAACGTCCTTCTGCAGAACGGGCTGCTGCCGTCCTTGTCGGCGGGAAACTGCACCATCGACGGTGGTTCCGCGGGCGTCTTCACCCTGACGCTCGACAGTGGTCTCAACGACCTGCTGGTGCGGCCGCCCCTGCTGGCCAACGTCTCCGACATGATGTCGGGCCAGGCGCTCGACTCAGTCTTCAACAACGCGTTGTTCCCCTTCGGTTGCCAGGCGCTTGGTGGCCAGATCTGCAGCGTGGACGGCCTGAAGGCCATCTCCGCCAACGACAGTGGTCCGAACACAGCTGGCCCGACCAACGTCGCCGCCGGAACCCGCGCACGCGTCGAGGCAGTTGCGGCGGGCCTCGACTACCGACCGGACCCCGCGGCGGCGCGCCTCGCCGCGGGCCGCACGAGTACGGTCACCATCGCGGGTCCCGCATTGAACGGCTGGTACTTCTCCAACGTCGTGGCCGGCGCCGAAGCGATCTGGGGCGATGCCCGCCCCGAATGTCAGGTGACTG
>CAYWNK010000360.1:0-5298 GCA_964459495.1 uncultured Planctomycetaceae bacterium
GTCTGGGGATCCTGGGGGGCGGCCGGTCCGGTGAGGAGCAGGCAAAGGGGGAGCAGGTGCTTGGGGGTCGGCATCGGTTGTCGGGGCTGGGGCCGCGGGTCAGGGTTTAGCTTGGGGGCAGGGACGGTGGCCCACAAGGGAAGAGAGCTGCCCTGGGCTGGTCCTTACGCAGGCTGGGAGCCCGGGGCGCGTCTTCCCCAGGGATGGTCCCTCGCCCCAGGCTGCTTCAGGGCCTATCCTCGCCGCCCGCCATGAATGGAATCCCCGCCCGCAAGCTGACCGTCGTGGGGGCTGGCTACGTCGGCGCCACGTGCGCCCACCTGGCCGCCCTGAAGAACCTCGCCAAGGAGGTCGTGCTCATCGACGTGCTCGAAGGGCGCGCCGCCGGCATCGCCCTGGACATGAACCAGTCGGCGCCGATCGAAGGCTTCCAGACCCGCGTGGTCGGCACCCACGAGCCCGCGGCCACCGCGGACAGCGACGTGGTCATCGTGACGGCGGGTCGGCCGCGCAAGCCGGGGATGAGCCGCTCGGACCTGCTCGAGGTCAACGGCCGGGTCATGCTGGCGGTGGGAGACTACGTGCGGCGCCTGTCGCCCGAGGCCGTCGTCATCGTGGTGACCAACCCGCTCGACAGCATGGTGACCCTGATGCGCCACGCGCTCGGGTTCCCGTCCCGGCGCGTGATCGGGATGGCCGGTGTGTTGGACTCGGCGCGCATGGCGTACTTCCTGGCCGAGGCCGCGGGAATCGCGGCGCGGGATTCGCAGGCGATGGTGCTGGGTGCCCATGGCGACTCGATGGTGCCAATGCCGGAGCACTGCTCGCTCACGGGAACCCGGGTCCTGGATGTTCTGCCCCGGGACACCGTCGATGCGATCGGCGACCGAACGCGCAAGGGCGGCGCGGAGATCGTCAAACTGCTCGGTACGGGTAGCGCGTGGTTCGCGCCGGCGTCCGCGTCGGTGGCCATGGCGGAGTCGATTCTCAGCGACGGCCGGCGGGTGCTGCCCTGCGCCTGTCTGCTGAACGGTGAGTTTGGCTTCGAGGGCCTCTACATGGGCGTGCCCGCGATCCTCGGCGCGAACGGCGTAGAGCGCATTCTCGAGCTGCCGCTGACCGCCGAGGCCCGAGCGCAGATGCAAAAGACCGCGGGCGCGATCCAGGCCGACATCGAGGCCATGCGCGACCTGGGCCTCATGTAGGCCAACCCCGATTTTCCCTCCCCATCCGCAGCGATAGAACCAGCCATGAGCTTCCGCACCGAATCCGACTCCATGGGCCCGATCGAGGTCCCCGCCGACAAGCTCTGGGGGGCCCAGACCCAGCGCAGCCTCCAGAACTTCAAGATCGGCGGGCACACCTTCACGAGGCCGATGATCCGCGCACTGGGCGTCGTCAAGAAGTGCGCAGCCCAGGCCAACATCGAGCTCGGTGAACTCGACGCGCTGGAGCCTGACGACCAGAAGGCACTGCTGCAGGCGGCCGATGAGGTGATCCGCGGCGAGCACGATGCGATGTTCCCGCTGGTCGTTTGGCAGACCGGATCGGGCACGCAGAGCAACATGAACACCAACGAGGTGATCTCCAACCGCGCGATCGGCCTGCGCGGCGGCGAGATGGGTTCGAAGAAGCCCGTGCACCCCAACGACCACGTCAATCGCGCGCAGTCCAGCAACGACGTGTTTCCCACGGCCATGCACGTGGCGGGTGCGGAGCAGGTGGTCGGCACGCTGGTGCCCGCGCTGAAGGAGCTGGCCAAGGCGATTCGCGCCAAGGCCAGCCTCTGGAATGACGTCGTCAAGATCGGGCGCACGCACCTGCAGGACGCGACGCCACTTACGGTGGGTCAGGAGCTCAGCGGCTGGGCGCAGCAGCTCGACGACGCGGTGCGCGCAGTCGAGGCGACTCTGCCCGCGCTCTACGAGCTGGCCCTGGGCGGCACGGCCGTCGGCACGGGGCTCAACACCCACAAGGACTACGCGCGGGTCGTGGCGCAGAAGATCGCCGATGAGACCGGGCTACCCTTCGTCACGGCGCCGAACAAATTCTCGGCCCTCGCCGGGCACGATGCGCTGGTCTTCGCCAGTGGCGCGCTCAAGGTTTGCGCGGCCGCGCTGATGAAGATCGCCAACGACGTGCGCTGGCTGGGCGGCGGGCCGCGCTGCGGCCTGGGTGAGATGAGCCTGCCGGCCAACGAGCCCGGCTCGTCGATCATGCCCGGCAAGGTGAACCCGACCCAGTGCGAGGCCCTGACGATGGTCTGCGCCCAGGTCATGGGCAACGACGCGACGATCGGCTTCGCCGGCAGCCAGGGCAACTTCGAGCTGAACGTCTTCAAGCCGGTGATGATCCACAACCTGCTGGAGTCGATCCGCATCCTCTCCGACGGTTGCGATTCGTTCCGCACCAACTGCATCGACGGGCTGGAGCTCAACGCCGAGCGCGTCGATGAGCTGATGCACAAGTCGCTGATGCTGGTCACGGCCCTGAATCCGCACATCGGCTACGACAACGCAGCCAAGGTGGCGAAGAAGGCCTTCCAGGAGGGCAAGACCCTGCGCGAGACGGTGGTCGAGATGGGCCATATGACGGGCGAGGCATTTGACGCTGCGGTGATCCCCGGCGACATGGTCGGGCCCCGCAAGTAGGCCGGGGTTTGGGTTCCTTAGGCGAGGCGGCTGCTGCAGCGTGTGGGCCGTCCGCCGGGGGGCCGCCGGTGATCGTGCGGGACCTGGAGCGACGCTTTGGTCCGCGCGTGGCCCTGGCGGGCGTGAGCCTTGAGGTCCAGCCAGGCAGCATCACCTGTCTGGCGGGGCCGAACGGGTCGGGGAAGTCGACCCTGCTCAAGATCCTGGCGGGGCTGCTGCGGCCGACGTCCGGCGAGGCACGGGTGCTGGGGTGCGAGCCGTTTGCGAACCGGGAGCGGGTGGCGCGGGCGGGCGCGCGCTTCGTGTTTGCGCCGCCGGCGCTCTACGACCAGCTGAGCGCCCGGGATCAGGCCCTAGCCCTGGCGCGCATGTCCGATCCGCGGGTGGAGCCGCGGGCCGTGGACGCGGCCCTGGAGCGCGTGGGGCTCGGAGACCGGGCCAACGATCGGGTGCGTGGGTATTCGTTCGGGATGCGGCAGCGGCTGGCGCTGGCCCAGGCCCTGGTGCCGCGGCCCAGGCTGCTTGTGCTCGACGAGCCGACCGAGGGCCTCGACCCTTTGGCGGTGTTGGAGCTGCGCGGGGTGCTGCGCGAGCTGGCCAACGGCGGGGTGACCGTGCTGCTGGCTAGCCATCTGTTGGTCGAGTTGGAAGAGCTGGGAGACCACCTGCTGGTGCTCGACGGCGGCGAGGAACTCTACCAAGGGCCGCCGACCGGTCTATTGGCCGGGAGGAGCAGGACGGTGATCGAGGTCGATGATCGGGAACGGGGACAGGCGCTGCTTGCGGCGGCGGGTTGGAGCTGTGAGTCGGAGGGCGGCCGCTTGCTGCTCGAGGCCCCCGGCCTGGGCTTGGAGCGCTGCCAGGGGATCTTGGCTGCGGAGGGACTGCGCTTGTTGGGCTTTCGGCGCGAGGAGTTGAGCCTTGAGAAGGCCTTGCTCGCGAGGCTGCGGGAACATCGCGGCGCGGGCGACGATGCGGATGGAGGCACTGCTCGATGATCGGCTTTGAGCTGCGCAAGCTGCTGGCTTCGCGCCGGCCCCTGCATGCGGCGCTCGCGCTCGGGGTGTTCCTGGGCCTGATGCTCGCCGGCTTCTACACCTACGCGAAGAACAAGCGCGGGGACGTGGAGTTCCGCTACACGTTCGAGAACGAGTCCTACTTCAACGGGATGACCTTCACGATCTACGCCTTCTACTTCGCCTTCCTGCTGGTGCTGCCGATCTTCGTGGCCACCGAGGGTGCCGTTCAGCTGGCGGGCGAGTCGGACCGGGGGACGCTCGGGCTGCTGCTGGCGCGTCCGGTCAGCAAGGCGCGCATTCTGCTGGCGAAGCTGGGCGTGACGCTGCTCTACGGGCTTGGGCTGGTGCTGGGGCTGCTGACGACCTGCCTGCTGGTGGGGCTCGTGGTGGTTGGATGGGGAGACTTGGATCTGTACCCGGGCGTGCTGCAGATGACCGATCGCTACCAGCATCTGCCCCAGGCGGTGGCGCTGCAGCGCTTTGGGCTGGTGGGTCTCGCGGCGGGGCTGGGGCTGGTGGCGCCGATCTCGTTCGCGTTTCTGGTTTCGGCCTGGGTGCGGAGGCCGGTGAATGCGGCGGCGACGTCGGTGGCGCTGTATCTGGTGCTGCACGTGATCAGCGGAGTGCACTTGTTCGAGTCGCTCCGGCCGTTGCTGTTTACGTCGTATCTGTCCTATTGGCGCGGGCTCTTCCAGGAGCAGATTCCCTGGGGGGACCTGGCCCGGGACGCCGCACGCCTGGGTGCGCACAGCTGCTTGTTCTTGGGTCTAGCCATGCACCGCTTCCGCACGCGGGAGGAGCACTGATGGGCTTCCTGGGTCGGCGGCCCGAGCTGTGGCTGTACGCACTGGGCCTTGGGCTGCTTTGGCTGTCCGGTGCCTGGCAGGGATCGGATCGGCGTGAGTTTGAGCTGGTGGCTCCGCCGGCAGTGGGCGATGGGCTGCGCATGGTGACCTGGAACGTGGGGGAGAGCGTGGTTTCGAATGCCAAGCGTGGGGGAAACGCACTGCCCGACGCCGGGCTTGAAAACGTGATTGCCACGCTGGTGGCGCTGGACCCGGACTTGGTGCTTCTGCAGGAACTGTCTGGTCCGGGGCAGCTGTCGCGCATTGCCGAAGCCCTGGGCACAGATGCCTTCGCAGCGGCGGGCAGGCGCCAGGGGCGGACCCTGGGTCTGATCGCGCGGCGCGGGCTGGAGCCTGGGGGCGAGGAGCGGGAAGGGGATGTGCGTGATGAGCGCTACGGCCTGGTGGCGCGCCTACGGCATGTGTCCGGCCGGCGGGTCGTCGTGAGCGTGCTCCATGCGAGTCCATGGAGGGCGAAGGATCGCAATCAGCAGATCGGTGCAGCCGTGGAGGACTTGTTGGCTCAGCCGGGGGATTTACACCTGCTGGGGGGCGATCTGAATCTGGATGTGGACCCTGGTGCGCGGCGGGATCTGTTCAGTGATCGAGCCCATCTCGATGTGCAGAGCTACGCATTTTTGAGCCGCGCTTTCGTGGATGCCGGGTTGGGAAGCGGACCGACGGCGGAGCCGGAGCGGCGGCTGGACTACTTGTTCATTGGCGCGGCGGAGGGAACGGTGATTCGCTGTGCACCCTGGCGGGGGCGCAGGGTCGGGGAAATGG
>CAYWNK010000361.1:0-5261 GCA_964459495.1 uncultured Planctomycetaceae bacterium
CCCGAAAAGGGCTGGCGGGTCCCACAACCCACGCGAAATTCCGAATCCGGGGGGGCATTTGGGATAGCTTGCGCTCCATGCCCCGCCTGCACGTCAACATCGACCACGTGGCGACCCTGCGCCAAGCGCGCCGGGAGACCTTCCCCGATCCCATCCGCTGGGCCCTGGCCGCGGAGGCCGCCGGCGCCGAGGGCATCACCTGCCACCTGCGCAAGGACCGCCGACATATCCAGGACGCTGACGTCAGCGAACTGCGCAAGCGCATCACCACGCTGCTCAACCTGGAGTGCAGCTTGGACGACGAGATGGTCGCCATCGCCTTGAACAGCGGCGCTGACGCGTTCTGCCTGGTGCCCGAGAACCGTAGCGAGGTCACGACCGAGGGTGGCCTGGACGTGATCGCGGAGACCGCCCGCTTGGAACGCGTGGTCCCTGCCCTCACCGGCCAGGGAGGGCTCGTCAGCCTCTTCGTCGACCCCGACCCCAAGCAGCTCGAAGCCAGTCGCGCGGTCGGCGCCGCGTTCGTCGAACTGCACACCGGCAGCTACGCCCTGGCGCAGGGGGCCGATCGGGTGAAGGAACTGGAACGACTACGCAGCGCCAGCGCCCACGCCCTGTCCATCGGCCTGCGCGTGAATGCGGGGCACGGCCTCGATCTTGAAAACGTCGACCCCGTGGCGGCGATTCCCGGCATCGAGGAACTGAACATCGGCTTCGCCCTGGTGGCCCAGGCGGTCTTCGTGGGCGTGGTGGGCGCAGTGACCGAAATGAAAGCGCGGATAGCCCACGCCGCCTCCTTGGATTGACCCCTGGCGATCCGCAGACTGGATCCCATGAGGGGACCCATTCGAAACAAGGTGGTAGCCGGCAGTCTTGTCGCCCTACCTACGCCATTCCGTGCAGGCCAGTTCGACGCGCTCGCGTTCACCGAGCAGATCGAACGGCACATTCGCTCCGGCACGTCCGGTGTCGTCGTCGCCGGCACGACCGGGGAGGCCGCGACTTTGACCGAGGAGGAAAAGACCCAGCTCTTCCTCAGCGCCGTGCGCGCCGCCGACGGACGCCTGTCCGTTGTCGCCGGCGTCGGCACCCAGGACACGCGCACCACGCTGCGCCTGGCCACCGCGGCCGCGCGCGCGGGCGTAGACGCGGTCCTCGCCGTCACCCCCTACTACAACCGCCCCTCGCCCGCGGGACTGCGCGCCCACTACGGTGCCCTAGCCCAGGCCGTTCCCGAGATGCCGGTGGTGCTCTACAACGTGCCGACGCGCACGGGCTGCGACCTGGTGCCTGAGCTCGCCGCTGAGATCGCGGCCGAGAACAGCAACGTGGTCGCCATCAAGGAGGCCACCACTTCGCTGCGCCGCATCGAAGCACTGCGCGCGATCCCCAGCCTCGACGTGCTGTGCGGCGAGGATGCGCTGCTCTTTGATTTCCTGGCTCGCGGAGCCGCGGGCGCAATCAGCGTCGTGGGCAACGTCGCGCCGAGGCAGACCGCCGAACTGATCGGTCTGGCGGCCCTCGACCCCTACGCCCCGCGCATGCGTGAACTCGAGTCGGAGCTGGCCCCGCTGATCCGCGCGCTGCAGCTCGAAACCAACCCTGCCCCGCTCAAGGTCCTCCTCAACGAGCTGGTCGGTTTCCCCGAGGACTTGCGCCTACCCCTCGTCGGGGTCACCGGCGCCACCCGCCAGGCGATCCTGGCTGTACTCGCAGGCAGCCTCACGCCCGCCTAGGCACCCTCGAGTCGTGCTCGCGTCCGCGAGCTCCAAGGCGAACGCCGGGCCAGCTGCGCAATGCAGCCAGCCCGGCGTTCTGATCAGAACCCGCAGGAGTACGCGTGACTAGCGGACGTCCCCACCCTCGGGGCGGAAGCGCTGGAGCAGCTCATCCGAGTACGGGGGCATGACGACCTGCTCCCCGAACGAGGCCGCCATTTCCCCTAGCCGCAGGGTCAACTCGGCGGTAAGGCCGGCCTGCATCGGCTGTCCGAAGAGGTTGCGCATCTCGCCGGGGTCGGCTTGGAGGTCGTACAGCTCCCACTCCTGGAAGGGATAGAACTGGATCAGCTTGTGGCGCTCGGTGCGGATGCCGCGGTGGGGCGCCACGGCGTGTGGGCCGGGGTACTCGTAGTAGTGGTAGTAGATCGCATCGCGCCAGTCGGCAGCGCGCTTCCCCTTCAGCAGGGGCAACATGGAGCGCCCATGAATGTCCTCCGGCACCGCTACGCCGGCAGCTTCGAGCAGCGTGGGCGCCAGGTCGATGTTCTGGACCATCTGCTGCGCCCGCGCGCCCGGCTCGGTGTGGCCGGGCCAGCGCACGACCATGGGCAGCCGTAGGGACTCCTCGTACATCCAGCGCTTGTCGTACCAGCCGTGCTCCCCCAAGAAGAAGCCCTGGTCGGAGGCGTAGATGACGAGGGTGTTCTCGGCGAGCCCCGTCGCGTCCAGGTGATCGAGTAGGCGTCCGACGTTGCGGTCCATGCCGCGCACGGTCTCCAGGTATTGGCGCACGTAGCGCTGGTGCTTGGCCTCGACGAGTGCCCGCCCCTCAAGCCCGTTGAGCTCTTTTTGATTCGGCGCGATCGCCGCGTCCCAGACCGCCCGCTGCTCAGGGTTCATCGCGCGCAGGTTGCGCAGCCCGGACTGGTCGGTGCCCTTGATGTCCTTGCCCAGGCAGGGCTCGTCTTCGGGCACAAACAGGTCGTAGTGCGGATGCAGATCCTTGTCGACGCCCATGCGGTGGTAGCGCGCGGGGCTCGCGTTGTCGGCGTAGTCGTCGAACAGGCTCGGGTGCACGGGCACCTCCGTCTGCTGATAGTGCCCCAGCTCCGCCGGTGCCGGCATCCAGTTGCGATGCGGCGCCTTGTGCCAGGCAAGCAGCAGGAAGGGTTGTTCGGGATCCCGTTCCCCGTCGAGCCACTCGATCGCGAGGTCGGTCACCACGTCGGAGGCGTGGCCGGGGTATTGCTGCTTGCCTTCAGCGCCCCGCAGCACCGGGTTGTAGTAATCCCCCTGACCGGGCAGCACCTGCCAGTGATCAAAACCCACGGGGTCCGTGCCCAGATGCCACTTGCCGATCACCGCCGTCGTGTAGCCCGCTCCCTGCAGCATCGAGGGGAAGGTCGGCTGCGCGCCATCAAAGCGGTCGCCGTTGCGGGTGAAGCCGTTGACGAAGCTGTGCTTGCCCGTCAGGAAGGAGGCCCGGCTCGGTCCGCATAGCGAGTTGGTGCAAAACGCGTTCTCGAACAGGACCCCCTGGGCGGCCAGGGCGTCGAGACGCGGCGTCGGATCCAGCTCCTTGAGCCAGCTCCCATACGCCCCCATCGCGGCTTGGGCGTGGTCATCGGAGAGAATGACGACGATGTTGGGCCGCGCGGGCTCGGACGCAGCCTCCTGGGCAGGGGCCAGTGAGGAGAGGGCGAAGAAGAGCGTGAGTGTGGCAGAACGCATGGGTCCAATCATACGGTGCCTCCTTCGCTGTTGCCCCTCAACAACAGCGTGCTCTGCATGGCAGGATCAGCGTGCCACGTGAAATTCGACGCCCTGGAACAACTCGTGGTCCAGCCAATAGCGTTCTCCCCCCTCGATCGCGTCCACGCGCAGGTGGTCAGCCGTCCATGGGTCATCGGGTAAGACGCTTCCCGTGAGCGCCCTGACCAACAGACGAAAGCGACCCAGCGAGTAGAAGCGGCTCCGCTGACAGCTACCGACCACAGGCATCATGACGGAAGAGATCGGGTTACTGCGGGCGACCAACCGCTCCCTTAGCTCCTGGAATTTGGCGACCAGGGCATCGGCGCCGGAGTCAAAAGCGCTCTCGATCTCGGCGCCGAATTCCTGCCTTTGGTGCACGTAACCGGTCGCGAAGAGCAGTCCGAGCTGTCGCTCAAACGGGATCCAACCGGGGTTACCGGTCATCGCCCGCCAGCCCGTTCCTTCGTGCTGGAGTGCCGTTTCCAGACCGCGGACTCCCAGGAGGAAGTCGCCGTCGTAGCCTGCCCCCTTCCATCGGAGACTTTGGTTCAGGGTCGACAGTCCCTGGACCAATTCCTGCTGAGCTTCCGGTGACAGCTCGCTCAACGATCCCTCGGCGACGCGATCGATGAGGAAGTCAGGATTGAGCTGAGAGAGCCCGATCATCTCCTCGATCAGAATGGGTCCCTTCGCCATATCGCCCGAAAACTGCAAGACATCGAGGAGAGTGCGCACGGCTTCGATGCCTTGCCCCTTCGCAAGCAGCTCTTCCGCCCGCATCTCCGCGAGCTGCACGAGAAAGCGCGTTAGCTTCAGGCTTCGCTGGGGCAAATGAAACCCCTGGGACCAGTCCACATTTCGCGTTGCATCGCGGGCGTGCGCACCCAAGCGCACCGCGCTGAGAACAGCTGCACCCTCCTCCAGGAATTGTGCACGCAATCGCCTGCCTTCCCCATCCTCTGCGCGTTGTGCCGCCACTACGGCATTGACGTCCCAGGCGTCGACCAAGCGCAGGGCCAAGTCGTAGTGCGGCTGGGCCAAGCCGCTCGTCGTCTCGCCCCAAAGCGCCTCGCGCTCGATCCTCTCGGCGAAGCGCTCCTCAAGGGGCTTCACGCTCGCGACGGCCGCCTGCCAGCGATCCTCCAGGACACCGACCCACCTTGCCAGGCCCGCCACCATCAAGATCGCCAGCAGGGATCCGCCCAGGAGGAGTGCGTGGCTCAGCTTCATCGATTGCACAGTGTATGTCAGAGCCATCGACGCATTGGGGACCATTTCCGAAGGGCAGCAGCACCTGGCCGAGGCCGCCCCAGGAAAGGCCTGGTTCTCCGGAGAGCACGCCGGCGCTGTTGGCTTGCTGCGGCAGGAAACGGAGGATGCCCGAAGCACCCGCCCCCACAACGCGCAGGCCATCGCCGAGGATGACCGAGTCCTGGTCGCCTCCCATGAACAGCAAGCCGAAACTGTTCGGGGGCAAGGAACGCAGAGTGAAGATCAAGTCATCCTGCGCCACGCTGACAATGGCCACTCTTCCGCGCAGTGCGACGTCCAACTTGTAGTTGGGATTGACGGGCACAAAGAGATCGTCTTCCAGGGACCAGCCCGTGCCGTCGTAGTGAAAGACCTTGGGGTTGCCGTCTACAGTCAAGAGCCGGTCGCCGTCAAGGTCCAGATGCCGGAAGCCCATCAAGGGACCTCCGAAGATGTTGGCGGTGAGGCTGTATTGGTTGCCTTGGTCGCGATAGAGCCGGATCCAGCCGGCGTAGCCGCCGCCCCCCCCCACCC
>CAYWNK010000362.1:0-5224 GCA_964459495.1 uncultured Planctomycetaceae bacterium
CTCCTGCACGTGCATGTCGTAGATCGCTGCCGTGTTGTTGTAGCGCTGCCAGGTGCTGCGCACCTTGTCCGGCAGTGGCGTGTTCTGGCTGTTGTACTTGTACTCGAAGCAGTCGCCCCACTCCTCGAAGTTGGAGGGCGGCACGTAGCCGAGCTCGATGGCCGTTTGGAAATCCTTGGTGCCCGGGATGGGGCGGAAGGGATAGACGTCCGATCCGGCGATCGGGTACATGTGCTTGATCCTGGCAGCCTGGCGCAGGGTCTCTTCCATCGACTCCTGGGTTTCACCGGGGTAGCCGATGATCCAGAAGGTACCGGGGACGATGTTGCGCTTGACGAGTTCGCCGATGGCGATCGGGATGTTCTCGATCCCGATGTGCTTGCCGATCTGATCCTGCATTTCTGCGGTGCCAGCCTCGGCGCCGAGCCACAGCAGGTGACACTTGGAGTCCTCGAGCAGATCGAGGGTCGCCTCCTTGTAGCGCATGATCGTTTCGATCTCGATGGTGCCGTTCCAGTGGATCGGCACGTTGAGGTCGACGAGTCCTTCGCAGAACTCCTTCGTGCGCTTCTCGGCGACACCGAAGTTGGCGTCCTGGAAGCGCAGCACGTCGAAGCCGAAGCGCTGCTGAAGCTCGGCTACTTCCTCGGCCAGCTGGCGGCCGGGGATGGCCTTCCAGCGACGGCCGGTCACGAGCGGGCTGCAGCAGAAGGTGCAGGGCTCGGGGCAGCCGTAGGATGAGAACATACTGAACCCCTTGGGCGGGTTCATCGGGGTCCAGTCGCCGGGCAGCGGGAAGCGGTGCCGCACCTTCAGGTTGCGGTGGGGCTGCAGCTGCAGTTCCACGTAGCGGTCGTACTCGAGCAGCTCCCAGGGCGTGCGCTCGAACTTGTCGAATCCGACGACCGGGCGGTGATCGGTGAAGATCATCTTGCCGTCGCGCTTGACGGCAAGGCCGGCCACGTTGGCCAGGTCTTCGCCGGCGTGCACCGCGTTCACGATGTCGCGGAAGGCGAGTTCTCCCTGGCCGATGCACACGGCGTCAGCGACGTCGTGCTCGAAGTACATCTCCGGAATCACGCTGGGGAACCAGCCGCCCTGGATGATCGGCAGGTCCGGGAACTTCTCGCGCACCATCTTGGCGACCACGTACCCGTCGTAGACCTGGTAGCCGAGGATGCAGGAGGTGGCGAACAGGATCGCGCCCTCGCATGCCTGGGCAACGACCTCCTTGTAGTTGGGCTCGATCATCGCATCGATCATCACGACCTCGTAGCCATCGGCTACGGGACCGGAAGCGATGTGGATCAGCTCCAGGGGAAGGAGGTCGGCGCTGAATGTCTCGCCCCGCTCCGGGTCGGCCCGGTGGGGTAGGAAGAGAACGATCTTCGGTTTGCGCTGGATCATGATGCGGTTCGAGAGGGTGCGGAGAGCGTGGAGAGAATCAGACGGGCGCGCTGGGTGTGACGCCGGGCGTGCGATCCAGGTTCTCCGCGGAGTTCGCGTTCAGGATCGTGTCGTTGTTCCTGCGCAGGCGGGAATAGGCGTGGAACAGCTTGTGCTCCACGGGGAAGGAGTAGTTGCCCTTCCGTAGTCGCCAGCCGGAGATGCGCTGCATCATGCGGCGCATGAGGTCGCCGCCTTCTTTGGCGAGACCGTCGTAGAACGTGGAAGCCACGCCGTAGCGGCGCCAGGTGCGCACCACGTCTTCGGGCAGCTGAAGGTCGTCCACGTCGAGCTTGTACTCGAGGCAGGCTCCCCACTCTTCCAGAGTGCGCGGAGGCTGATAGCCGAGCTCCACCGACTTGTCGAAGTCGACGGTGCCAGGGATCGGGCGGAACGGGAAGATGTCGGAGGCAGAGCGCGGGAAGCGGTACTTCATCTCGGCCGCGACGCGGATGGTCTCCAGCATCGACTCGGGGGTTTCACCGGGATAGCCGATGATCCACGAGGTCCCCGTCGTGATGCCCCGCTTGTTCATCTCGTTGAGCGAGTACTCAAAGTGGGTGACATCGATGTTCTTCTTGATGGCCTCCTGCTGCTCCTTGCTGCCGGCTTCTGCGCCCGCGGCGACCATGTGACAGCGGGACGCGGGCAGCTTGTCGAGGGACTCCTGCTTGTAGCGGTGGATCGTCTCGATCTCGTAGCAGCCCGACCACCAGAAGGGGGAGCCGGCTTCGATGAGCTTGTCACAGAACTCGTTCGAGCGCTTTTCAGCGACGCCGAAGTTGGCGTCCTGGAAGCGCATGACGTTGAAGTCGTAGCGATCGTGGAGTTCGAGCAGGCGCTCGGCCAGCATGCCGCCGGGCATGGCCTTCCAGCGCCGTCCCGTCACCAGCGGCGAGCAGCAGAACGTGCAGGGTTCGGGGCAGCCGAAGCTGGAGAAGTAGCTGAAGCCGCGGACCTGGGTCCCGGGCTTCATGTCCCAGGGGTCAGGGAAGCGGTGGCGCAGCTTGTAGTCGCCGGGCTCGTTCTGGAGCTTGACGTATTCTTCGAAGTCGATCAGGTGCCACGGAGCGTCGGGAATCTTGTCGAAGCCGACGACGGGGCGGTGGTCGGTGTAGATCACCTGGCCGTCGCGCTGCAGCACAAGGCCGGGGACGTCCTCGAGGCTGGTGCCGTTGTCGAGGGCGAGGACGATCTCGCGGAAGGTGATCTCACCCTGGCCGAGGGCGACCGCGTCGGCGCAGTTCTCCTCGAAGTAGAGCTCGGGGGCGACGCTGGGGAACCAGCCGCCCTGGATGATCGGCAGGTCGGGGAACTTCGCGCGGATCATCTTGGATACGCGCGCGCCGTGGGCGACCTGGAAACCGAGGATGCAGGAGCTGGCGAAGAGCAGGGCTCCGTCGCACAGCTCGATCAGCCGCTTCTCGTAGTCGGGGTGCACCATCGCGTCGACGATGTGGACCTCGTAGCCGTCTTCGACGGGCCACGCTGCGATCTGCAGCAGCTCGAGGGGCAGCAGATCAGCCGCGACCCGAATCCCCTGATCCGGGTCTGCCCGATGGGGCAGGAACAGCACGATGCGCTTCTTGCGTTGGATCATCCGTTTGGCCGGCCTTTGTCGTTGGGGGTCCTCGGAGGCGGAACCCCTGCCCTCACACTGTCGGCGGTCAGACGAGTGCAGGGCGAGTCGATCGGAGAGTATCGGTCATCAAAGATACCCGAACGGACCGGCTCTTGGGATGGAATGCCGCGGGTTGCGATAGCTCCCGATCCGCACACCAATGCCTCGTACCGAGACGGGGCGTCCCCGGGTCAGGGGCGCTCCCTAGCCCTTTACTTGGCCCGGTAAGTCTCGGTAATCCAGGCCTGCCAGTCTCGGTTTAGCTGGGCGTAGGTCACCCCCAGGGCCGATTTGAAGTACTCACGCTGCACGTCGACCAGCTGGGATCCGTCGGTGAAGTGGTTCTCGTTGGTGAGCCCCTTGATGGCGTGCAAAAGCCCCCGAATGAAGCCCGGATGCTCCCGATCGAGGTAGTCGACGATGGACCAGGTTGCGAAGTTCCTGTCCAGATCTAGGTCCGCGAAGTCGCGCATTCCCGTCAGGCTCGCCAGCGATGGCATCTTGCCGCTCTTGACCAGCTTGTAGCTGGGCGGCTCCCAGTCCTCCTTGCGCGTCATCTGAGCCACGGCGCCTTCGCTCGATGAGAAGGTGTTGTACTTGGGGCTCAGGCGCCGCTCCATCCGGTGGGCCATGCCCTCCATCAGCCAAATGGGGCTTTCATAGGAGTAGTGCTTGAACGCGTTCATCATCATTTGGGTCGTCGTGAAGAGCACGTGTCCGTGAAGGGCCGCATCCTTCTTGAGGGAACCCTGCTGCTCGTGGATGACGACCTGGATGGTGCCGATCTCGGTGATGTGCCAGCGCTGCGTCCTCTTCGAGAGCAGGCCGTAGGACTCCCGCAGGTAGCGCGTCAGGCCTGCTTCACTGGGCAGGAGCAGCACCTCGAATTTGCGCGGCATGCCAAGGAAGGGGCCCATCCCCATGAACGTGCCCTGACCGTCCCAGAGGGTGCCCGCCGGGGGGAAGTCGGAGTCCTGGACGCCGAGGAACTTGGACATGTCCGCGTAGTGGTCCTCGAGCCGCTGGGCATAGATGTGCAGGCGTAGCCAGGGGTCGATGCTGCGCGGCTTGCTGGGGACTTCTGGGAAGACCTCGGCGAGTCGAGCGCATTCCGCTCGGATCTTGTTGCGGTCAGCGCCGTCGACCTTTTGCGTGCCCAGACCCATCCCGATCTTGAAGTGCTGGGTCTCCAGCCAGCGGATGTCGCTGCTGACCATCAGCTCGTCGGTCTTGGCCGTGTCGGTCTTGCCGAATTCGAAGCCCCCGTGGGAGATCAGGCCGCCGGACTTCATCAGCAACGGGTCCCCCCCGCAGTAGGGGCACTGCACGGGGTCGTTCTTGGGCTTGGACTTGTCGCGCAATTTTTGGGCGCCGGCGAAGGGGGCCAGCAGCAAAACGGCGATGAGGGGGAGAAGGATTCGGGTGCGCATGGGGGTTAGATCCGTTTTGCCCAGGACTTGGCTTTTTCGATGGCTTGGAAGGCCGACATTCGATCGATGGGCGCCTCTCCGTCGACGATGCCGCGGCAGGCGTTGATCGCAGCGATGCGCAGTGAGTTGTCCGATCCTTCGAGGTGGCTCTTGACCTCTGCCAGGGCCTTCTTAGTGCCGCACCCAGCCAACAGGCGCAGGTAGGCAACCTGCTCTGCTCGGTCCTTGCCGGCCATCTGGGCCAGGAGTTGCTCGGTGGCTGCGTCGCCCCGCACGCACTCCATGGCGCGCCGCACGGCCAGGCCCACGTCGCCCCAGTCCTCCTTGGCCCGGGCCTGGATCAGGTCCATGCCATCGAGATTCCCCGCGGAGGCGCAGGCCATAGCGGCGGCGTAGGGCAGGCGCGGGAAGTCCTTGTCGGGTTTGTCGCGGGCGAGGGCCAGTGCCGCGACGGCGGCTTCGGCGGTGCCGGGGTCGGGCAAGGCGCTCGCCCGGGCCAGGGCCCAGCTGCGCACGCGCGGGGACTTGTGCGTGAACTCCGCCGCGATCAGCCGCGTGTGGGCCAGCCCGGTCACGGAGTCCAGCGCCACAGCGAGCCGCTCGGCGGCCCCGTCGTGCTTTTCGCCCCTGAGCGTGCTCGAACCCAGGGCGGCGAGCAGGTCGGGGGCAGCGCCCGGGCCGAGCTCGGTGATGGCAGCGCTCGCCTCCTCGACCATGGTCTCCGAGC
>CAYWNK010000363.1:0-5134 GCA_964459495.1 uncultured Planctomycetaceae bacterium
AGCGGTCTGGGATGGTCGCGTCTTCGTCACATGGGCGCTGCCCTTCGGCCCCACCGTGGAGCCCGCCCCCGAAACCGACCCCGGCGCCCACGACAACCCTCCGGTCGTCCAGCAGCATCGTTTCGAGGTGGCCGCCTTTGACCTGGCCACGGGCAAGATCCTCTGGCGCCGAGCTGTAGCCGAGGAGCTGCCCCACGAACGCACCCATTCCACCGGCAGCTTCGCCTCCGCGTCCCCTGTCGCCGACGGCGAGCATGTCTTCGCCTCCTTTGGATCCAGGGGCCTGTTTTGCCTCGATCACGACGGCTACCTGCTGTGGGCCAAGCAGCTCGGGCACATGCGCACCAAGCACCACCACGGAGAAGGCAGCTCGCCGGCCCTCTACGGGGATGCTCTAATCGTGAATTGGGACCACGAGGAAGAGTCCTTCGTCGTGTGTCTGGATAAGGCCACGGGCGAGGAGCGCTGGCGCACCCAGCGGGACGAGCTGACTTCCTGGGCGACCCCCATCGTCACCGTGGTCGACGGCGAGGCCCAAGTCATCGTCAGCGGCACGAAGCGCATCCGTGGCTACAGCCTGGCCACGGGCGAGGTGATCTGGACCTGCCCCGGCATGGCCCACAACGTGGTCGCCACCCCCGTGGTGGGCGACGGGATCCTCGTTGCGGGCTCCAGCTACGAAAAACAGGCCATGGTTGGGCTGCGCCTGGAGGGAGCCGAAGGCGCCCTGCTTGGCAAGCAGAACCTGCTCTGGTATCGCCGCCGCGGGGCGCCATACGTGCCCTCCCCCCTGCTGCTCGGGGGCTGGCTCTATGCCCTCAACCACAACCAGGGCTTCCTGGTCCGCCTCGATTTGGCCACCGGCAAAGAGCCCGAGCGGGCCACTCGCCTGACCGAGCTCGACCTGATCTTCGCCTCCCCGCTCGGGGCCGCAGGCCGGATCTACATCTGCGACCGCTCGGGCACGACCGCCGTCGTCGAGGACGCCCCGGGGAACCGGGTGCTGGCCTGGAACCAGCTCAGCGATTCCTTCAGCGCCTCCCCCGTCGCCGTGGGCCGCGACCTGATCCTGCGCGGCGAGCACTTTCTTTACTGTCTGGCCGCTACGCCCGACTAGGGATTCCACTGGCAGCCCCGTCGGCTGGCGGCGATCCTGTTGCCCCCATGCCGATCCCCGAGCCCAACGCCGTCGCCGACAAGAGCAAGCGCAAGTCCAAGGCCCACCCGTGGCGGGACAACATCGAGGCCATCACGGTCTCGATCGTGATCATCGTGCTCTTCAAGTACTTCGTGCTGGAGGCCTACAAGATCCCGACAGGATCGATGCAGCCCACCCTGATGGGCTGGACGAACCCCAAGGGCGGCGGCGTGTTCGACCGCGTGCTGGTCGACAAGCTCTCCTTCCACTACCGCGACCCCGAGCGCTTCGAGGTCGCCGTCTTCAAGTACCCCCTCGATCGCTCGAAGAACTTCATCAAGCGCATCTGGGGCCTGCCCGGAGAAGAGCTGTGGGTCCGCGACGGAGACGTCTGGGTCAAGCCCCCCGGCGCGAACGAGTGGTCCATCCCCGAGCGCCCCGAACCCGTGCTCGACGCCATGCTGAAGAAGCTGGATACCGCCGGTGAATGGCGCAGCGACTCCGGCGACTGGCAGGTAGGCAAGGACGGCATTGAGGCCACATCCAGCGGGAGCGCCCGCTTTCCCGCCAGCCGTTCGACCGTCAAGGATCGCTTCGAGGACGGCTATCCCGGCAAGTTGAAGGCGCTCGTGGCCGTCGGCCGTGGCCAGCTCGCGATCAACGATGTCGGCGATCTGCGCATCGATACGGAGGTGACCGCCCCTGCCGAGACCTCCTTTGTGCTGGTCGTATTCCACGAGGGCACCCGGCGCTACACGCTGCGCGTCCCCGGTCCAAAGGCCTCCGCTGGCGCGGTGCCCGAGCTGCGCATCGTCGACTCACAGAGTCAGATCGAGAACCGCGATGTGGTCGCGAACGCCCCGTTCGCGCTCAAAGCCGGCGCGAGCGTGCACCTGCGCGCTCAGAACATCGACGACCGCGTCACCCTGTGGGTGGACGGCAAAGAGCTGCTCGTAGAGCCCGTGCCTCCCATCCCCAAGATCGAGGTCAATCGCACCGGCATCACCCTGGCGACCGAGGGGGGCGGAGCCAGCTTCGAGGGGATCGAGGTCCATCGCGACATCTACTACACGTCCAACGCCAAGGTGGACCGTTGGAAGCTCCCCGACGACGGGTACGTCGTCCTTGGGGACAACACCCAGGACTCCTCGGACAGCCGGGACTGGTCCCTGGCCCGTTGGGAAATGACCGGGGGCGAGCGCGCCGGCACGGTGATCCAGGGCAATGAACGCAACGGGGAAAACCCCTTGGTGGGCAACAGCGATGGGGGCCGGCTGATGTACCTGCGGGATGAGCAGGGCGAGCGCAACGTGTTCCCCCAGGCCCAGGCGCGCTCCCTCGGCCCCGTCACCGCCTCCTACGTGCCGCGCAACCTGATCCGCGGCCGGGCTGTCCTGGTGGTCTGGCCAATCGTCCCCAGCCTGGGCGTCTACCGCCTGAAGTGGGTGCGCTAGGAGCGAGAAACCTAGGAGTTCTCATTCCTGCGAGTTACAGCGGCGACCCCTTTCCACATTGGTGAACACCCGTGCGCGAAAATGCACGTCGGATCACCGCCTCACTCGCCTGGCAAGGCACTTCTCCTGCAAAGCCAGCCCCCGCACACCTAAGTCAATACCGGAAAGCCACTTAGGCCCTGAACACCTTTTAATTTCCTTTCTTGGCGGTCGAGAAAGCGGCCCTTAGCGTTCCCTATTGGGCCTCGGGTTTGCCCGCAATTCGACATTCCCCACAAGTTATCCACAGGCACCACAGGGCAGCCACTGGGCAGCTTGGAACAGTCCCCCAGCCCGCCCCTACCGGTCCGAAAGGCCCCGTCGATTCCTGAAGACGAGCCCCGAGCCCCCAAATGGACGCCCAGGGCCTGTTTCGCCGGACTCCCCGCGGGGAGCCGGAGCCCGGGGGGCTAAACTCCCGGCGTGTCGGACTCCCTCCTGAATGTTGCTGGGCTCGTGAAGTCGTATACGGGCCGCCGGGTCGTCGATGGCGTGGGCTTCCACGTGGACGCGGGCGAAATCGTGGGTCTCCTGGGTCCCAACGGAGCAGGTAAGACCACGAGCTTCCGCATGACCGTAGGCCTGGTCGAGCCTGACGCCGGCTCGGTGGAGCTGGGCGGCGAGGATTGCACCCGCCTACCGATGTTCAAGCGGGCCCGCCTGGGAATGGGCTACCTGCCCCAGGAAACCAGCGTCTTCCGGCAAATGAACGTCGAGGACAACCTCTATTCAGTCCTTGAGGTCATGCCCCTCAGCCGCAGGGAGCGCAAGAAAGAGGCCACCCGGCTGATGGACGAGCTCGAGCTCTCCCACCTCCATGGCAACGGCGCCGACACCCTCTCGGGCGGCGAGCGACGGCGCCTCGAGCTCGCGAGAGCCCTCGCCACCCGGCCCAAGATCCTGCTGCTGGACGAGCCTTTCGCAGGCGTCGACCCCATCAACGTCGAAGAGATCCAGGGACTGATCTCCAACCTGCGCGAGCAAGGCCTGGGCGTCCTGATCACCGACCACAACGTGCGCGAGACGCTGCAAAGCACCGATCGCGCCTACATCATCCACCAGGGCCAGATCCTGCGAGAAGGCGACGCGGACGCCCTGACCTCCGACCCGCGGGTGCGCGAGGTCTACCTGGGCCGCAACTTCGATGTCCCCCTGCGGGGGGTGTCGGCGGAAGAGTCGAGGGAACTGGTCGAAGAGTAGCCTGAGGCCGGAGCCCGGCGGGAAGCGCTCGGCCGTTCCTGCGTCAGATAGCCCCACCGCGCCCGACCGGCGGCGCGGCAGGGCCGGACGGGCGTGGCGCTGGGGCCTGTGCCCGGATATTCTTCTTGCCCGAATTCGGGCCCCATTGGGCCCCTAGGGCCCAGCCTAGTCGGACCGAAAGCGGAGCCGCGCGCGCGAGCCCATCCCTTCCCCCTCGTTCCACCCCACCCAGCATGAACATCGTCGCCTGCGTCAAGCGCGTCCCGACGACCGAAGCCGAAGCCACGATCACCGGCGACGGCAAGGGTCTCGACGCCAAAGGCCAAGCCCATATGATCTCGTTCTACGACGAGATCGCTCTGGAGCAAGCCGTCCAAACCAAGGAGTCCCTCGGGGGCGAAGTCACCGTGCTCACCCTGGGCGCCAGCGACGGCACCAAGGAGATTCGCGAGTGCATGGCCAAGGGAGCCGACAAGGCCGTCGTTCTGACGGACGACGAGTGGGCCAGCCGCGATGCGCGCGCCACCGCCAAGGCGCTGACCGCGCAGCTCAGCTCGATGGGCGCTGAGCTCGTCTTCATGGGACGCGTCGCCACCGACCGCGACAACTCAGCCGTCGGCCCGATGACCGCCGTCTTTTTGGGCTGGGCATGCGTCACCGATGTGATCGAGCTCAGCATCGAGGCCGGAAAGGGAAGCGCGAAGCGCGAGACCGAGCACGGCATCGAAACCGTTGAGTTCTCCCTGCCCGCGATCGTGACCTGCAACAAGGGCCTCAACGAGCCGCGCTACGCCGGACTCAAGGGCATCATGGCCGCCAAGAAGAAGCCCTTGGAAGAGGTCGCCGTGACCCTGGAGGACAACCAGGCCCAGATCCAATCGGTGGAGCTGCCCGCCCCCCGAGCGGCCGGCCGCATCGTCGGCGAAGGCGCCGCAGCTGTGCCCGCCCTCATCGAAGCCCTGCAGAACGAGGCCAAGGTCCTCTAGTCCTATGAGCAAACTCCTCGTCTACGTCGAACACGCCGCCGGCGCCCCGCGCCGCGCGAGCCTCGAAGCCATCGGTGCCGCCCTCGCGGCAGGCTGTGAAGTCGTCGCCTGCCTCGCGGGTGACGGCGCGGCGGACGCCGCCGCCGCCGCCGCCGCGAGGCCGGCGACGACTTCACCGCCCGCCGCGAGGGCGGCACCGAGGGCTTCGAGGCTCGCGCGGCGCGGGGCGCCGGCCGCGTGTTCGACGTAGACGAGGAGTGTGCTGATAGGACTAGAGGACCTTGGCCTCGTTCTGCAGGGCTTCGATGAGGGCGGTC
>CAYWNK010000364.1:0-5102 GCA_964459495.1 uncultured Planctomycetaceae bacterium
GGGGGGGGGGGGGGGGGGGGGGGGGGGGGGGGAGGGGGGGGGGGGGGGGGGGGGGGGGGGGGGGAGGGGGGGGGGGGGGGGGGAGGAAGGGCCCGGGGCAGCTCACTGCCTCGGGCCCTTCCTGGGGGTGGTGGAGGATAGGGGATTTGAACCCCTGACCTCTTGAATGCCATTCAAGCGCTCTACCAACTGAGCTAATCCCCCGGGCGCCGACGTGGCCGGCGCTGTTCTGGAGGGACGAGAAGATGGGGACTGGGCCCCTTGGAGTCAAGGGCCGGGGCCTAAGGCCTGCCGTTTTTTTTCCCCCTCGCGTGAACTGGCCTGGTCGGGGCGGGGCTACCGTGCCAGGCCCAACACCCCATGCGCGCCTCGACGGGCCGCGCCAGATCCGTGCAGAACAGCTACGACCCCGCCTCCATCGAGGCCCGTTGGCAGGCCCATTGGGACGCCAACAAGTCCTTCGCCGCGCCCAACCCCGGCGAGCCCGGATTCGACCCCAGCGCCCCGAAGTACTACGTCCTCGACATGTTCCCCTACCCCTCGGGGGCCGGTCTGCACGTGGGCCATCCGCTGGGCTACATCGGCAGTGACGTGATCGCCCGCCGCAAGCGGATGGAGGGCTTCAACGTGCTGCACCCGATGGGCTACGACGCCTTCGGGCTGCCCGCGGAGCAGTACGCGATCCAAAACGGCAAGCACCCGGGGGAGACGACCGAAGCCAACATCGCGACCTTCCGGCGGCAGATGCGCAAGATCGGTCTCTCGTTCGACTGGGACCGTGAGTTCGCCACCTGCACCCCGGACTACTACCGCTGGACCCAGTGGATTTTCGCGCGGCTGTACGACCGCGGGCTGGCCTACCAGACCGAGGTCCCGGTTTGGTGGTGCGAGGCGCTCAAGACCGTGCTCGCCAACGAGGAGGTCATCAACGGTCGTTCAGAGCGCGGGGATCACCCTTGCGTGCGGCGCCCGCTGAAGCAGTGGATGCTCAAGATCACCGCCTATGCGGACCGGCTGATCGATGATCTGGACGAGTTGGACTGGCCCGAGTCGGTCAAGACCATGCAGCGCGAGTGGATCGGACGCTCGGAGGGGGCCGAGGTTTGCTTCCAGGTCGAGGGGCACGCAGGCGCCGAGCTGGCGGTGTTCACCACCAGGCCGGACACCCTGTTCGGCGCGACGTTCATGGTCCTGGCTCCCGAGCATCCCCTTGTGCAGACCATCACCACGGATCAGCAGCGTTCCGCCGTGGATGGGTACGTGCAGGCGGCTGGCGCGAAGTCCGACCTGGAGCGAACGGACTTGGCCAAAGAGAAGACAGGCGTTTGGACGGGTGCCTACGCCCACAACCCCGCCTTCGAGCCGGGGGACGAGCGCGGCCGCATTCAGGTCTGGGTCGCCGACTATGTACTCGCCAGCTACGGCACCGGCGCGATCATGGCGGTGCCAGGCCAGGACGAGCGCGACTGGGAGTTCGCAGAGACCTTCGACCTGCCGATCGTGCGTACGGTCCAGCCCCCCGAGGGCTTCAATGGCAAGGCGTTCACAGGCGACGGTCCCGCCGTGAATTCAAGCTTCCTCGATGGCCTAGGCGTGATCGAAGCGAAAGCAAAGATGATCGCTTGGCTGGGGGAGAAGGGTCTTGGCGAGGCGCGTACCACCTACCGGCTGCGGGACTGGCTGTTCAGCCGCCAGCGCTACTGGGGCGAGCCATTCCCCGTGCTCCACCGGCCCGACGGCACCCATCGCCGGGTGCCGGACGAGCAGCTGCCCGTCGAGCTTCCCACGATGGCCGACTTCGCGCCCTCGGACGACGGCAAACCGCCGCTTTCCAAGGTGAGGGACTGGGTGGAGACGACCGACCCAGACACCGGCGAAGCCGTCGAGCGCGACACCGACACCATGCCGGGTTGGGCCGGTTCGTGCTGGTATTACCTGCGCTACATGGACCCTCGCAATGACGGGGCCCCGTTCAGCAAGGAAGCCGTCGAGTACTGGGGCAACGTGGACCTCTACGTGGGGGGCACCGAGCACGCGGTGCTGCACCTGCTCTACGCCCGGTTCTGGCACAAGGTGCTGTTTGACGAGGGGCTGGTGCCGACGAAGGAGCCATTCCAAAGCCTGTTCAACCAGGGCATGCTGCAGGCCTTCGCCTACAAGGACGAAACCGGACGGACCGTGGCGGTGGATGAGGTGAACGAAGAGGCCGATCCGCCGGTCATGATCGCGACGGGGCAGCCCGCCGAGCGCATCGTGGCCAAGATGTCCAAGACCCTGAAGAACGTCGTCAACCCAGACGACGTCTGCGCGGAGTTCGGGGTCGATACGTTCCGGCTCTACGAGATGTTCATGGGGCCCTTGGCGGACTCCAAGCCCTGGAATCCGCGGGACGTGCCGGGGTCCAGGCGCTTCCTCGACCGGGCCTGGCGCTTGTTCGTGGATCCGGAGGGGGACACGCCCCTCCGGGAGCATGTAGCGGCCGAGCTTCCCTCGGAATTCGTGCCCGAGGGGCCGGCCCTGGAGGTCGAACGGGCCTGGAACCAATGCCTTCAGCGGGTGAACGATTCGTTTGAGCGGATGAACTTCAATACGGCCGTCGCGGCGTTTATGGAGTTCGTGAACGCGGCCAGCAAGCAGGCCGCCCACGTCAACAGGGGACACGCAAGCCGTTTTGCGCTAGCCCTGGCCCCATTTGCTCCGCATATCGCCGAAGAGCTGTGGTCACGGCTTGGCAATGCCGAGTCCCTTGTTCACGCGAGCTGGCCCAGCGTCGATGAGCGCTACCTCGAGGCGGATGATTTCGAGCTGGTGGTGCAGGTTCTCGGCAAGGTGCGCGGCCGCGCCCAAGCGGCGAAGTCGGCGAGCAAAGAGGACTTGGAGGCCCTGGCCCGTGAGACGGTAGCGGAGCAGCTCGAGGGCAAGCAGGTCGTCAAGACCATCGTCGTTCCAGGCCGGCTGGTGAATTTCGTGGTGCGCTAGCCCGGGTGCGGCGGGGGGATTTGCACGCAGACCGTGGGCGCGGCGTACCGGGGGGAATTCCTCGGACGAATCCGGGTCGAGGGAAAGCGCGGGGATTCCACCATGTCGACGGCTTTGGCTCGGAGTTGGAGTCGGGGGCGTGGGATCCATAGACTGATAGGGCCTCCGCCCCATTTCGCTTTCGTATGCCCCTGCTCCAACCCGATCACGCCCTCGAGGTCTGCCGCCACCTCGTCCAGGCGAGCTCCGCCGACGAAACCGAAGTCAGCCTGGAGTGTGTCGAAGAAAATTACGTGCGCTTCGATGAGCGCGGTCCGACCCAGAGCGCGGACCGCGAGCGCTATCACCTGGTGGTCCGCGCCCGCGTGCAGGGGCCCGGCGGAACCCAGGAGGGCCAGGCGGCCTGCGGTAGCCTCGATTGCGACGATGGGCGGGCCGCCCTGGAGCGCGCCCTGACCCTGGCTCGATTGGCCGGACCGAGGGCGGGCTTGCTCCCTATGCCTGGTCCCGCGGCGGTGCGGGAAACCGCGGCGCAGCGCCCCACCCGGGACCACACCCTGCGCG
The DNA here is from genome assembly GCA_964459495.1 of uncultured Planctomycetaceae bacterium. Taxonomy (GTDB): domain Bacteria; phylum Planctomycetota; class UBA1135; order UBA1135; genus CAYWNK01. Next base: position 3,544 of record CAYWNK010000364.1, read on the forward strand.
AGAAGGTGGGCTGGATCACCGCGGCCCAGAGCGCATGCCGCCGGGACGGGCTGCTGCCCGCGGGGCTGGCGCGGACGGGAGCGATCGGTCGGACGCTGGTCAATTCGGCCGGGCGTGAGGTGACCGGGGCCGTTTCGGACGCGAGCTTTGCCTTGACCGCCTTTCGTGCTGGTGAGGCGGGCGGCAGTGCCATGGCGGAGGTCTCCAACCCCAACGTGGAGCGGCTCGAGATCGATGAGGTGATCGAGAGTGCCGTCGAGCGCGCCGTGCGCTCCCGCGGCCCGGTGGACCACCGGCCCCGGGAGACGACGGTGGTGCTGATGCCCCACGCGGTCTCGGCGCTGCTTCACTTCGCGGGTCACCATGGCTTCGGCGCCCAGGAGTTCGCCGAACGCAGTTCCTTCCTTTGCGAACGAGTTGGCAAGTCACTGTTCCCAGACTCCGTCCGGATCTACGACGATGCGGGCCACGAGATCGCGCCCGGCATGCCGTTCGACGGGCAGGGCTGGCCTAGAGAACGCTTCGCTTTGCTCGAGGGGGGGAGCCTTCAAGGGCCGGTGACCGACGCGAACTGGGCCGCGCGACTGGGCGTTCCGAACTCGGGCCACGGGTTCGCAGCCGGGCAGGGGGGCCGGGCCCATGGGGGACCATCGCCCGAGAACCTCGTCGTGGCTGCGGGCAATGAAACCCTCGAACAGTTGATTGCTGGCGTGGAGGACGGACTGCTCGTCAACCAGCTGCACTACACCAACATGATTGAGCCGCGGGACCTGACACTGACGGGGATGACCCGCGGCGGAACCTTCCGCATCCAGGGCGGACGGGTGACGCAGGCCGTTCGAAACCTGCGCTTCACGGAAACTCTGGTGAACGTACTGCAGCGGGTGAGCGGCGTCGGAAGCGTTCAACAGGCCGCTTCAAACCTGGCCGGTGGCCGGGTGGTTTGTCCGGCCATGCGTGTGGAACGCTTCCGCTTCACCTCGACCACCGACTTCTAGAAGCACAGGCAACCTCCATGAGCGATGCGATGATGAAGGTGGCCCAGGGGGCCGTGGCCCAGGCTCTCAAGGCCGGCGCGGACTACGCGGACGCGCGGGTTGGGCGGCAGAGCGCCGAGGACCTGGCGATGCGCAACGGCGAACTCAGCGAGGCCTCCGCTCCTGAGGACTTTGGTCTCGGGGTACGGGTGCTGAAGAACGGCTGCTGGGGCTTTGCCTCGGCGCCCGGCAGGCCCCATGAGCTGAACGATGTGGCGCCGGGTCTCGCGCGCCGGGCATTTAAGGGCGCGCGCGATCTGTCGGTCGCGCGCACCGCACCGGTGGAGCTGGCTGGCCAGGGCGGGCAGGTGGGGGACTTTGCGACGCCGGTCGAGATCGACCCCTTCCTGGTGCCCCTCCCCGAGAAGATCGAGGCCCTGCGTTCGGCGGACGCGGGTCTGCAGGGACGCGGCGAGGTTGTCGTTCGCGAGGTCCAGCTGTCCCTGCGGCGGCGCGAGGGCTGGTTTGCGTCCAGCGAGGGCTCGGCGGTGCATCAAGTGCTCGTGCAGACCGGTGCTGGCA
>CAYWNK010000365.1:0-5075 GCA_964459495.1 uncultured Planctomycetaceae bacterium
TAAGGCGGGGCAGCCCTAGCTCAAGCGTCGTCCGATCACCGCCTCCGAGAGAGACATAGGGGGCGGGCCTGCGAAGTAACGAAGGAGGGGTCGAAAATTTTCCACGGGCCTTGCCGCCAGCTGAAGTGGGCGGCACGACTCGAGCGGGCAGCGGGGCGGATCCCGAGGGCGCGTGCGCGCCGGGCCCCCGGCTGGCTCTGTCCAGGCAATCGATGGCCGCTGCCGCACGGCCCGCGGACCGGGCGAAGGATGGGCCTCAGCGCCTTGCAAGCACCTCGGATCCCGTCTTTACCTGGAACGGAGAGGGCTGGGGCGCGGGGGCCGGATGCTGGGCTGAAAGACTGCGGGGCGTTTGCAATGGCCGCGTATGGCCCTCGAATTGCGACAGCAGTCCAACACTTCATTCACGATCCACCCCCGGATTTTGCCCGGGAGGGGGCGCCGCGATTCCTCAGCGCCAGGGTTCGCTGCGATCCTGGGCTAGCCCAGCTCGAGCTGCCGGCGGGCGTCCACCTCGTCCCGGTTCATGGCGATGACGGCCTCTTCGAGGCGGTCGGCTAGGTCCCACTCGGGGTCGATCGTGCGGCGCAGGTTGCGCATCAGCTGGAGGGCCATGCGGAACACGCGGCAAACATCACCAAGGGGGGCGTCGGAGGCTTCGGCCAGGCCAGCGAGGTCTGCGCCGCGATACCAGGCCAGGACGGCGGCCGAGAGCCCCCAGTCGGGACGCTTCATGCCGGGGGAGATGCCCAGCCGTGCCTCGACGCCGCAGAGCTCGCCGATGATGCTGTTGATCGCCCGGCGCTCACCGCCGTAGATGCGCGCGGGGACAAAGGTGCCTCCGCCGCGCTTGCGCTCTTCGTAGATCATGGCCACCGCCATCAGGGCCAGGGCCTGGGGCGGCAGGTTCTCGAGCGTGCCGCGGAAGAGCAGCTCGGTGACCTGCAGCTCGTAGCCGGAGAGCAGGCGCGCGACTTTCCCACGGGGGGTGACCTTGTCTCCGTCGAGGTAGCCGAATTCCTCGAGCAGCATGAGGTGGCGTTCGACGAGGCGGCGCTGGTCCTGGTGCTGGCGCTCCCGGGCGCGCTTGTTCTTCTCGCGCGACTGGTAGAGGTGGAAGCTGCGCTCCCAGGCCTCGTGCATCTCCTCGCGGCCGAGTCGCTCGACGAGGTGCAGCAGGCTGGAATAGGACAGGCGGAAGCGGCTGCTGACCGCTTCGGGCTTGCCCGCAAAGAGGCGCTCAAGGGGCGCCTCGATGATCTCACGCGGGCCACAAACCGAGTACACGTATCCCTTGTCGTCCATGCCCTGGCGGCCAGCGCGGCCGGCCATCTGCATGTAGTCGCGGGTCCGCAGCCAGTCGAAGTCGATGCCGTCGAACTTGCGCAGGGCGTTGAAGACCACCGAGCGCGCGGGCATGTTGATGCCGATCGCGAAGGTCTCGGTGGTAAACAGCAGCTTGAGCAGGCCGGCGGTGAACATCCGCTCGACCATCTCCTTGTGCACGGGCAGCATTCCAGCGTGGTGGTAGGCGATGCCGCTGCGGGCCAAGCTCATGATCTCGCCACGCAGCATGCCGGGGCCGGTCTGGAAAATCTCGACCAGCTCGTCCTGGAGAACGGCCATGCGACGCTTCTCGTCGGCGTCCAGCAGGTCCCGCTCGGCGTTGCGCAGCGCCAGTTTCTCGCAGTCCTTGCGGCTGAACGAGAAGACGAGCGTCGGCATCATGTCGCTCTCCTCCAGTTCGGTGAAGAGCGCCGAGGGATCGGGCGGGCCGTTTTGCCCAGGGCCGCCGCGCCGGGGTCCGCCGCGCCCGCGGGAGCGGCGGCGGCGCGCCTTGGACGCGGCCTTGCGGCGCTCGAGCTCTTCGCCGGCCTTCTTGCGCTGGAATTTGAGTTTGCTCGGATCGAAGGAGCCCGCGGTCTCGGTCCATACCCAGTGGGACAGGGGCACGGGCCTACGCGCCTCGATGATGACCTCGGTCGTCTCGTGGCGGATCTCGTCCAGCCAGGATCCGACCTCCTCGACGTTGCTGATCGTGGCCGATAGGCAGACCAGGCGAACGCCCTTGGGTAGGAAGATCAGGCTTTCCTCCCACACGGTGCCGCGCTCGCGGTCGTCCATGTAGTGGATCTCGTCGAAGATCACGTAGGCCACGTCGCTGAGCAGGTCGCGATTCTCAAAGATCGCGTTGCGCAGGATCTCGGTGGTCATGATCAGCACCTGCGCTCCGGGGTGGATCGTGACGTCCCCGGTCATGATCCCGACGTCGACCTCGGGGTCGTCGCGGAAGTCGCGGTACTTTTGGTTCGACAGCGCCTTGATGGGAGACGTGTAGATGCATCGCTGGCCGCGGCGCACCGCGTCTTCGATCGCGTACTCGGCCACGAGCGTCTTGCCCGCGCCGGTGGGGGCGGACACAAGCACGTTGCGTCCCTCACGAATCGCCTCGACGGCGCGAATCTGGAACGCCAGAAGCTGAAAGCCCTTCCACTTCACCACGCGGCCGTCGGGGGAGTAGGACTCGGAGGCGCCGGCCCGTTCGGCGCGCTGGGGGGCGGAGACCGGAGAGTTCGATCGGGCCTGGGGGGTGACCGATTCGTCGGCTGCGTCGTTCTCATCCTCCCGGGCGGAAGCGGATGGACGCTCGCGCGGAACGTCGTCGCCGGGCAGGAAGCCAAACGGCAGGGGGTCGGGAGGGGTCATATTGGCTGGGGCCGTGCAGGCATCACTCGTCCCGCGCCCGGATCCAGAGGAAGGAGTCCGGGCCGCGTGCTTGAGTCGCTGGTTGGCGATCGGTATCTAAACATGGGGTGCAGCGGGGTCCAAGGATGGGCCGCCTCCGTTCCATCCGGTCCCATCCGTTCCGCTGCGTGCCAGCACCTTTTTTTCGCCGCACTCAAAACCATGTCCGATTCCCCCGCCAAGACCGCCGCCGCCCTTCAGCGTCACCTCTCGTCCCTCAAGGTCGTGTCGCGCCTGCTCGGCCACGAACTGCACATCCAGTCCAGTTCGAAGGCCGTCACCCTGTCCCGCGACGAGGTGGTCGAGATCCAGACCACCTTGGACCTATTCATCGAGGAATGCGCCCGTCAGGGCGGTTTCAGCGCCCGATCCAGCGCGGCGGGCGGCATGGGCACTCCGTTGAGCGAGACCACGCTCGTTCCCACGCGGAACTGATCCGGACGGCTGTCCGCCGGGTGGTCGGGATCCCCAGGTGGCCCATCCGCGGACGCCTTACCGGGGTTTTCCAAGCCCCGATCCGGCCCAGAGCTGGGCTGCGGCACCGGTTCTAGAGCGGATGGTGTCCGGGAGGGGCCCGTGGTGGGGGCCCCGGGGCGCTATGCTTGGGCCCGCAATGGGCCTGCCCCGCATGAGCTTACGATCCACAAGGCGCTCCGGCCGGGTGCCCGCATGGGTCCCCCTGGGCCTTGTCCTGGCCGGATTCGTGTGGGTGCTGCAGGGACTGCAGGCCAGTGCGGATGCGCGGGGCGTCGGCCAGGTCGACCTGCTCAGGTACCGGCTCGACAGGGGCGAACGTTACTTTTCCCCGGCCTGGAGGGTGCGCCTGGAACGCATCCTGACCCAGGGCCGCGAGCTGGACGCCCGCGATCCTGCAGCTCTCAGCGGCCTGCGCGCGGAGCTCGAGGCGCTTTCGTTTGTGGAAGAGGTCGGGGACATCGAGGTCGTCTGGCCCGACGGGCTGGTCGTGCCGATGAAGCTGCGCGAACCCGTGGCCGCGCTGCGCGTCGGCGAGGACTACCTACCGGTCGCCGGCGACGGAACGGTGCTCGCCGGCTATGCCTACGCTCCCCACGAGGTGTACGGATCCTGGCTGCCGGTGCTGGGACCGCACCGCTTGGTCACCGAGCTCGAGCCCCAGCCCGGGCCCGGCGCCGTGATCACCGAGCCGGCGTTGGTGCAGGCCATGGCCGTCGTCGACTCGATGCAGCGTCACCTGCATCCCGACGAGCAACGCATCCTCGGCCGCGTTCTGATCGACGCCTCCGCAGAGCACGCGCCCGATGGTCTGCCGGGTGGTGTGTGGATCGAGCTGGAGGGGGCCCGTGCGATCCTCTTCGGTCGGGCGCCGGGCTCGGGCCACCCGGGCGAGCTGCCCGCCCATCTGAAGTGGCAGGGCGTGCGCGAGGGCTTGGTCCAGCTTCAGTCGGGGGCGCCCTGGGATCTGCTCGACGTGCGCTTCGACGTGCCGGTCGCGATGACGGCGGCCGACTTCGAGCGGGCCGTGAGGGACGCCGCCGAGAACGGCAGCAAGGACGAGTAGTGGGCCTGCTGCCCGTTCTGGTCGCCTGGCTGCTTGCGGCGATCGTGCTCGGGCTAGGGGCCCTGCCGAGCGCCTGGTTGCGGACAGCGCCCGCGTTCGCCCCGGGGGGCCGGACGGCCCTTGTGCTGCTGCTTTTCGCCTGCGCTGCGGCCGTGCCCGCTGGGCCGCAGCGCAGGAATGGCGTGCCGGGCAGCCGGGCCCTGGAGGCGGTCTGGCTGGTCCTGGCCCTCGCAAGCGGGCCGCTGGCGGCGGCGTTCGCCTTGGATTGGAGTCCGGCTCTGGATCGGATCTTGGCGCTGGAGGTGGTCGCGGCCGGGCTGGCGACGATCGCGCTGGGTGCGTCCGCCGGCGCTGGGTCGCGGCTTGGGATGCTGTCCACCTGGCTCTTTCTTGGGGCCGGCATCGGAGTCCCGCTGCTGGCCGGATGGGGCGGGGCCGCGGGCCTGGAGCCGCTCGCAAGGCTGTCGCCCTACGCTTGGTTGCTTCGTTGCGCAGGGGGGCTGCAGTCCCCTGACGGGTGGCTCGCCCCCTACGGCGCGGCGCTGCTTGCGCTCACCTTGGCGGGCGCGAAAGAGCCCACAGGAACCCAGGACGGGATGCACGCGGCGGAGGCGGGCCCGTGATTTGCATCGCGGCTGGGTTGGCGATCCAGGGGAGTGTCCTGTTTGCGCGTGTCGAACTCACGGGTCCACTGAGCGCTGCCCGCTGGACGGGGTCGGACGGCGCGCGGGTGGATTTCGCCCTGGAACTCGGCCCCGGTGAGCGGCGGCATTGGCGGGTGCCCGCGCCG
>CAYWNK010000366.1:0-5043 GCA_964459495.1 uncultured Planctomycetaceae bacterium
GGCCGCAACCGCGATGCCCGTCGAGCCGGATCGGAACCCCGAGGGGTCCTCGCTGGCGGCGCGCATGCGGACGCCGCGCGAGGACACGGGGCAGTAGGGCGCCCCTCCGCGTCGCGGGTCCGACCCAAGGGGGGGGAGGGCCCCCCCCATTGGGTCGGATCCGCGAGGCTGAGGGGCGCCCTACTGACCCGTGTCCTCGAGGGGCGTCAGAATGCGCGCCGCCAGCGAGAAGCTATCGGGGTTCAGATCCAGCTCGACGAGCATCGCGGTTGCGGCTTCGAACATGGTGATCGATCGACCGGCCTCTTCGATCAATTCCGGCAGGCGTTCGGCGCGGTAGTTCTCCGACCACTCGTCCAGGGCCCGGTCCACGCTGTCCTGAAGCTCCGTCGACTGCTCTTCGGTGAGCTGCGTCCGCGAGACGCCAGGAAACTTGGCCGCCATGACCTTGGTCTCAGCCTCACGCCTGCGCACCTTCCAGTTGACGCCCGACAGCACGCTATCCTGAGCCGCCCGCCGCGCGATCTTGCGCATGGTCGGACCCGCCTTGCGGGGGTTGATCCACACCAAGAGGTTGGCGCTAGGCAGCGCCGAATCGACCAGCGCACGGAACTGGGAATTCTCCGAGAGACGCGGATAGCCGCCCGCTGCGCCGTTGTAGTAGGTGTAGCGAATGTGATTGAACATCTTCTCGTGGTTGGTGATCCAGAAGTGTTCCTTCTCGTCCGTGAACTGGGTGGCGATCATCCCCGTGCCCGGGATGAAAGGCGACCAGAACTCGCGCGTCTCGAAGCCGCTCGAGGTGTACTCGTAGTAGCCGGTATCGGTGGCCTTGGAGGGATTGAAGCCCTTGAGGCCGAACTTCTCGGGGTTGTGTCCAATCGCAGAGCGAATCGTGTCGAGGGTATGGGCAGCGCCCTCCCCCTTGTCCAACCACGTCACGATCGTGATGGCATACACGGGCGATCCGTCGTGCTCGGCCTCCACGACCTCGTTGGTGCCATCGGGGGTTGCGACCACAGGGCCGTAGTCCTGCTCACGAACGATCAGGGCGGTGCGGTTGCGCAGGGCGCTCCCTAGGGAGTCGATGACCTCATCCAATCCCCCGTTGAAGCGACCCGTCGAACGCAGGGCCTCGTCCAGGTTGGAGCGCAGGGCGGGCTCTACCGACTGGAATGCCTGGCGCAGGATGTCCGCCACCGGGCCGTGGATGTAGGCGAACATCACGCAGTCTTCGGGGGCCAGTCGCGCCGCCCGCGAAAGCAACTGGGAACGATCGAAGCTGTCCTCGCGGTAGAGCCGGTTCTGGAAATCCGAGATGCGCTCTGAGGAGAAACTGCCGTGGAGGTCGATGCGCAGCCCCTCGGGGAAACCGACGATCCCCTCGACGGTCTTCCAGCTAGGGATCTGAATCAGGCGACCAAGGAAAGCGGGAAGGAAGCGCTGGGAGCTGGTGTCGGGGTAGGGCCCCGGCAGGTTCATGGTCTTCAGCAGCGCGTTGACGTCCATGACGACCTCCAGCTCGGGATCGCCGGGCGCGCGGTCGTCGCGGTAGATGTAGTCCTGGTAGCCAGCGGACAGGAAGAGGGAGTTCTCTCCACCGGCGACCTCCAGCTCGATGGCCTTCTCGACAAGCTCCTGCGAGGTCCCGGCCACCACCACGTCGAGGACGCGGGCCACGAAAAGGGGACGCTCCAGCTGCCCCCCCGAAATCTGCTGGGTCTCGCCCGAGGATTGGATGCTGAGCCCCTGCTTGTCCAGGCCGAGCAGCCCCGGGTAGCTGAGCCCCGCCAGGGCCAGCTTGCCCATCCAGTTCACCCGGCCGTAGACCGCCCAGTCGGACCGCTCGAGGCCGCCCTCCTGGAACTGCCCCGCCACGGCCAGGTCCTTGCCACCGAACACGTCCTCGGGCTCCGAGCCCATGAGGGGCAGCTTGGCCACCTCCGCCCGGATCGTCGCCATCAGGCCGTCGATGTCATTGTTCGCCTTCCATTCCTGGAAGCCCGGGCTCGACTCGAGGGCCGTCCAGGCCGTGGTGCGCTCGATCGCGTCGGCGACCCTCAGGCGGGGGAAGTCCTCGATATCCTCGTCCAGGCGCGCCTTGGCGAGAAAAAAGTCCACCTGGCGCGGAATGAGGCCCGCCACGTCGTACTCCCAGGCCCCCTCGAAGGGCTTGAACAGGAAGGTCGAGAAGGCGAAGTAGCCCAGAAAGGCCAGAATGGCCCCAGTGATGCAGCCGATCTTGAGGAAGCGATTCTTGAAGAGCATGGCGGGGTAGGCGTTTGGGCGGGCACAGGGCGGCTGGGCAGACTCGAAGGGACGTTGGGAGCCTAGGTTCCTTCCCCCAAATCCTTCCAGGTCCCGAGGGTGAGACTTTCGCCGCGTCCCGCTGGGAGTCAAGATCTGGCTATGAAAGAGAGTCGTCGTATCGCCCAGCTCCCCGAGTCCGCCACGCTGGGCCTGGCTGCACGCGCCGCAGATATGCGCGAGCAGGGGATCGATGTTTTGTCCATGGCCGTGGGAGAACCAGACTTCCGAGCCCCCGAGACCGCCCGCCAGACGGCCATGACGGCGATCGGGGGCGAGGTCAAGTACACCCATGCCTCCGGCAATGCGAGCCTAAGGCAAGCGCTCGCTCGACACCTGAACGAAACCCGCGGCCTGGAGATCGGCCCCGAGGGAATCGTGGTGGGCCACTCCTGCAAGCACGTTCTCTCAAGCGCCCTGCTGGCCCTCGTGGAGAACGGCGACGAGGTATTGCTGCCCACTCCAACCTGGAATAGCTACGACGCGATGGTGGACCTCGCGGACGGAACACCGGTGCATGTGGCGCCACGGGCCGACCTGAGTCCGGATCTGGACGCGATTGCGGGCGCCATCGGGCCGCGCACAAAGGGCATCCTCTTCAGCACCCCCGCCAACCCCTCTGGATACGTCTGGTCGCGGGCCGAGCTGACGACGCTCATGGGCCTGGCCGAAGAACACGACCTCTGGGTCATCTCGGATGAGATCTACCGGCGGCTGGTGCACGAGGGCGAACCCTTCTGTAGCCCGGCCAGTCTCTCCCCCGCCGCCGCCGCGCGCACGGTGATCGTCGACGGCGCCAGCAAGAGCTACGCGATGACCGGCTACCGCATCGGCTACATGGCTGGCCCGGCGAACATCGCCAGCGGGATCGGTCGCCTGCAAAGCCAAACCACGGGCTGCCCGAACTCGATCTCCCAGGCGGCCTACGAGTCGGTGCTGGCCACCGAGCCCCCCGAGGTCGCCTCTATGGCTGAGCAATTCAACACCCGTCGGCTCCGGCTGCTGGACGGCCTTGAGGGCATCGGCCTCAACTGCCCACGCCCACGCGGCGCGTTCTATGCCTTCCCCGACGTGGCCAGCCTGATCGATGAGCGCGGCAGCGCCGGTTTTTGCGCCGACCTGCTCGAATCCCAGGCGCTCGCACTGGTCCCGGGCACGGTGTTCGGGCTCGAGGGTCACGTGCGGATGTCGTACGCCCTCAGCATCGACCGGATCGACGAAGCCGTGCATCGCCTGGGTACCTTCCTCAAGACTAGAAGCTAGCGACTTGGGTCCGAGTCGCTGTGCACCCTTCGGGTCCCAGTGAGTCGGAACCCAGCCGCGGTGAAGGCGCTATGCTGCGCGGATGATCGCGCGATCCCAACCGCTGGCCGTCCTGCTCCTCGCCCTCTGCAGCGCCTGCGGCAGCCTGAAGTACGACCTCTCCGACCTCGACTTCCCCCTGCGCGCTGGCCCTGCACCCGCGGGGTCGACGACGCGCCCCTTCGCGCTTGAGACGAAGAGCATCCTGTGGATCCATGGCCTGGCCGGACACAGGCAGCCCGACGTAGCGCAGCAGCTCCGCGTCCTGGAACCCGGCCCTGGCGGCATCGCCAACCTGCGGGTCACCCAGGGGGCCTCGTTCCACGACTGGCTCCTGACGCACCTTAGCCTGACCCTGGTACGCATGAAGACCGTGCGCATCGAAGGCGAAGTCGTGGAAGGCGCGCAGGATCGCCCGGCGAGTCGCTGATGGCTGCCCGTAAGCGCTTCAGCGTGATGCGCGACCCCGTGCACGGGGACGTGTACCTGACCCACGAGGAGCTCCGGCTGCTCGATACACCCGAGATGCAGCGCCTGCGCGGCATCAAGCAGCTCGGCACGGCTTACCTGGTCTATCCGGGTTCGCTGCATACGCGCTTCGATCATTCGATCGGCACGACGCACATCGCCCAGAAGATGATCGATTCGATCAACCTCTCCTTCGAGCTGGACCCTGCGACATCGCTGGCGATCACCGACGAAGAGGCCCGTGTCATCCGCATCGCCGGGCTACTGCACGATGTGACACACATTCCATTCGGGCACAACATCGAAGACCAGGACGGCCTGTTCGAGAGACACGACTCGGCCTACCGCTATACCCGGATGTTCGACACCTCCCGCGCCCTCGGCCGGGTGCTCGAGGATCTCGGCGTGCGTCAAGAGGTGTTCAGCATCCTGACGAAACCCGGCACGCCCGGGCGCAAGGACGTCCCGCCCTACTGGCACCAAATCCTGTCCGGCACCATCGCCGCTGACATCCTCGACTACCTTGCGCGCGACGCCTATTTCACCGGCCTCCGCCTGCAGGTGGACGAGCGGGTGACGAGCTACTTCAAGATCGATCGCAATGGGGGCAATCTCTACATCGATCTGGCCAAGCATGATCTCCTGCGCGAGGACATCCTCTCGGAGATCGTGCGCATGCTGGAGGCGCGCTACTACTTCTCGGAGCGCGTGTACTACCACCATGCGAAGGTCGCTGCTGGCGCGCTGGTCGCCCGCGCCGTCGACCTGTGCGTGCAGGCTGGCACGGTCGCGGAGGAGGACCTGTACGACTGCACCGACGACTCGATCTTGAGCGTGCTTCTCGAGGGCGGCGTACAAGCAGGCCCTGGGGTTGAACCCGTCGTGCGCGACATGATCCAGCGCCTGCGCCTGCGCCGCCTTTACAAGCGTGCCTGCGTTTTCCCGCGCTACGAGAACGAAGCGGTT
>CAYWNK010000367.1:0-4986 GCA_964459495.1 uncultured Planctomycetaceae bacterium
CCACGAAGCGCGGCGCCGTCAGCTGCACGCCGGACGCGGCGGGGTTTCGGGCTCTGGTGGATGAATTCGTCCGGGCGGGGCTGATGGCGGCTTGGGACCCGCGCATGACGCAGCTGTCGCCGCCGCGCTTCGTGGCGACGCCCACCTGGGGGACGCTTGCAAGGGTGCTCGCCAAGCCGCTCCAGGTGCGTACGAGCAGCCGGGTTGTGGCGCTCGATCGGGAAGCCGGCGATTGGTCCTTGGCGCTGGAGGATGGTTCGACCTCCGGCCCGTTCGACCGGATCCTGTTGACCATCCCTGGACCCCAGGCCGCCCAGCTCCTCGGTTCCGCATCTGCCGATCTCGCGGCCTTGGCGAGCCGCATCCCGACAACCCGCTGCTGGACGGGGATGCTGCGGTTTGCCGAACCCGTCGCGGCGCCGCTGGATCTCGTGGAGTCCTCGGATCCTGCGGCGGTGGTGCGCAGTGCCGCCCGGGAGAGTTCAAGGCCTGGCCGGCCAGGCCACTCTTGCTGGACGGTGCAGGCCGGAGCGGAGTGGTCCCAAGCCTGGTGGGAGCGGGATCCCGCGGAGGTTGCAGCCGCCCTCGCCGATGACCTTGCTCGGGTCCTGGGGCAGTCGCTTCCAGCGCGGGTCGAGACGCGCGCGCACCGCTGGGGCTTTGCCGACTGCGGCTTGCAGGTCGCCGAAGGGAGTGGGCCCGAAGCTCTGCTGAAGGATGGTCTCGGTCTTGCTGGCGACGGGCTCGGCGTAGGAGCCAGCGGGCTGGAGGCGGCTTGGAGTTCCGCCCAGGAGATGATTCGTCTGGCTGCACCGAGTGCGGGTTCCATTTGTTGAGGCAGCCGGCCCGGCCGCCGAGCGGCTTCGGGGCGCATCCCGCGCGGTGGAGCCGGGTCTGCCTCGGTTCTGGAGTGGAGGGAAGCTGCACGAGAGGTGCTGTCCAGCAACATGGCAAGGATTCTGTTGGATCGATCCTTCGGGGGAGCCGCCCAAGGGGGGGTACGACGGCATCGGGTGAACTGAAAAACATCTATTGCTGGTTATGATTGGGGGGATGGGCCGTTCAGATCCTCAGCTCTGTGGGAGCAGCCTTCCCGGCACGGTGCAGCCGGACTTCGTCGAGGCGCTGGAAGCTTGGTTTCGCAGCGAGGCGCGGGATCTGCCCTGGCGCCGGACTCGCGATGCCTACGCAGTGTGGGTGTCAGAGGCGATGCTCCAGCAGACGCGGGTGGAAGCGGTACGCGACTATTGGGTCCGGTTCTTGGAGCGCTTTCCCACCGTGCAAGACCTCGCGGACGCGGAGGAAGAGGCCGTGCTTGAGGCGTGGAGTGGGCTTGGCTACTACCGCCGGGCGCGATCGCTCCAGGCGGCTGCGAAGGTGATCGCGGCGGAGCACAACGGCGTTTTCCCAAAGACGCGGGCGGGCGCGCTCGCGCTGCCTGGGGTCGGCCCCTACACGGCGGGTGCGGTGCTTTCGATCGCCTACGGCCAGCCAGAGCCACTGGTCGACGGCAACGTCGAGCGCGTCTTTGCGCGTTACTTCCAGATCGAGGAAGCCGTGGCGTCCGCGCCACTGAAGGCGCGCGCGTGGGCCTACGCCGAAGGCCTGATCGACATGGCGGCGCAGCCTAGGGACTGGAATCAGAGCCTGATGGAGCTAGGGGCCACGATCTGCACGCCGCGTGCTCCACGCTGTCTGCTGTGTCCCGTGCAGCGCAGCTGCGCATCCGGCCAGAGCGTGGATCCGAGCCGTTTGCCGCTTCCTAGGAAACGCAAGCCTCCGACATCCGTACAGGTGCAGATGGTGGTGGCCCGGGCCGGAAACCGCATACTGTTGGAGCAACGGCCCGCTGAAGGGCGCATGGCAAGCCTCTGGCAGCTGCCAACGATCGAGCTTTCGGTCGGCGGCGATTCGAGCCACTTGTTTCCATTGCACTGGGCTGCCGATCTCCAATTGGATGTCGGCGCCCGCCTCGGTGAATTTTCACACTCCATCACTCGTTACTCCATTCGCGTGGCACTTTCGGAGTCCGATTTGTTGTCGGCTCCCTCGCTCGTTCCGAATGGTCCGTATCGATGGTTCGCCACCGAGCAGGCCGCTTCACTCGCCATAACCGGTATGACCAAAAAGGCCATCCGGATGCTCGCCAACCATGAATCATGATCAACCCGCTGAAGATGGGAGCGATACGATCGATGCGGTAATCGGGGGGATGCCCTGGAACTGGGACCTGGATCGAGGCGTCATGCTGCACCTTGATTCCCCGGCTGTGGCCTTCTCGCTGTCGCCCTCGCTGGAGCACATGCTGCGCCCCCTCCGCGATGAGGTGGGCGACGATCTGTTCCGCCTACTGGTCGCTTACTCAGGCACGCGCGGTGCCGAACTCGACTACGAGACAATCGTCTCGAAGTACGGGTTGTCCTTCGAAGAGGGCCTAAACGCCTGGGCGAGGTTGGTGGCGAGCAGCGGTTGGGGGCGCATTTCGCTGACCACGTACGACCACATCGCGCACACGGCGACCGTACGGATCGACAATCCATGGGAGCTGCGACTGACCGGCACCGGCGATTCCTGGGGTTGCCCCTTCCTGCAGGGCAAGGTGGTCGGAATCTTCACGAACGCCTTCGGGTTGACCTGTTGGGCCGAGGAGTCGGTGCACACGGACGGCGATCACCCCTACGTAGAGTTTTTCGTCTCCCCAAGCACGAAAACGATCCCCGACGAGATCTTCTCGCTACGCAAGAAGCGAATGCACGAAGGCGAGCGGCAGCTTGCAGAGCAAGTCAGGCTCCAGAGCGAGCAGCTCTATCGATCGCAGGAGCAACAGCGTGGTGTGCTGGCTAGCTTGGGCGACCTGGTGGTGGTGACCGACCGCGAGGCCGTCATCCGTCAGTACTACGAGCCGATGGATGCGGAGTGTGTGTTCCCTGCCCACGGCGATGTGATGGGCGCGCCGGTGGCTGAGGTCTTTGGCGCAGAACTTCAAGGGGCATTGGCAGCAGCCAAGGATGGAGGCGTCACCGCAAGGGCTGAACTCGTGGTGGAGGTGGATGGCCGAAGCAGGCACTACGAATGCCGGGTTTCCTTGCTCCGGGAGCTCAACGAACCCATCGGGGGGTGGACGCTGGTCCTGAGGGACAACACGGCCAAGCGCGCCCTGGAGCATGGACTGCAGCACCGTACGCGCATGGAGGCAATCGGCCATCTGTCGGACGGAATCGCCCACGACTTCAACAACCTGCTGGTGGGGATCGCTGGTTCAGCCGAATTGGTTCAGCTTCATGATGACCCCACGATCAAGGTCCTGGCGGCGACCATCTTGGAAGCCTCGGCTTCCGCCACGGGTTTGATCGATCGGATGCTGGACTTCTCATCCAAACGAGAGATCGCCTATCGCTCTGTTGACATGCACTCGTTGATTCGCGAGACGATGAAGCTCCTCGGGCGGGCGCGTACCAACGGCATCGAGTACCAGTCGGAACTCCAGGCGGGGCGAGTTCTCGTCGAGGGCGACGTGAGCCAGCTGCAGAGCGCACTGATGAACCTCGCGATCAATGCTCGGGACGCGCTGCCGGGAGGGGGGGAGGTGATGTTTCGGACCTACAACCTGACGATCGATGCTGTGGAACATCCGACCTACTCCGTCGGTTCGCTCGTCCCGGGTGACTACATCGGGTGCAGCGTGCGGGACTCGGGAGACGGCATCGAAGCGGAGGAACTGGCCAAGATCTTCGAACCCTTCTACACGACCAAGAGCGGAGGCAGGGGGACGGGGCTGGGTTTGACCAGCGTTGCGAGCGCAGCGATGGACCATCGCGCTGCGGTCGCGGTCCGCAGTGAGCTGGGTGGCGGGTCCGAGTTCACCCTCTACCTTCCCCTTCAGGCGGACCAGGCCTCGGCGCCCCCTTCCGGCCATCGTGAGGGGGACGAAAGCGGGGGCACGGTCCTGTTCGCGGAGGACGACGAGCTGGTGCGCGGGGTTGGGATCCGGATCTTGAATCTGCTGGGCTACAAGGTGTTGGCTGCCGTCAACGGCCAGGAAGCCGTCGACCTGTACCGAGAATCGGAGGATCGAGTGGATGTCATCTTGCTCGATCTGATCATGCCGGTATTGGGAGGAGCCGACGCGCTGAAGCGGATGCGCGAAATCGGTTGCTCAAAGCCGATTCTCGTGGCCTCCGGTGGAGTCGCGCCTGAGTCTGTGGTCGCCGCTGCAGATGGAGTGCTGCAAAAGCCCTACTCCATGGCCAGTTTGTCGGCGGCTCTGAGCAGGGTGCTTCAGGGGAGCTGACCGCTTCGACCCCCGGCGATGTAGATGGCAATCCAGGTGGAGGGGGCAGCATGGCGGTCACATGGGGCACGTTTTGTGGCCGCGGCTTCTGCTTTCGCTTGGCTTCGCCTTCACGATGGGGGCCCAAGGTCGGGGTGGGACCGGGATCCAAGGGGCTGAAGGGCGCCTGGAACAACTTTTTCGGGACGCCTGTAACGTTCGGCATTCCGTGGGAGAGTAGGGGTCCATGGCCCCCAAGATCGAAACCGCCGGAGATGCTGCCTCGCGTGACTTTGACCGGTTCCGCAGGAAAGGAGACCCCGCCGCATTGACGGCGGTCTTCGATGCGGTTGCTCCAGATTTGCTCCAGCTTGGGAATCACCTGGTGCGGGACACGGTCGAGGCCGAGGACCTGGTGCAGGAGACGTTTCTGATCGCGATCCGCAAGGCGCGGCGCTGGGATGGCCGGCGGCCGGTGACGCCCTGGCTGGTGGGGATTCTGACGCACGAGGCTCGGCGCTGGCGCCGCCGGGGAGGACGCGCGATCGAGCTCGATCGACTCGTTCAGGTCGAGGCCGAGGGCGCGGAAAGGGCCGTGATCGACGCTGAGGTTCGGGGCCAGATTGAGTCTGCGGTGACGCGGCTACCCAAGCGCTACAGCGAGGTTGTGCGCTCGGCGGTTCTTCACGGGGAGGAGCCCTCAGGGATCGCGGCAC
>CAYWNK010000368.1:0-4955 GCA_964459495.1 uncultured Planctomycetaceae bacterium
GTGCCATGTCGTGCGCCTCCACACGATACGACGAAGGTGCTCCCGAAAATGTGCCACAGAATTTCTAACTCAGGACACTAGCGACCCTTCAGGCTCCCCGCCGGAATTCGGTGTTCGTACACCACATCACCATCGACCCCGTGGATTTTCAGCGCCGCGGCGCCGCCCGCGACGTGCACGCTTAGGAAGCCCCCCGAGACCCGCAAGTAGCGGTGCTCTGGGCGAACGTCGTCGGACTTCCAACCGCCTGCATGCCGGTCCGACGCGGGTCCGCAGCCGACCTCGTTCAGTCCTGTTTCCGCATCGACGGAGTGGTACTGCCAGTGCCGATCCCCGTTGATCACCAAGGCACCCGGCGTGGCGGAGAGCAGCTGCCGCAGGCGCGTCCCTTCATGGCTGTAGGTCGCGTTGCTGTGGTTGTCGTTCTTCTGGCTTCGATCCGGGCCGACAACCGGCGTGGGAGAGATGTAGAACTTGAACGTGGCGTCCGAGTCAGCGAGGGACTTCCTGAGCCAGGACCACTGTCTCTCTCCAAGGATCGTCTTCTCTGGACCATCCGGCATAGTGTTCGGCGACCGGTAGTAGCGCACCTCGGGCAGCCAGATCTGCACGTCCTTGCCCCAGCGGAAGGTGCGATAGGGCAGCTCGGATTGCGGTACCTGCTCAGCCCAGATCGCTTTGCCCTGGTCCCAGGTGAGCTCGCCGTAGCTCTGACCAGGAAAGCAGTCATCCCTCAACATGTCGTGGTCGTCGTGCATCCAGTAGCTCGGGACCTGCCGGTGAAAATCGGTCAGGTTCGGGAGCGCATACATCCGGTTCCACTTGTAACGCGCCTTGGCCTTGTCTTTTGCAAAGGGATGGGGCCGGTCGTAGTAGAGGGTGTCCCCGGTTTGGACAAAGAAGTCCGGAGCCATGCGCAGCATCGACGCATAGATGCGATGGCCCTTGGCCAGATCATCGCGATTCGGAAAATCCTGGCAGGTCGAGACGACGAAGGCCACAGGCGCCACCCGATCGGCTGCGCTCGCCGTCGTGAACGAGCCCTCCAAGGAGACCGTCTCCGCCCCAGCCTCAGTCCGGGTTTCAACCAGAACGCGAAGCGGTGTCGCAGCCGCGAGGCCCCCGAAGCGATGCTGGAAGCAGAAGTCATCAGCGGCGCGGGTCGTGACCCAGGGAGATGTGAACTCTTGGGCATCGGAGCCGCTGCCCCGGAGAACGAAACGAACCTGGGCAGCCTTCCCCGGCACAGTCCAATGGGGATTCCCAGGATCCCACCCATCCGTCCGGTTGCTCGCTTCCGACTCCGCGGTGGTGCGTGTCCACAGAACGGCGGATTGCTCGGTCACCTCACCGATCTTGATGCCGTTGGCGAGACCTTGCCCCTGCACGGGCAAGGATGGGAGAGCCGCGATCAGTAGCAGGGTGCGGGCAGCGTGGATCATTGTCTCAGGCATGGAATGACCGCGCGCACACCCGCCCCGCCAAGCGAAAGGGTCCGCAGGGCCCCATCGGTTCAGTTGAGGAAGGTGACCTTCCCGTCTCCAATGCCGTACATCGCCTGCACGACCTCGATTTCGCCGGCCTCGTGCATCTCGCGCAGTACCTTGCTTTGGGCCAGCAGGTTCTCTGCGGCGAGCTCCACGTTCTTGAGGGAAACCTCCTGCACGAACGCCTTGTTCGAGGAATCGCGCGGTCCATCTCCGCCGGGAGTGGGAGTCGCCTCGATCGCAGGTTGGATCTTGTTGAGTAGGCCGGTGAGCAGACCGAGCTCGACGCCGTCACAGGCGCCTTTCACTGCCCCGCAGCTCTCGTGCCCCAGGATTACGATGAGGCGCGCTCCTGCCACCTTGCAGCTGAATTCGAGGCTACCGATCATGTCGTCGTTGACGACATTGCCCGCCACACGCGCGCTGAAGATGTCACCGATGCCCTGGTCAAACACGAGTTCGGCGGAAACGCGACTATCGATGCAGGACAGGACCGCAGCGAAAGGCCACTGGCCCCCGCTGGTCTCACCGATGCGGCTGCGCAGATCGCCTTGGCCGGGCTGACCCTTGACGAATCGCTGGTTGCCCTCAAGGAGCAGCTCGCGCGCCTGGGCGGGGGTCATCGAGGATTGGGATTCCTGGGTGCTCTTGAACATGGTTGGTCTCGCTAGGACGGGTTACGCAGGGGAAGGAACCGCGGGAGTGACTCGCGACCCCAGGGGTACGATTTCCACCGAAATCTGGCGCTCTCCGGCGGTGGATTGGAAGTTCTCGATGATCTCGGTGACGTCGTGGTCCACCTGAACGCAGTCGCCCATGTCGATCGTGACTTTGGAACCATCGGGCACGCGACTCAGCTCCAGCAGAATCGCTCCCTTGTTGAGGAAGGTGACCTCCTCAGCCAGGCGCAGGCGAACGTTGTGCTTGCCGCCCGACTCGTCGTCGGCCATGTGGAGGAAGTGGGAGTTTTGGAAGCTGCGTCGCAGGATGACGACAATCGCCACGGCAAGCCCAGCCATGATGCCGGTCAGCAGATCGGTGAAGACGATGCCCGCAATGGTCACCACGAAAGGCAGGAACTGACTCCTGCCGCGTGCGTACATCTTGGCGAAGAGCGCCGGCTTCGCGAGCTTGTAGCCAACCACGAACAGGACACTGGCCAGCACGGCCAGAGGCACCATGTTGAGTACCTCGGGCAAGACCATCACGAAGATCAGGATCAGGAGTCCGTGCAGAATGGCGGAGAGCTTGGAATTCGCGCCCGACTGGATGTTGGCCGAGCTGCGCACAATCACCTGGGTGATGGGGAGCCCGCCCACCGCGCCTGACAGGATGTTGCCGGTACCCTGGGCCACCAACTCTCGGTTGGTGGGCGTGACCCGCTTGTGGGGATCGAGTTTGTCCGTCGCCTCGACGCAGAGGAGCGTTTCCAAACTACCTACGATTGCAATCGTCACACCGGTCAGCCAAACCCCGGGCTGGTTGATCGCCGACAGGTTGGGCGTCGTGAAGAGCTTGGCAAAGCCCTCGAGGCTTTCGGTCACAGGCACCGAAACCAGGTGCTCCGGGCTGAGTGCCATCCCAGGCGCAAACTTCGTGGTCAACACCTGGTACACGATGCCGAAAACGACCGCGACCAATGGGCCCTGGACAAGCTTGAAGAAGCGTCCCTTCTTCGAGAGCACCTGATCCCAGAAGATCAGAATCGCGAGGGCTGTCATCGAGACCAGCACCGCGTTCCATTCGATCAGCGAGAAGGCCCTAGAGATCTCCGAGAAGGTGGTCTCCCCGTCAGGCTGTACAAACTGCAGCTCCCCCTCCGGATCACTGTCGTATCCAACCGCATGGGGAATCTGCTTGAGAAAAATGATGATGCCGATGCCCGCGAGCATCCCGCTGATCACCGAAGACGGGAAGAAGTATCCCAGCACCCCCGCCCGGCAGATGCCGAGAATGATCTGCACCACCCCCGAGATCACCACCGCCAGCAGAAAGGTCTCAAAGCCCAAGTCCTCGATTGAGTTGAGGACGATGACGGCTAGCCCGGCCGCAGGACCGGAGACCCCCAGCGGAGAGCCGCTGATGATACCCACGATCATGCCTCCGATCATCCCGGCGATCAGGCCGGAGAAGAGGGGAGCACCACTCGCAAGGGCGATGCCCAGGCAGAGAGGAACAGCGATGAAGAATACGACGATGCTTGCGGGCACGTCGTTGCGCAGGCTCATTTGCTTCATTGGATAGACGGTGGGGCTCGGGGAACTCCCATGCTGCCCTCGGACCGCCTGGCAAGCCAGAATCCATGCTCATGAATTCGACTTCTCCCAAGCGGACATTCCAAGAATCCCTGCCCTCTCGGCCCTCAGAGGGCGCTGGAAGCCCCAACGATTGGCGAATGTTTCGTCAGTCGTTTCGGGCACCCGTCACTTGCGTTTGGATTTGACTCCTCTTCCCGGTGGACAGCCTTGCCCGCCCCGCTCAGCGACGGTCGTCAATCCCAACCAACTGATCCCCGTCGATGACGACGTGAAGACGGTAGCTGACTGCGTCCAGGGCCTCGTACTTCCAAGTCATCTGAATGCGATCGCCGAGAACCTGGCGCTCCACCGCCTCTGGCTCCCCCACCGAATCGCGTAGCTGCTCCACGCTCATCCCGATCCACACCTCCCCCCGGCCGAGCCTACCCGCCAGCCCCGAGTTGCGATGCTTTCGGAGGAGATAGCGACCGCGTTTCGTAGTGCGGTTGCGCAGCCAGTGGAACGCCTCGATCACCGCGGATTGCGGACTAGGGCGGCTCATCAGGATGGGTGGAGTGAACAAGATTCGTGACTCGTAATTGTGTGGACCAGGGAAGAGCACTCTCTTCTCCCTAACCTCCTAAACACGGACCAGGACCGAACTAGGGAGCAAATCTGGCCGTTTGCCGAGTCCCTGGCCCGTAGATTGCTCGGTATGCGTGCTCCCTCGACGCCCCTGGGGCGGCTGCTCGCCTACGCAGCGCCGCATCGCCGCCGAATCCGGTGGAATGCGACCTACTCGGTTCTCAACAAGCTGGTGGATCTGGCCCCGCCGGTTCTCATCGGGATGGCGGTCGACGTGGTTGTCGAGCGTGACCAGTCCTGGCTGGGCCGTATCGGAGTGGACGGAGTGCAGGCCCAGCTGATCGCCCTTTCGATCCTGACCTTCGTGATCTGGGGTCTGGAGTCGTGGTTTGAGTACCTCTTCAAGCTCGGCTGGCGCAACCTCGCCCAGGACGTCCAACACGGTTTGCGACTGGAGTCCTACAGCCGCGTGCAGGACATGGACCTCGCGTTTTTCGAGGATCAATCCTCTGGCGGCCTGATGTCCATCCTCAACGATGACGTCAACCAGCTAGAGCGTTTTCTAGACAACGGCGCCAACCAGATCTTGCAGGTGCTCACCAGCGTCATTGCGATCGGCGCCGTGTTTTTCTGGCTCGCGCCCAGC
>CAYWNK010000369.1:0-4945 GCA_964459495.1 uncultured Planctomycetaceae bacterium
ATGCCACCAGTCCCGCCTCCCCGGCCACCAGCCGGCGCAGCTTGGAGCGCCCAACGCCCAGCGCCAGGAGCAGCCCGTGCTCGGACGCGCGCCCCTCGACCCCAAAGAGAAACAGCTGGGTGGTCAGCAGCACGGCGGCTGCGATCAAGAAGAACGAGAGCCCTAGAAACAGGCCGCCAAAGTCCGTGGGCGAGTTGCTGGACTGACTCGCGGGGGTGCGCACGTCGCGCGGCACCAGCCCGAGCTCCGCCGGACGGAGCTTCGCTCGCAGATGCGCCAGCAAGGCCTCCTCGTGCTCGGGAGCCACGCGTACGCCGCTCAGCGCACCGAAGCGGCTCGTCCAAAGGTCGATGCCCGTCTCCAGATTTAGGAAAGCCTTGGGCGTGCCGCGGTACTCGTCCCAGTAAGCCTCGTCCTGGTCCCGAATCGCCTCCAGGTCTACGGGCGTGCCGGGCTCCCAGTCGCGACACGACTCGGCGTCGGCCAGGCCGGGGAACGCGGGCATCAGCTCTTCCCCGGCGGCGGTCCCGGCCAGGGGCAGCGACCCCGCGTAGGTGAACGTCGCGCTCGCCTCGACCAGCCGCCGCGAAGCATCGACGGTGTAGTAGTCCAGCCGCAGCTCCTCGCCGGGCTCAGGCGCCAGGTCCGTCGCCGCCCAGTCGTTCAGCCGCAGCTCATCCGGCCCGAGTCCGGCGGCGAGCGCGAGCAGCGGGTCGCTGCCAGGGCTGGCCTCGCTGGATCCAAGCGGACCGATGGCGCTGACCATGGAATAGGGAATGCTGCGCTCCCCCAGCGCGATGCGGTTCACGAAGTAGGTGAATACGCCGGTGAGGGGAGCGGCGTCGAAGTCCCCAAGAGCCGCGGCCACCGGCTCGTCGAGGAACAGCCGCCCGGTGACGAGCTCGCGCTGCCCGCCTTCGAGCGGCTCGGTCGAAAGGGACGCATCGGCCAAGGTCCATGCGCTGTCCAGGGCGCGCTCGAGGGGAGCGATCCCCTCGCTCTCGAAGGTGATCACCCGGGCGAGCACCAGGTTCGCCCGCGGCCCCAGATCCAGCTCGGCCTGCATCCAGGCGAGGTCCACAAACAGGTTCGCAGGCGCTCCGGGGGAGGTGTCGAGCGCGAAGGAGCCAAAGGCCTCTTCGCCCGCGATGCCCGCGACCTGCA
Source organism: uncultured Planctomycetaceae bacterium (assembly GCA_964459495.1). Taxonomy (GTDB): domain Bacteria; phylum Planctomycetota; class UBA1135; order UBA1135; genus CAYWNK01. The sequence continues at coordinate 1,165 of CAYWNK010000369.1, forward strand.
CCCGCAGGGCCACGCTCGGGTCGGTGTTCGAAAGGGACAGGTCGCGGGGCACAGCGCTGGGCGGATCCACGCGCAGCACCAGCGTATCCCCCACGTCCGCCCCCATGCGCCGCGCCAGCTCGGGCGAGAGCAGCGCCTCCTTGGCGCCGAGCAGGCGGCCGCCTTCCAGGGGCGACGCGCCCCCGGGGCTTAGCGCGAAGAAGCGCCCGTCGACGCCGCCCAGCCGCACGTCGGGCACTCGCCGGTCGCCCTTGGGCGTCGCTGCCACCGCAGGCAACAGGAGAACCGGCGCACAGTCGAGCTGCTCGGCAGCCCCCATGTCGTTCGCCAGATCGTCACGGAAGAAGCGCTCACCACCGAACACGACCCCGTCCGTGCGCCCAATGCGAGCAGCCGCCTGGCCGGCCAGACTGCTCCGCACCGAATCGCCCACGCAGAGCGCGCCCACGAGTACCGCGCTGGCCACGGCCGCGCCCAAAGCGACGCCCAGGTGCATGCCCAGGTAGTGGCGCAGACCCGCGAGCAAAAAGCGCAGGGTGCTCACCTTCGCTGCCCCGCGGCTTCCGTTGCAAAGCGACCCGCAGCCAGGCGCAGGGTGCGGCCCATCCTCGCGGCAAGCGACATCGAATGGGTCACCAGCAGGAGCGCCGCCCCCTCGTGCTGGGCCTGTTCCAGGAGCAGGTCTCCGAGGCTCGCCGCGCCGGCCTCATCCAGGGATCCGGTGGGCTCGTCGGCGAGCAGCAGTCGCGGCTTGCGGAGCAGGGCTCGCACGACCGCCACCCGTTGACGCTCGCCACCGGACAGCTGGGCCGGGCGGTGGTCCCTGCGGTGACCGAGCCCCACCCGCTCGAGGAGCTCGCCACCCCGCTGCGCAGCCGCAGCCCGGCCCCCGGCGCCAGCCGCCAGCAACGGGAGAAGCACGTTCTCCAGCGCCGTCAGCTGGGGCAGCAGATGGTGTGCCTGGAACACAAAGCCGAGCTCGGCCCCGCGGAACCGGGCGAGCGCAGGCTCCCTGCGCCCCGACAGGTCCTCACCGTCGAACAGCACACGCCCCGACGTCGGCGCATCGAGTGCACCGGCCAGGTTGAGCAACGTGCTCTTCCCGCAGCCGGAAGGACCGACCACCGCGATCGACTCGCCCGCGGCGAGCTCGAGATCGACGCCACGCAGGACCTCGGTTCCGGCGCCCTCAGCGCCGAAAACCTTGCCGACCTGCTCGAGCTGCAGCAGGGCGGCAGCGCTCATTTCAGCTCCCCGGCGGGGGATTGGGTTCCAGAAAGGTCCGTGGCAACAGGCGCCTTCGCCGGACTCGGCGTGGGCTTGTAGAGACTCACCAGCGTGCCGCCGCAGGCCGCCATCAGGATGCCCGCGAAGAACTGCCAGGGCAGGCCGCCGATTCCGCCCTTCGGCGGGTGCAAAGACAGAGCGACCACCGCGTTCACGATCGGTGCACCAGCGAAAATGATCGACATGACAACGGCGGGGTGGCCCTTCGCCCCGAAGGCGAGCAGCACGCAGAACGCGCCGATCGCCCCGACGCCGCCCGCGATCAAGGAGCGCGTCCAGCCCACGGTCGGGAAGACCCAGTCCGAACCGCCCTTCAGCATCATGGCCGCAGGCGCTAGCACCGCGATCAGGACGTAGGCGATTCCCACGAAGAAGAAGGCCTTGTAGCGCCCGTTCACCGGGTCGGCCATCCCCACCTGCCCCATGTGCAGGAAGACACCGTAGAGCCCCCAGGAGGCCACGGTCATGAGGGCGAAAACGATCCAGAGGTTGCCGGAAGAATCGGGCATGTCAGGGGGCGGCCTCGACGAGGTCCGCGATGGGTTGGGGAAGGTCGGCAGCGCGCAATTCGCCCGCCGCATCGAATGAAACGCAGACCACCTTCATGCGGCCGCTCGCGAGGGCCGGCTGCTCCGCCTGGCCCTCCAGATGAAAGGTGAAGCCGTACTCAAGGCTCTTCGAGCCCTTGGTGAGGACGCGTACGCGCACCTCCAGTACATCCTCGAAACGCACGGGCCGGCGATAGTCGCACTCTGCGTGAACCCGCGCGAAGCCGTAGTTGTCGCCCCCGTCTTTCCCTGCGCCGCGCCCGTGCACGGTCGCGCCCAGGGAACGCAGAAACGCGTGCTCGGCCTGCTCCATCCAGCGGAAGAAGTTCGAGAAGTGACCGATCCCGGCCATGTCGGTTTCGGCGAACTCGACCCGGTGGGTGTGCGTGTAGGTGGAGGCCATGGGCGGATCAGCTTGCGCTGTCGGCGGCGAGTCTACAGACCCGCTCCACGTCACGCGCCATCCGCTCGGCGCTGAAACGAGGCCCGAGCTCCTGCCGCGCCTGGGCGCCGAGGGCCCGCGCTCGCTCAGGGTCCAACAGGAGCTCGAGCAAGCCTTGGCCCAGTGCGGCCGGCCCGGCGCCATCACAGAGCAGGCCGCCGCCGGTCGCTTCAATCAGCTCGGGAAACGCACCGTGGCGCGGCTGCACCACGGGTACGCCCGCCGCCCAGGCCTCCAGCAAGTAGAGCCCAAACGACTCTCCGTATAGCGCAGGCACGGAGAACACGTCGATGCTGGCCAGCATGCGGAGCTTGTCTTCCCGGGAAATGCGCCCGCGCAGCTCCACTTGATCCTCGAGCCCCAGCGCCCGGACGCGGGCCTGAAGCTGGTTCAGAAGGCCCCGATCCTCGTTCAGCACCACGCCCGCCGCCACCAGCCGCACCTCCGGCAGCCGCTCGCGCACCCAGAGATAGGCCTCGAAAAGCTGATCGATGCCCTTGTCTCGGCACATGCGCGCCAGGAATCCAATCGTGGGCGGCCGCGGGGGGTCGAAGGCTGCTACCCCGGGCGAACTCTCGGCCGAGGACTCAGCGAAGTCCTGCAGCTCGATGCCGTTCCAGATCACGTGCAGTTTGTCCGGCGGGATGCCCAGGCGCTCCCCCATCAGATCCCCCGTGTAGCCGCTCACCGCCAGGAAGCCGTCTAGCCCCGCGGCGCGCTCACGTAGGGCCGCCCAGCAGCGGCTCGCGTAGGGCTCGGGCAAAGCGTCCAGGAAGGGCGCTTCCCCCTGAAGCGTGCAGAGCACAGGGCAGCTCAGCGCACTCTGGATCTCGCGCGCCATGCCGACCAGCATCGCATTGGACAGGATCACCACGTCGGGGGTCGGTAGCTCCTTCAGCCAGTCCACCAGCCGCGCGAGCTCCGCTCGCTGGCGCCCCTCCTCGCCGCGCAGCATCGACAGGGTCAAGGCACCGAGCCCCGGTGCCTCGGTCATCTTGGATCGGCTCGCCGCCCAGCGCAGCAGGCGTGGCGAATCCAGCCGATCATGCAGAAAGCGCGGCAGGAACCGCAGCCAGGGAACGACCTGTTGCAGGTAGACATTGATCCCCCCCATGTGCACGTCGTCGGTCTGGGCCCCGCCCTCCTCGAGCGCGAAGGGCAGGTACAGCGGCGCGATGTAAGCCTCGTGGCCCAGGCCCTCCAGGGCCTTGACCAGGACGTTGTCGCGCAGACAGCTGCCGCACAAGAAGGTCCCCGTGCCCGGGGTCAGCTGGAGAATGCGCACGGCCGATCAGGCGTAACGCGCCCCCCGGTGACGTTCCTGGAAGAAGGCCGGCAGCAGGGTGTCGACGACCAACAGGCCCTCCGGAGTCGTGCGCACAACCCCATCCTCGAAGACCAGCATGCCCGCCTCCACGTGCTCCGCGATCGCGGCCGCAAAAAGGACCGCGGGGTCGACCCCGAACTTGGCAGCAAAGGCCGCGCACTCGACCCGGCCGGTCTT
>CAYWNK010000370.1:0-4923 GCA_964459495.1 uncultured Planctomycetaceae bacterium
GTAGTGGGGCCAGTCTTCAAAGCCCGGCAGGTAAAACGACTCGATGCCCAGAATGTCTTGGGCCTCGATGATGCCGTCCTCGAGCAGCGACGCGGTCTTCTCCTTCTCCTTGACCTCGTAGTGCTTCTCGTTCGTCAACTGCCGCGCGACGCGGTCGGCCTCCTGGTACTTGCCGATGCCTTCCTCGGCGGGACCGGAGATGATCAGCGGTGTTCGCGCCTCATCGATCAGGATGGAGTCCACCTCGTCGACGATCGCGAAGTACAGATCCTTCTGCACCTGCTGGTCGAGCGCGGTCTTCATGTTGTCGCGCAGGTAGTCGAAGCCGAACTCGTTGTTCGTGCCGTAGACGATGTCGCTCTCGTACACCGGCTTGCGCGACCACGGATCCATCTCCGCCTGGATCGCGCCCACCTTGAGCCCCATGTACTCGTAGATCGGCTTCATCCAGGCCGCGTCCCGACGGGCCAGGTAGTCGTTGACCGTGACCAGGTACGCGGGCCGTCCCGCCAGAGCATTGAGGCACAGCGCGAGCGTCGCCATCAGCGTCTTGCCCTCGCCGGTCATCATCTCTGCGATCTTGCCCTGGTGCATCACGTAGCCGCCCACGAGCTGGACGTCGAAGTGGCGCATACCCAGCGTGCGCATCGATGCCTCGCGCACCATGGCGAAGACCTCCGGCAGCACGTCGTCCAGGGTGGCCTTGCCCTCGGCGATCGCCGCCTTGAACTTAGCCATCTCGGCGCGCATGCCCTCCTGGTCCAAGCCCTGGGCCCACGGCTCCAGACCGTTGATCTGCTTGACCATCGGGTCGAGCGTGCGCAGGAAGCGCTCGTTCTCAGAACCGAACATGCGCTTCAGGCTCTTGCCTACGCCCTCGCCCAGGCTGCCTAGCTTGTCGGTGATGGTATCCCAGCTCATAGAAATCTCGATTGCCTCGCCCCTGGTGGCTCCCGCGCGGAGCCCCCTGTGAGCAGCCGAGCATTAAAGGACGCGCCCGGGCCCATGCCAAGGCCCGGCGCCCGCCTTCCTTCGGATCGGGTCCGCCCATTTCCCCCTTGATGGGGACTTGGCCGCCCGAATTTCCCCTAACCCTCGCCCTCGGGGGCCTCGATTCCGAGCTGATTGGCGATGATCCGGAAGAGCACATCCTGCCGGTAAGGCTTGCGCAGCAGGGCGTTGGCTCCGCCCATTCCCACGGGATCGATGCTGGTGGCCGTGGCCAGCAAGACCGGCAGGCGCGCCGTACGCTCGTCCTGGCGCAGGCGCTCGATCACCTCCTCACCGCTCATCCCCGGCATCGAGAAATCGAGCACCACCAGGTCCGGGAGGGGCCCCCTGGCCAGGGCCGCCAGGGCTTGTTCCCCGTCAAATGCCAGCTCGATTTCGTAGCCCATCGAGCCCAGGACCGCCCCAAGGCCCTTGACCACGTCGTCCTCGTTGTCCACCAGCAGCAGCCGCCCCAGGCTGGCCCGCCCCTCCGCGGGCCCCGCGCTGCGCTGCCGGCGTTTCTGCGCCTCGCCCTCCATCAGCAGGCGCAGGGAGTCGTTGGTGGGCAGCCCGGCACCCGTCCAGGCGTCCTCGATCGATTCCTTGAGCTCCACGTTCAGCTCCCGCACCCGCTGCCACTCCTCGTAGTCGGGCATGTCCGGGGTGATCTGGAGCTCGTCGTGGGTGTCCACCGAGAAGAAGAACTCGCCCTGGAGGAGATATTCCTGCAGGACAAACTTCATGAAGGGGTAGCGGTAGTTGCCCAGCCGTAGGGTGTAGCGGGCGCTCTTGACGTTGTCGGAGCTGCGCGGGGTCTCGAAGTGCTGCCGCAGATCCCCGAGCGTTGCGGCGCCGACCATCTTTTCCTGGATTCGACGGGCGGCCTCGCCCCGGCCGCCCGCTTGGGGCTCGGGCCAGGCCAACTCAAGGTAGATGGCCACCGCCCGGCGCACATGGTCCGGCGTGAGGCTGTCGAGGCGCATGGGAGGGGGTAGGAGGCCGCTGAAGTCCGGAAAAGCCTAGGCCCGCAGCTGGAGCGGGCCAGCGGCGTGGGGCTTGAGGCTTCCGCGCAGCTCAGCGATGGTTGGGACTTCGGCCTGGTCGAGGAGCTCGTGCAGGCGGGCCTCTAGGGCCAGCAGCAGGGCGGGGTCCGAGAAGTTCGCCGTGCCGATCTGCACCGCCGTACAGCCGGCCACCAGGAACTCGAGCACATCCTCGGCGCTGCGGATGCCCCCGCAGCCGATGATGGGAATTGAAACCGCCTCCGCGCACTGCCAGGCGCAGCGCAGAGCGATGGGCTTGATCGCCACGCCGGAGTAGCCCCCCACCGTGGTGTTGAGCGCTGGCCGTCCCGTGCGCCAGTCCAGGGCCATACCCAGGACCGTGTTCACCGCCGTGATGCCGTTCGCCCCGCCGGCCTCACAGCCCCGGGCGATCTCGTCGATGCGCGTCACGTTGGGCGAGAGCTTGGCGAAGAGCGGCTTGCTCGTCACCGCCCGCACGCCCGCGATCACCGCCTCCGCCCGCCGAGGATCGGTGCTGTAGGGCAGCTTGCCCCCGTCCACGTTCGGGCAGGAGAGATTGATCTCGAACGCGTCGATCTCGGGCCGCTCGCCCAAGCGCGCGGCAAGCTCGGCGAACTCCTCTTCGGTCTTGCCACCCAGGTTGGTCACGATCACCGTGTCCGCGCCCCCGACCTCGGGGAGCACCTCGCGCTCGTAGGCCTCCACCCCCCGGTTCTCCAGGCCGATGGAGTTCAGGAAACCGGCCTCGGTCTCAGCGATCCGCGGCAGGGGATTGCCGGCGCGCGGATGCAGGGTCACGGTCTTGCTGACCAGCCCTCCCACCATTTCCGGGGGCACCATGTGGCGCATCTCCAGGCCGTGGCCGAAGGTCCCCGAAGCCGAAAGCAAAGGATTGCGCAGGGCGATTCCCGCGAGGTCCACCGACAGGTCCGCCATGTCGTTCAAGCTACCCCAGCCCGGCGGCGGGAGCAATGCGCTCGCTCCGCCTCAGGCGGCCTCGACCGCGTCCGCCGGATCCCCTGCGTTCTCACCACCGCCCCCGAAGCCCGAGAGCAGCAGCAGGATGGCCCCCACGGTGATGCACGAATCGGCGATGTTGAAGGTTGGGAAGTGCCAGTCCCAGCGCGTGAAATACACGTCGATGAAATCCCGCACCGGGCCGAAGGGCCGCCCATCCTCCGGTTCCAGCGGCGTGTAGGTGAAGTTGTCCCAGAGATTGCCCAGGGCACCCGCCAGGATCAGCACCAGGGCCGTCAGGTAGAAGGGAGCGCCCCGTGGAGCTCTGGCGATCAGGAACATGAGCACCAGCGCCGCGATGCAGCGCCCCACCACCAGCAGCCATGGGATGCCGGACATCTTCCCGAAGGCTGCTCCGTAGTTGAGGTTGTGCATCAAACCCAGCCACTGCCCAGCGATGGGGTAGCGCTCGTGGCCGTGATCATCCCGCACCAGCGCGGGCGGCTCCGCGGCCCCCTCGATGAGGTGCTGGTAGCGCATCATGCCGCTCTCCAGCCAGGGCATCACCCAGGACTTGGAGCCCAAGTCCACGGCTACCAGCAGAGCCACCACGGCCATGCAAATCAGGAATCGCCGGGCGCCGGGGCGCTCCTCTTGGCTCAGGGGAGGGTTCAAGGGGAGCTTTGGATTGGGGCGTTGGTCGATTCGCTGGGGCGGCGGCGCGGCTAATTGGCACCCGCCTCGACGGCGCGCTGGCAGTCGATGCAGTTGCGGGCATGGGGCACGGCGGTCAAACGCGTCTTGCGAATCCAGACTTCGCAGGCTTCGCACTTGCCGTAGGTGCCCGCCTTGATGCGGTCGAGGGCGTCCATGATTTCGGCCACGGTCTCCTCGTCGTGCTGCAGGAGCTCCATGGTCAGCTCCAGCGCGGAAACCTCGGCGCCAACATCGTCGTTCGAGAGGATCTCCCCTTCGCGGACCTCCACCGTGGCCTCTGTTTCGAGGTTGGAGATGTCCCCGGAGATCACGGAGAGCATGTGGCGCAGGATCGTCTCGTATTTCTCGAGGTCCTGCTCGGTCAGTTTCTTACCCATACAAATCAGCGGCGAGGCGAGCTCCGGCGAGGCCGGGGACGGACTGGGGAGTCTTTTTGGCGGGGTCCAGCGGACTCGAGGCCGCGGGAGTATAGGCCCTCCCGGGCTTGAGGTTCCAGACCGATCCAGAGCCTCGGCCTTGCATCCGGCTGACTTCGGGGCGAGGCTCAACCCATGGCGGCCCCCTACCCCCCGGGACCCAGGCCCGGCCCAGAAGCGGCAGGAACCGACGACGACGGTGAGCCCGATCCGCTCCCCAACGGCCTTGCCGCGGGCCTTGAGGAGTTCCTCGAGGCCATGCGTGTCGAGGTTGGGCTGGCCCGACGCACGCTTGAGGCCTACCGCGGGGACCTGGAACGCTTCCTTTACGACTGCGCCGCCGCCGGGCGCCGGCTCCCCCGTCAGATCGAGCCGGACGACGTGGCCGACCACCTCGCCGCGCGCCGCCGGTCCGGGGCCGCCCCGCGGACCCTGGCCCGCAACCTGACCTCGATTCGCGTGCTCTGCCGCTTCTGGGTCGCCGAAAACATGGCCTCCCACGATCCGACCGCGCGCCTGCCCGCCCCGCGACTGGCCCGCACCCTGCCCGGAGTGCGCAGCCCCGACGAAGTGGAGCGCCTGCTCCTCGCACCGGCTGGGCAGGGCTGGAGGGCCCAGCGCGACCGAGCCCTGCTCGAGGTGCTGTACGCCTCGGGGGCCCGGGTCTCCGAGGCTGTGGGCCTGCGCACGGACGGTCTCGAGCCCGACCTGCGGGGCGTACGGCTGCACGGCAAGGGCGACAAGCAACGCATCGTGCCGATCGGCAGGCGGGCCGCCGACGCACTGACCACCTGGCTGCGGGAGGGTCGGCCCCAGGT
>CAYWNK010000371.1:0-4884 GCA_964459495.1 uncultured Planctomycetaceae bacterium
TCGGATCGCGTAGCGCCTCCTGCTTCCATGGATGGGTACGCGAGCAGATTCCTGGCGAGCTCCGCCGCGTGTTGGACCCGGTCATTCACACCCTTGAGTGCGTTGCGGCGCAGATCACGGCGCTCGACAAGGAGCTCGATCATCCCGCAGGCGAGGAGACCGTTGCGGGCGAAGGAGCCGGGCTTGTGGACCTCGGGACCGTAGAGGTCGAGGACGCTCTTGGGCACACCATCCAGGTCGGTCAGCTAGGGAATCGAGCTCTGCATGCGGAAGGCCATCTCGGCCTGGGCGATGGTGGTGCTGATCTCCGGGTCGCCCGCGACCTGCTGGTGGGCCTGGTTGACCTCGCGCACGGCGTCGAGCATGCGCCTGCGCACGGCCTCGTCCACGCCCCCTGGATTGGAGAGAAATGCACAGGGCCGCCGGCGGTCTGGAACGCAACACCCTGGTGCTTGGAAGGCAAGTAGCCATTGCCCCAAAGGCGACTGTAGAGGCCCTGGACGTTGCGAGTCCCGCCGGTCCAGAACGCCGAGTTGAGCACGACGAAGTCGGGTAGGTCCCAGTTCATCGTGCCGAGGCCATAGCTAAGCCAGGAGCCCATGCTCGCGCGCCCCGCGATTTTGGAGCCGGTGCACAGGAAGGTCTTGCCGGGGTCGTGGTTGATCGCGTTGGTCCGCAGGGACTCGACCAGGCAGATGTGGTCCGCCTGGCGGGCAAGGTGCGGGAGCAGCTCGCTCCACTCTACCCCGCTCTCCCCCGCGGGGCGGAAGCCAAACATCGAGGCTACGACCAGCTTCTCGCTGCCGCGGGTCATGGCGGTGACCCGCTGGCCCTGGCTGACGCTTTTGGGAAGCGGCTCGCCGTGCAGGTCCGCGAGCCCCGGCTTGTAGTCGAACAGGTCGAGCTGGCTGGGCGCGCAGGGCATGAACAGGAAGATCACGCGCTTGGCCTTGGGTAGGCCGGAGCCAGCCCGAGCCGCCGGGGCGACCCCGGGCAAGCGCGCCCCGGCGGCCGTCGCCCCAAGCCCCATGCTCGTGGCGTGCAAGAGTTGGCGCCGCGAGAGATCCGGACCCCGCTTCTGTTGGTTGGCGTCTGTCATCGTCTGTCCTGCATTGTTGCGACATCCGGGCCTGCGGATGACGCCAGCGGCCACCCTCCATGCGGCGCACTCGGCTGCGCGTGTGCTGGGCGGTATATCGGCTCCCTGGCAGGGCAGGGGAGCGGCGAACCACCACCGAACTGACCCTCAAGGGCCGGCAGGACGTTTCGTTGGAGCAGACAGCTACCAAATCCAGCTGCGCAGGGGGACGCTGCAGGGGGATCTCACGCATGGCGACCTCCGCGATGTCGAAGGATCGAGCCACCGGCCGCTCTCTAGCTGCCGAACCGTTCCGGGCCTGAAGGGGAATCGGCTACGGCTCGAGGGTGAGGGAGAGGGCCCCGGTGAAATTCAGTGAGCTGCTGCAAGGTGAGCCGGCCAAGTCGCGGAATGCGAGTTGGACCGTCCAAGTCTCGCCGGCCAGCCAGCCGATCGGCGTCCCGAGGTTCGGGCCAAAACCTGCCTGGCCTGCGGCATTGCTCTGGGCAAGGTCGAGACGCATGGCGGGGCTGCCGAGGCATAGCAGGCCATCGCCGACAGGGTCAGGACCTTGAGAGACGGGACTGACAAAAGGCAGGACGAACTGGTTGGGAGGGAGGTCGCTCGCCTCCAGGCGGAGGTCGTCGCGAAGGATCGAAAGACTGCCCTGGGCGCTGAGGCATCCGCCGACGCCGCCGGTATGGGCGCAGCCCGAGGTGTCGATTCCAGCGTTGCCGCAAGGGCATGCCTTGGCTGGCGACCCGGCGCAAAGGCGCGCACCCAAGGTGGTGTTCTCCAGAGCGAACGCAAAGAAGGTGCCTGTCGGGCGGCTCGGGACCCCGCCGAACCCGGCCCCGCTGAAGAACTCGAGTCCGGAGGGACCCACATGGAGCTCCGGATCCAAGCCAAAGAAGTCGGCGAACTCCAAAGCCTGGGGGGCGAAAGCGCTGGTCTGGGACCGCTCTTCGGCCCTTCGCTCGAACAAAGGCCTGGGTGCCGTCTCTCCATGGGCGGCGGAGATGCCAGATGACCTTGTCGTCCTCACGCAGCTGGAGGCGGCCCTGGGCCAAGGGAGGGCGACTGATGGTGGTCGATCTCGAAGTGCCCGACCTCACGGCGCTCTCGCGCCGCGCGTCTGAGGGTCTCGCCTGGCAGTCGTGCCAGTTGACCGCCCCATCGACCTCCTCATCGAGAGCTGTGGCCTCGCGAGCGTAGCCGGAGGCGAGTGGGCAGCGGCCAAACATGACAGCCATGGGCGACGGGTGAGCCGGCCGGCCGGATCGCCCGTTGCGTTGCATCAAGGATGTGCCACGAGCTCTCAGCGACCGAGCGGCTGGAAGCGCACGATCATGATGTCCCGGTGCCCGCGCTGCGCCCCCATGGCGAGCTGCATGTCGGAGACGTAGTGCATGAGCCTGTCATCCCTGATGACGAAGCCCTGGCCTTCCCCCAGCTCGAACTCATACAGGGCTCGCCCATCGTTGTCGAACAAGCGGCTGATCCCACCGATGATGCCGTCGATGGGGGATGGGCCTAGGTTTCCTAAGGCGTGTTCGGCAGAAGCTGGCCTAGGAGCAGTGGGGGAGAGAATTCAGGGGGGCCAAGCCGCGATTGGCGAGCTGCGGCGTTGCGAGTCCCTGTTGAGGGCGGCGGACCGCTCCCGTCGGGGGGATGGGGGGCACTGGGATCAGTTCCCCCGCCCCCCAAACCGACTCACAACTCATCGCTCGGAATTCCTCCCCCCCTATCCCTGTGGGAGGCGACGAGACGGCTTCGATCTCGATCGCGGTCTCCCCCCTCAGAGGTTCGGTTGGGTGGTGAGCCGGGGTTCACCCTGACGATCGTGGAGAACGATTGAAGGGAGTGGTGGCGGGGCCGATTTGCCCCACCGGTGAACCTGTCTCGAGGGCGTACCGAGTGACTCAGGTTGCGGGACGCCCCATGATCTGGATCAAGGCATCACCAGAATCCGCTCGCTGCTGGACAGGTTGGAGTTCGCGCCCACGCCCGGATCTCGGTACCAGGTCTGCACGTGAATCAGGTCACCCACGAGGAGGTTCGCCCCGGGGCTGACTCCGAAGTCGAGCGGTAGGGAGAAGCATCCATCACTGTTGGAAACCTGCACAGGCAATCGGTGTAGAGTGCCCGAGACGCAGATGTTCCCATTCCCCAAGGGAGCCAAGCCTTCCTCAAGCCCGAAGAAGGTCAGGCCGGCAATCCCCGCGGGCAGGTTGTTGGTGGTGAGCAAGAGGTCCTGGCGGCTGATCGAAGAGCTGCCGGTGGCGATCAGGCTGGCTCCAATTCCCGTGGAGTTGGGCTGGCTCGCACAGCCTACGGTGCCCACCGCCTGGGTGTTGAGGAGGACCACGCGGCCAGCGATCAGGTCCGTGTCTCCGTCCCCGTCGTAGTCCATGGCGCCGGCGATGTGGTGCGCGCCCAGCCCGGGGAAGGGCGCAGACGGGGAGAATCCACCGGCCCCGTCGTTCAGGCAGACCATAAAGGTGGAGGGATCGTCGTTCACCACGTCGTACTCGCCAAATGATCCTCCGCAGCAAATGCCGTCCAGAAACCCGTCTCCGTTCACATCCGCCAAGTCGGTCGCGGGGCCGCTCTCCGTCTGGCGCGGGCCGACAGTGAACACTCCCGGGGAACTCTGGGTGATCACGCGCGAGGTGTTTTCCCACGTACCCCCAGCTGTAGGCACGATCGTCGAGCCGAACAAAGCGAGGTCGTCGTCCCCGTCCAGGTCTAAGTCTCCGAGGGTCAGATCAAGCGGACCACCGGCGTCTTCCATGACGAACTCAATCTCGGGGCCGATCCGACCTCCATCGATGGGATAGATGCGGATGAAGTTGTTCGGCCACCCGAGCAGGCTCACGGCCACGTCCGGAGCTCCGTCACCGGTCAGCTCGCCGACCACAACGGTCGTTTGAAAGTAGTCACCGTAGGGCACGGTCTGGAGCAAGGTGGGAGAGCCGCTTTCGAAAGACCACAGCTGGATTTCTTGGGTGTTGACCGCCAAGAAATCGTCGACTCCATCCCCAGTGAAGTCGGCGACCGCATAGTTCTGCGCGCTCCAGGAGGGGCCGTTCCAGTAGGGGGCCGGGACTGGAATGGTGGGGAAGAAGTGAATCGTCCCGTCTACGCGCAACTCCATGTGCACGTAGAGGTCGTAGACCAACACCAGCTGTTCAAGCACACCGTTCCCATCAAAGTCGCCCACGCAGGAGCCGCTGGCCTCATCCAGGTTGGTGTGGATCCCGAAATCAGGGGAGAGCCTGGAGGTGTGGGAGAGGATGCCGCCCTCACCGTCAAAGAGCGTGACGCTCGCACGGATCTGGTGAATATAGTTGGTCACCCAGTACCACCCGATGGCATCCAGGACCCCGTCGCCGTTCACATCGCGCAGGGTTTCAAAGCGGGTCTGCCCATCCGCGATGACCATGCCTTCGGTGTAGTGCTCGGCTGGATCTTGGGGGAAGGCCGCTGGGGTCAGGGAAAGCAGGCCGAGGGCGAAGGAGGTCACCCACGAGGGGGCGAAGCGAGCGAGTTTCATCATTCTCCGATGAGGCGAGGTCTGGGCGAGTAGCGAGAATGTCCACAATACCGCATTCAGACGATAGTGTGTCGTTCCGGGTAGGCTGGGTATGGATGGGATGAGAAGGCCAGCCTCCTGGTCGGGGTGCCGTGAGGTCCCACTGATCAACTACGGGCTCGAAGCCCAAGAGAAGGAGGCCGACCATGACCGAAAGTACCACGACTCTCTCCGCGGCAGTGACAAGCACGACGATAGGCATCGACATCGG
>CAYWNK010000372.1:0-3505 GCA_964459495.1 uncultured Planctomycetaceae bacterium
GCGAGATCGCCGGCACCTTCGAGTTCGGCCCGGGCTGCCTGGTCTCCGCTGCGTGCTGGGACCAGGTTGGCCTGGAGGCCATCGCAGCCGCGATCCTGGGGGCCTGCTGCCTGACCGAGCTCGACGCGCCAGGGCTGGCCGCTGCTGCCTCGATCGCCGCTGGATTCCCCCACGTCTACGTGCGGGACCACTCTGAGCCGCAGGGGGCTGCAGAGGGCGCCGTGGTGGATGTCCAGTACCGGACAGCGATCTGGACCGGACGTTCACCGCTGCCCTCCCCCGCCGGGACCCTCTTTTCGCTGGTCGCCATGGCTTGGGAGTGGGCCAAATGCCCCCGCTGGGGCGCGCTGCACGTCGCGCCGGAAGAGATTGAGGAGTACGGGCTCCAGGACCGATACCGGGAAGTCCGCGAGGCGGTCCGCCGGCAACTAAGGACCTAGCCTCGGGGCCTTGACTTTGGGATCTTGAGGGCCCCGGAAACCCCCGTCTAACTGCGGGCCCCGGGACCTAGCTAGGACTGACCATGCAGAGAGCGCAACGCGCAGGGAATGTAGCCGTAGCCCGCCGCCCCCGAAGGACCCTCACCCCGGTTCAGGAAGAGAAGAAAGACCTCCGCCGACTGGAGAAGATGGTCCTGAACCTTCAGCGGCGGACTGAGACCGAGAAGAACCCGAAGATCCTGGAGCGGGTCAAGAAGCGGCTCGCGAAGATTCAGGCCGAGCGGGATGAGGCGCTTGAGAACCTGGAGGAGCTGGAGGCTGAAGAGGCTGAGGAGATCGAGAAGGCCGAGCAGGAGCAGGCCAAACAGGACGACACCCCCGAGCTGCGTGGCGAGCCGATCGAGCGCCCCAAGCGCAACCTGCCGCCGGCCCCACCCGTTCGAACTGGCACCCGGCCAGAGCCCAGCGACCCGAGCGAGTTTGTCGAGCCCATCGTGATCCCGAAGCTGGAGAAGCCCACGGACATGATGTACACGATCCGTCAGGGTCGCGTGCACCGGGCATCGGACGGCGCGATCCTGGAGCCGTCGAACATGATGAATCCGGGCACCCAGGCCCTGCGCGATGCGTACGAGCAGGGCCGCGAGGGGTTGATCACCGTGGGCATCGCTGGTCGCGCGCCTGGTGAGTGGCACATCGGGGGCGCATCGAGCATGTGGAACCCGAACAACGTAGCCGACATCAAAGGGGAGATCCCCGTAGAGATGGCTCTGGTCGGGCTCACCGATGACGCCGGCATCGTCGGACTCCAGCTCACCGAGAATCAGACCGAGTGTCACCAGGTCCAGCTATGGAACCTCGGCATCGTCGGCGGCAACTCCTCCTACATCTCCCAAGTCATTGGCGAGCAGGGGCTCGTCCTGCTTGACGGATGCTGGTGGGTCGCCGGGGACTCGATGAAAGCCTCGGGCAACATGCACATTTCCGGGATGTCTGTCGGCGCCGAGTGCGACGGCTTCATCGTCCGGAACA
Organism: uncultured Planctomycetaceae bacterium; assembly: GCA_964459495.1. Lineage (GTDB taxonomy): Bacteria > Planctomycetota > UBA1135 > UBA1135 > CAYWNK01. The sequence continues at coordinate 1,473 of CAYWNK010000372.1, forward strand.
TGGTCATCAAGGACGGCCTGATGACCAAGGAGCACGACTTCTACACGAAGGGCGGCGGCGATGGCGGGCGCGGCAGCTACGGGCTCGGCGGCCTGGTCGCGCTGATCGACAACGAGCTAGGCGTCGGCAACCGTACCGCGATCCAGATCCGTCCGCACCGCCGGTCGAAGTACAAGGATCCGCACATCACACCGCCGCAGGACGGGCCCGTACTCTTCCGTGGGAACCGCGTGAAGGATCTCGGCATGCGGCACAGCTACGACGACGGGGGATCGGTCTACACCGTCTGGACCTCGCGCAGCCGAACGATCATCGAGGACAACGTGGCCAGCTCGAAGTACAGCTGCCTGGCGATCACCCAAGGCGGATCGGAGACGAATCCCTACCTGACCAAAGACGGCTACAGCCACGCGAAGACGCTGATCCGCAACAATCACTTCGAAAGCCCGGACAGCAAGCGCGCCTGCGTGATGATCTCCGGTGCAGATGAGACGATCTTCGCCGGGCAGAACACCATCGACGGCAGCTCGTACGGGGACGTGGTCCTGGACTCGGCCTTCGCCGCTCGCGGTGGCGCCAAGAAGAACCGCAAGGTGCGGCTGATTGGACCGGATTCGCTTGCAGCGGACTCGGACGTACTCACCTACGACGCCAACGTCGCTGGCACCATGCGCCGCCTGACTCGTGAGGAGATCGAGGCAATGCGGGAGTCGGTCTAGTGGATAGCCCGATGCAGCAGATCCTCGACAGCGCACGGGACGCCGGAATCGAAGCGTCCGAGGGTGTCGAGGATCTGACCGTGGCTGTCCGCAAGGCGGCGGTCGCTGCCGCCCAGGCGGCTATCCTGCTCTTCGCGGACCACGCGTCAGCTGGAGATCAGCCGCCGCCCAATCCGGACGCCTACGACTTCCAGGCAACGCCAGACGGCGGGGTCCGCATCCAGACCCCCAAGTCGGAATAGAAAGGGAGCCCCGCAGCATGAAACGGGGCTCCCAGGCGCCAACCGACGCAACCGGCCAGACCGCAAGAGCTGGCCGGTGTTTCTATTGGTCCTCGTCTGGCCTGGTTAGATCCAAGGGGAGGAATTCCTCCTCATCGTCGAGGTCGATGCGGCCAGGGGCAGGCTTAGGCTGGAGGTCTTCACCCTTACGGATGCGATTCAGCTCTTCCATCTGGCGGCGGGCCTTCTCGCGCAGTTCTTCCTTGGCCTGGTCCACGTCCTCGCGCATCTCGGACTTGACGAGGTCTACGCCTTCGACCTGGTTCCAGAACAAGCGGAACACCTCGATATCGCCATCGGCCACGTCGCGGTCGATCTCGTCCGTGATCGTACTAGCGCCCAGTTGGGCGTACTGAAGCACCCGAGGCGTGACATCCTTGATGCCAGCCGTGGGCTTGATCTTGACGGTATCGCCAGGGCAGGCGGTGAGGAAGAAGCAGGCCAGTAGGCCGTAAATCAGTCGGTCCATTTCAGGTAGGAGGGTTGCGGGTTAGCTCGATGATGTCGTCATCAACGAAGGCGCCTCCCGGGTGGTCATCCACGGGGGCGATTGCGGGTTGGCGGATGGCCTTGTCTATCTCGGCGCTGGCTTCAAGGCGCGCGACCTCGACGGATGCCTTGGCCTTGAGTGCGTGGGCTTGCGTCCGCTCTTGAGAATCGACCATCTCGGCGCGGTGCTTGTCGCCTCGCGCCTTCACGAAGGAGCGGCCAATTGTGTAGACCGGGCCGCTTCCCAGGATGATCGCGGTGGCGATACCGACCATCTGATCGTTGTCCGGAAAGACGAAGAGCAGGGCGAAGGATCCGACCAGGCTAACCATCGTCGTCCAGAACTCCGTAGAGGAGGCGCCAGACTTGTGCGCGGTCAGCTCGTCCGAGTCGGCATTGGCTTCGTTGTGAACACTCATAGGGGGATAGGGGTAGCTGCTTTGATTGCGATCGTGAGGAAGCCGCGCAGGGCCTTGCGGGCGATAGACCAAACGGCGGCATTGGCCCGAAGGCGCTGGACCTCGCCCAGCATTTCGAGCTGCTG
>CAYWNK010000372.1:3605-4852 GCA_964459495.1 uncultured Planctomycetaceae bacterium
TTGTTGTTCAGGTTGCCGCGCCCGGGCGTTGCATTGATGTCGATCTTGTAGAGGCCGGATGCTGGCATAAACAGGCCATCCGTGGCGTCCCACTCGAAGCCGCCGAAGTTCTCCTGCACGACGAGCCCGACATCGATCCGGACCATCTGCCGCGTGGGGTTCAGCGGCGGAAGGTTGATCTCCGGACCGTTGAAGCTCATCCACTGGATCACCGGCCATTCGTTTTGTCCGCGTCTCCGAGCCACTACAGCCCCCCTGTTGGGAACCTGGTGACCGTGCAGGTCACGGCCACGTTTCCGGATCCGTCCGCGTCCGTGTAGACGCCGATGGCGTACGGACCCCCCGCGATCTGCTGGAGCGCGTGCGCGCCGAGCAGCTCGTACGGAGTTCGATGGGGCAGCTCGGCCACGATGGTTGCAGCGGTTAGCTGGGCCCCGGAGGTTCCGGCGGGTGAGATCACCAGAAAGAGCGGGTGCGGGCGCTCGGCGCTGTTCCAGCCCTCAACCCAGACCTTGTCCACGGCGTCCGCCTCCGCGATCGTGTGGAGCGTGTGCGCCGTCGCCGCGCTGGTGGCGGTGACCTGCAGGGGCCGACCGCCAGGGCATCCCGTTCCGGGGCCAGGCCTGACTTCGTAGGGGTTCACAGGGCCTCTCCTTCGAGGACAGCCCGGACCGGCGTGCGCATCTCCATCGATTGGCGCGGCGCTCGGATCCGGGTATGGAATTTCAGAATGCGGACGTTGTGGTCGGTGGCGGGGCGCTGGGCCTGGATCCTGAATTGGACCTCGACCACGCGGTAGGAGCCCGGGCGGTACAGCTGCCAGTCCCCCCAGCCGTCGCTGGTCCCGTCCTCGTTGAGGCGCATCTCGATGAACACGCGGCCTATCTGCTCTCCCTCTAGCAGCTCGAGCGGGCCCTCGGTCGTCCAGCGGCGGGTGGCAAGGCCCGTATCTGCGGCCAGCGCAGCGGCGCCCGGGTAGTCGTACTCCGCCTCCAGGTACGCCTCGACGTACACCAGGCGGGACTCGCGGAAGGTCTGGAATCCGGGGGTCGCCGGGATCAGGGCGAGGTTCTGCGCCGTGGTGAAGGCCACAGCCTCGGCGGTGGTCGTGGATGCCGCCGTGAACTGGATCGCTCCGCCGGCCTGCTCGAACTCGGCGCCGACCAGCGGAGCTCCGGCGGCGGGGAGCGCGCTCTGCCAGGCGCCGCCAGAGTGGGTTTCCCAGGCCCGGTCCAGGTCCTGCAGGC
>CAYWNK010000373.1:0-4841 GCA_964459495.1 uncultured Planctomycetaceae bacterium
GCTGCGCTCCTCGGTACGCGAGTTCCTGTGCTCGGAGGCGATGCACCACCTGGGTGTGCCGACGACGCGGGCACTTTCGCTGGTGGGAACGGGCGAGGAGGTCTTGCGGGACATGTTCTACGACGGCAACCCGCGCCATGAGCCGGGGGCGGTGGTGTGCCGCGTGTCGCGCTCGTTTCTGCGGCTCGGCAGCTTCGAGCTACCCGCGGCGCGCGGCGACCAGGATCTGCTGCGCCAGTTGGCCGAGTACTCCATTCGTAGCGAAGGTCCCGCCTTCGACGCACCGCCGCCGGGTGAGCCGATCGATCAGGAGATGATCTTGGCGTGGTTCGAGAGCTTGGCCGCTCGGACCGCCGAGCTCGTCGTGCATTGGATGCGCGTGGGCTTTGTGCACGGCGTGCTGAACACCGACAACCTCTCGGTCCTGGGCGAAACGATCGACTATGGCCCCTACGGCTGGGTTGAGGACTACGACGAGAACTGGACACCCAACACGACCGACGCCCAGGGGAGGCGATACCGCTTTGGCAATCAGGGAACGATCGCCCACTGGAACCTGGTTCGAATGGCGAGCGCAATCGTGCCGCTGGTGGGGGACTCGGCTCCCCTGCAAGCGATCATGGACGCTTGGCCCGACGAGTACATGGCGCGGTACCGCGCGATGCTGCAGTCCAAGATCGGTCTGGCGCAGGCGCCCGACGACAGCAAACTGATCGAGGACCTGGGGCCCTTGCTCAGCGCCGCCGAGACCGACATGACCCTGTTCTACCGGGCCCTGGCCAAGCTGCCGATAGCGGGTGGAGCACCGGATGACAGCTCGATCGTGGCGGCGCTGGCGGGGTCCCACTACAACCCCGCGGATCTGGCGGGCGAGCGGCTGGCGGCGCTGCGGGCCTGGTGCGAGCGCTATGCCCGCGCTGCCGCCGCCGAAGGCCTCAGCGACCCCGAGCGGGCCCGCCGGATGGACGCGGTGAACCCGCTCTACGTCCTGCGCAACTACCTGGCCCAGCTGGCGATCGACCGCGCCGAGAAGGGCGATCCGAGCGGCGTCGCAGAGCTGCTCGATGTCCTGCGGCAGCCCTATTCGCCCCAGTCCGGAGCCGAGACGTTCGCTGAAAAACGGCCGGACTGGGCCCGTCATCGCCCCGGTTGCAGCATGCTGTCCTGTAGCTCCTGAACCACCGCACGCTGCCCCATGATGCGACTCCTCTCTGCCGCTGCCTTCCTCTTTGCCCTCTCCTCCCTCGCCGGCGCCCACGACGACGACCCCAAGGTGCTGGATCGCGTCGGGCCCCACCGGGGCAAGGGCTTCGCGCCTGGCGAGAGCCTGCGCCCCGGGGCGTCACTCCTGGGGTCGAATCCGCCGGGCTCGGGCATCGCCTTTCCGCGCAGCGGAGTGAGCCTGCTCTCCTGGATGACCCCCGACGATTTGAACGTGGGGGCGTTCAGTGACTGCTGGGGCTACGTGTCCCAGAGCGGAACCGAATATGCCCTGCTCGGCGGCGCGGACCGCACGTTCGTGATCTCCCTGGCCGATCCCTCGGCTCCGTTCGTGGTGAGCGAAGTGGCAGGGCCGGGCAGCATCTGGCGCGACATCAAGGTCTACCAGACCTATGCCTATGCGGTCAGCGAAGGAGGCAAGGGGATTCAGGTGATCGATCTCAGCGCCGTGGATCAGGGCCAGGTGACCCTGGTCGGCGAGTTCGAGGCCGGCGGTCCGCCGGTGACCCACAACGTGGCGATCGACGAAGACTCGGGCTTTCTGTATCGCTGCGGAGGCAGCGGGCGGGGCATCCGCATCTACAGCCTGGCGAACCCTGCAGCGCCCGCGTTGGTGGGCGAGTACTCGAATCGCTATGTGCACGATGCCCAGGTCGTCACCTACGACAGCGGGCCGTATGCCGGTCGCCAGATCGCGTTCCTCTGCGGCGGGTTCAACAACGGCTTCACCCAGACGAGCGTGATCGTGCTCGACGTCACGAACAAGTCGAACCTCTTCGTGCGCGACGTGCTCCAGTACCCCCAGGCCTCCTACAGCCACCAGGCATGGGTGTCCCCCGACCGTCAGTTCCTCTACCTCAACGACGAGCTGGATGAGGGCAACGGGCGTCCGACGCGTACCCATGTCATCGACATTTCCGATCTCGACGACCTGCAGTCCCTTGGCTTTGTCGAGGGCAACACGACGGCCATCGGGCACAACCTCTACGTGCTAGAGGACCGAATCTTTGAGGCCAACTATCGTTCGGGCCTGCGCATCTACGACCGCACGAATCCGGCGGCTCCGGTCGAGACCGACTTCTTCGACACCTGGCCAGGGGATGATGAGGCGAGCTTCAACGGGCTGTGGAGCTGCTACCCATACTTCCCCAGTGGCCTCGTCATCGGTAGCGATATCGAGAAGGGGCTGTTCGTGTGGTGGGTGGGCGAGCCCGAGCTCGACGTGACGGTGATTGGCGGCGCGACCCAGCTGCTCGATCCGGCGGGCCAGACGATCGAGGTGCAAATCGGCGAGGCCGTCCCGGGCAGCCTGCAATCGGGCACCGAGCGGCTGTGGTACGACGCGGGCGCCGGCGTCGTCGAGGTGCCGTTGGTTTCCCAGGGTGCTGGTGTCTTCAGCGCAGCGTTCCCCGCCCTGGACTGCGGAACGCGCGTGAGCTGGTACGTGGGCGCGCGCTCATCCACCGGCATTCTGTGGACCTCGCCCGAGATCGGCAGCAGCTCCCCGGCGTTCTCCGTCGTCGCGCTCACCGAGCACATCCTGGCCGACAACGAGTTTGAGGGCGGGGATGCTGGGGGCTGGACCGTGGGCTACATCGAGGACAACGCGAGCCAGGGTGTCTGGGAACTGGGAGACCCGATTCCCTCCGACGCCTCGCCCGCGGACGATCACACCCTCGCGGGCACGGACTGCTGGGTGACCGACCTCGACCAGAACCTGAACGGGCGCACGAGTTTGATCAGCCCCCCCTATGACCTGTCCCAGCTAGCCGACCCGTTGATGTCGATGTGGTTGTGGTTCAGCAACGGCTCAGATTCGTTCAACCCTCCCGATCGTTTGCGCGTCTGGCTGTCGCCGGATGATGGGGGGACGTGGGTCTTGTGCCATGCCCAGGTCGCTCAGTCCAAGTCAACGGGGGCGTGGGCACCGTTGCTTCTGGACGTGAAGGACTTCATTCCGCTGACCGATCAGGTGCGGGTGCGGGTGACCGCGCTGAATGACAACCTGATCAATACGCTGGAAGCGGGTTTCGATGACTTCCGTTTGATCCAGCCCCTGTGTGGCTGTGAGGCGGTCAATGCATGTTCAACCGCGCCAAACTCGGTGGGCGCCGGCGCGATCATGGGAGCGACGGGCTCGACGAGCCTGGCGGCGAATGATCTTGTTGTAAACGTGTCGGGTGCGCCCGCGGGGAACTTCGGTTTGTTCGTGTACGGGCCCGATGAGCAGCAGGTGCCGCTTGGGGATGGTTTCCTGTGCGTGGGCGGAGGAATTCTGCGCCTGAATCCGCTGGTCATCGATGGGGGGGGGATGGCGATCGAGGCGCTTGACCTGGCGAATCCACCCCAGCCCTCGGGGCGGATCTTGGCAGGAACGCAGTGGTCCTTTCAGTTCTGGTATCGGGATCCTGCAGCGGGGGGGACGGGGTCGAATCTGTCGGATGCGCTGCGGGTTGGGTTCTGCCCTTGAGCTTGATTGGGTGATTGGGTGACGCGTTGGCTGCCTGATCCGAGGTGGAGACCTCGGATCGGGAATCAGAGCAAGCGGGTCCACTGCCCCTCATCCGTCACGTCGGCCCCCACGACGCTAGAGGCGAAGCGCCTACGGCGCCTCTAGCGTCGTGGGGGCCGACGTGACGGATGAGGGGCAGCGGACGGCGGGACCCTGGCAAGGGAGGCCGGGTGACGAGGTGCCTGTCTGCCTAGACGCCCCGCGGCCTTGTGCCCGCGGTCCGGGCGCGCGCCCACGGGGCCCATCGGGCCACCTCCCGGTGCCCCCTTTCTTGTGCTCCCGCCTCCGCCCGACTTGCCCTACCGGTCTTGGAAGTACTTCGGATCGACCTTTCCGTAGACCTCGAAGCAGTTCCGGAGCTTCCAGGTCTGCGGCAGAGCCACTGGCCGACCGGAACTCCGCGGGGTTTCTAAGCCAAGCCAAAATCGGAACCAGGGCGCGGAGCTGAAGGGATCCACCTCCTTGCCCTCGTAGCAATCCCCGTGCTTCGCCCCATTGCAAAGCACGTAGCGGACCCCGTTGTAGACCTCGCGCAGGCTCACCATGTCCCTGCGGTGGTAGCGATCCCTCCAAACGGGTCCTTTCCGCCCGAGCACCCGATTGATCGTCTTCGCAATCCGCACCGACAGCCCAATGATGAACTTCACCAGCCCCTCCTTGCCCGATGCCTCGACCGTGAAATGCAGGTGATCGTTCTGGATCGTGAACTCCACGACCCGGCACCCGTACTTCTCCTTCCCAGCCTCAATTGCATCGATGATCGGCTGCCGAAAGGCGGTGCACCTCAAGGGCGCCAAACCCTTCATCAACTTCCGAGTGATGGTCATCGGATTCTCAGGCTTCACCCGATCCCGCTTGTCATGGGGCATCCTCGAGTCCTTCGTCCGCTTCGGCCCAGGCTTCTTCCTTTTAGGCTTCTGCGGAGTGACAAACATCCATAATTGGCGCATGTATCTCCATACGCATGACCACTAACAAGGTTTCGCTTCAAGTGCAAATATATCCATAACGCCGCTAAACCTACAGCGTACAGCGCGCGCTAAATAGCGACCATGCGAAGTGGCCAATCACCAACGAACTCGGCGGGGTTTTAAAAGCACCACCCCAT
>CAYWNK010000374.1:0-4839 GCA_964459495.1 uncultured Planctomycetaceae bacterium
CCTCCCAGCCCCTGGCCCCCTCGGGCTGGACCCGCCTGCTCGTCTGCGACCGCGGGCCCGGGGGGCATATCCAGGTCGGCGGGCCCCTTGCGGTGGTGCTCGGGGCGACCTGGGCCGCAACAACCGCCCCCCCCCCCGCCCCCCGGATCATGGGCGTCGTCAACGTGACGCCCGACAGCTTTTCGGACGGCGGACGCTTTCATGCACCTGCGGCCGCCGTCACCCATGCCCTGGACCTCGAGGCCCAGGGCGCGGCCTACCTCGACGTGGGCGGTGAATCCACCCGGCCAGGAGCGGATCCGGTCTCCGCCGAAGTGGAGCTCTCCAGGGTCCTGCCCGTGATCGAGGCCCTGGCCGCTGAGTCGAGCGCCAGAATCAGCATCGACACGACGAAGGCGGACGTGGCCGCGGCAGCCATCAGGGCCGGGGCCACCATGGTGAATGACATCAGCGCCGGACTCGCCGACCCCGCCATGCTGCCCCTGGTGGCGGAAGCGGGGGTCGAATACGTGGCCATGCACCGCCAGGGCGTTCCGGCCGACATGCAGGATGATCCCCGCTACGGGGATCCTGTGGCAGAGATCACCGACCACCTGCGGGAGCGCCTGGCCGCCTGTTTCTCCGTCGGGATCGATCTGGACCGGGTTTGGCTCGACCCCGGGATCGGATTCGGCAAGCGGCTGGAGCACAACCTCGCCCTGCTTCGCCGGCTTCCCGAGCTGCATTCCCTCGGATGCAACTTGCTGCTGGGCGTGTCGCGGAAGTCCTTCATCGGACACATCACGGGCGCCGAACAACAAGAACGGCAGCCGTCCCCGGACCGCAACTCGCCCTCCCCCCTCCAGCGCCTCGGCGGCACCGCCGCGGCACTGGCCACCTGCGTCGCCGGCGGCGCAGCGCTTCTGCGCGTCCACGACGTCGCCCCCATGGCCGAGGCTGCCTCAGTCGCCTACGCCCTCAACCAAGACTAGCCCCCCCGTCCCGCGGCGCACCGCCGCCCGTTCTCTTGCCGAGCTTCACCACCTCAGACCTGCTCCAGGTTCTGATCCTGGCCACCGGGATCTACCTGGTGCTCACCCTGCTGCGCACCGCGCGGGGTAGTGGCCTGGTGCGCGGCTTGGGCGTGACGGTGCTGGTTCTCGGCCTTGGCCTTTATTGGCTGGCGAACGCCTTCGAGCTGCGGGAGCTTCAGCAGGTCCTCGATGCGATCCTCGGCGTAGCGACGATCGTGCTCGCGATCCTCTTCCAGCCTGAGCTGCGGCGCGGCATTCTGAGCCTCGGCGACCACCAACTCTTCGGCAGGTTCCTGTCCAACCACGGACCCACCACGATCGAACAGGTTGCGGAGGCCACAATCGATATGGCCCGCAAGCGCCAGGGGGCCCTGATCGCCTTCGAGCGCAAGACGCCCCTCGATGCGCTCTCGAGCGCGGGCGTGGCCATCGATGCGCCCGTGACCGCCGAGCTGCTCGACAGCATCTTCCACCCCGGCGCCGCGCTGCACGACGGGGCTGTCGTGGTGCGCGACGGCAAAGTCTCGGCCGCCGCGGTGCTCTTTCCCCTCTCGGAAAACGGGGAGCTCTCCAAGTCCACCGGCACACGCCACCGGGCCGCACTGGGCCTCGTGGAGCAGTCCGACGCCGTTGCCGTCGTCGTATCCGAAGAGACGGGCTCGATCTCCATCTGCGCCGACGGCAAGATGGAGCGCCGCATCGCCCGGGACAAGTTCTCCGATGCGCTCGGTGAACGGCTGGGCCTTTCCGGCGCGGCCGCACCCGAGCGGGCTGGACTGCGCCAAATCGCCAAGAGCGTGTTTGGCAACCACCTGGGCCAAAAGGCCATCGCGCTCGTCATCGGCGCCGCAGTTTTCCTGGTCGCCTCCAACCAGGTCACCGAGACCCGCTTCTTCGACATCCGCCTGAAAACCGACACCGACCGGAGCACGCCTGGCCCGGTCGCCGGAGAACTCACGATCCAGGCCCCTTCCGCCACCGGCGACGGGGTGCCCAAGGTCTTCGAGGTGGGGACCGAACGCGCCTACCAGGTCAAGGTTGTCGGGCCCCGGGAAGTGATGCAGCAGTTCGAGGACGGCATCGGCGGCAAGATCACCCTCGAACCGGGCTCGCTGGGCGAAATCCCACTGGACGCGGCCTCCATCCATTGGGGCGTAGGCCGCTACGCGAAGGACCTGGCCGTGACTTGGGTGGGCAAGAACGCGAACTCCGTGCCGCGCGTCGACGTGCGGCTGTTCAGGCAACACAAGCTCGTGCTCCGTGAAGAGCTCGTCACGCTGGACGACAAGACGCTCGAATCCGCTGGTTTGCAGGTCCACGATGTCGTCTTCAAGCCCACCGAGGCGACCCTGCTCAGCCCCGCCGAGGTCGACGACTTTGAGCAGCTCCTGTCCTTCGTGACCCTCACACCGACCTCGCCGGAGGACGGACTGTGGTCCGCCGCGCTCGACCTGGATCCAGCCTCCAAGGACCGCGGCTTCGAACTCCTCGAGGCCGTGCTGGTCGAAGCCTCCATCGTCCCCGAGATCAAGGATCTGGGCACGGTCGACAAGGATATTGTCCTGGTCACCTTCAAACCTGGCCAGGCCGCCCCCTACGATCGCTTCTCTGCCCCCACCCGCAAGGCGCGCCTGCGGGTGCGCGCGACTAGCATGATCCGCCCCGGTCAAGGCATTGACCCCGCGGACGTCAACGTGGCCCTGCGGGAGATCGTAGGCGGCCTGGCCCGGGTGTATGTGGACGTGAATCGCATGGCCAACGACGGCAGCCGCCTGGCCCCCATCGAGGTCGATCCGATCGCTCCTGAGGTCTGGCGGGCCGCCCTTTCCGAGCCCCTGGCCGAGCAGCTCGATCTATCCCCCACCAGTCAGCTGATCATCGAGCTGGAGATGGACGACGCTGCCCTTGTCCTCGAGCCACTCGAAGACGCAGAATCCGAGGAAGGAGGGGGCGATCTGCCCCGCGAAAACCTGTGAGCGCACAAACGATCTTCGGAACAGACGGAATCCGCGGCCGCGCCGGTGAGGGCTGGTTGACCGAGGAGCGTGCCGCCCAAGTGGGCGAGGCGCTCGGTCACGTGCTATGCGCCGGAATCGCCGCCCCCAAAGCCCTGCTAGCCCATGACGGCAGGCGTTCGGGCCCGCCCCTTGAATCCGCTGTGGCCCGCGGCCTGCAGACCGCCGGGGTCGAGTGCACCAGCGCCGGGCTCCTGCCGACGCCTGGTCTCGCCTGGCTGACCCGTTCCGGCGACTACGCCCTGGGAGTGATGCTGTCGGCATCCCACAACCCCGCCCATGACAACGGCATCAAGGCCTTCGGTGCCGGAGGCGACAAGCTTAGCGATGATCAGCAGGCCGCGATCGAGGAGCGCCTGCACGGACCGGCTCCCGCGCTGCAGGCGGGCACCCCGCCAACCTTCCTTCCATCGCTGGAGGACGCCTACCTCGATCACCTGGTCGACACCGTAAGCAAGGGCCTGGATCTCTCGGGCGTGAACCTCGTGCTCGACTGTGCCCACGGCGCCGGCAGCCGTGTCGGCCCCAAGGTCTTCGGGCGCCTCGGCGCCCAGGTTCACGCGATCGGCTCCGACCCCGACGGCGAGAACATCAACGCCGCCGTAGGCTCCACCCACCCCGAGGCCCTGATGGACGCGGTGCGCGGGAGAGGGGCCCAGCTGGGCGTCGCCCTAGACGGAGATGGGGACCGCTGCATGCTGGTCGACAGCGAGTCCGACCTGGTCCACGGCGACGGCATCTTGACGGTCCTTGGAAGGCACGCGGCCTCCTCGGGCAAGCCCGAAGATCAGCGCCTCGTCGCCACAGTGATGAGCAATCGCGGCCTCCATCGCGCCCTGCGGGAGGTTGGCGTTGGCGTGGTCGAGGTGGGTGTAGGCGATCGCGCCGTGGTCGAAGCCCTGCGCAAGGAGACCCTTTCCCTGGGTGGCGAACAGTCCGGCCACGTGGTGCTGGGAGAGTCCAACGCCTTCATCGGCGACGGCCTGGTGACCGCGCTTGCGGTGCTGCGCGTCATGACCGCATCCGGCAAAGGCCTGCGCGAATTGGCAGCGCCCTATCGGCCCTTCCCCCAGGTGCTCATCAACGTGCCGGTCGCCTCGAAGCCGCAGCTCAGCGAGCTGCCGCACATCTTGGCGGCGGTTGAAGAGGTCGAGCGTGACCTCGGCGAAGATGGCCGCGTGCTGCTGCGCTACTCGGGCACCGAAGACCTCGCGCGCGTGATGGTAGAAGGCCCCGACGCCGCGGTGATCCAGGCCCACGCCGAGCGCGTTGCCGAGCTATTGGTCGAGGCCATCGGAGCGTGACCCTGCCCTCTTCCGTTCCGGCGGATCAGAGCTTGCGGGTCGCGCTTGAAACCTCGGTACGGGCCGCATCTGTCGCGATCGCAGTCGAGGGTCGCATCCAAACCAAGTCCCTCGAACCTGGCCGTGCGCACGCGTCCGACCTGCTGCCCTGCCTGAACGAGCTGCTGGCGGATAGGCCTCCGAAACCCGACTGGATCGCGGTCGGCCTTGGCCCCGGCAGCTACACCGGCCTGCGCGTGGGGATCGCAACTGCGCTAGGCCTCGCCGAGGGCAGCGGAGCCCAGCTGGTGGGAGTCCCTTCGGTCGAGGCCCTGGCCTGGCGCCTGCTTGCCCCTGGGGAGATCGGCGCTGTCGTTCTGGATGCGCGCGGCGGGGAGTTCTACCTCGCCTGCTACGAGCGCAGCTCGAACGACACGACCGAAGTGCTCGCGCCCACCGCGCTGCGCCCCGCGGAACTCAGCTCGCACCTGCCCGGGGAAGCGCGTGTCTTCACTGAACCGGCGCTGG
>CAYWNK010000375.1:0-4811 GCA_964459495.1 uncultured Planctomycetaceae bacterium
AAGCGGGGCCGAGGCCCTACCCTGCGCGGCTATGAAGATCGTCGTCGTAGGTGCGGGAGAGGTCGGGTTTCACCTGGCCTCGATCCTCTCGCGCGAGGGGCACAGCGTCACCGTGGTGGATCCCGATCCCGCCAAGGGGCGCCGCATGCAGGAGTCGTTGGACGTTCAGGCCATGGTGGGCGATGGCACCAGGGCCAGTATCCTGACCGAGGCCGGCGCGTCCAAGGCGGATCTCGTCGTGGCGGTGACCGACGACGATCACGTGAACATGCTGGTCTGCGTGCTGACCAAGCAGCTCGGGGCCAAGCGGCGCATCCTGCGGCTGAAAGAAACGGCGATGCTCGAGGGCTATCGCTACTTCTACAAGCACACGCTTGGGTTCGATGTCGTGCTGTCCACCGAGGAGCTGGCGGCGGAGGAAATCCTCTCGACGGTGCGCGAGCGGCACGCGCTGCAGGTGGAGAGCTTCGCCGAGGGGCGGGTGCAGCTCAGGCGCCTGCGCCTGAGGGACGGCTCAGGTCTGACGAGCGGGACGCTGGGGGATCTCAAGCTCCCCGAGGGTGTGCTCGTGACCGCCGTGCAGCGGGGCGAGCGCTTCTTCGTTCCCGCGGGCGACGACCAGCTCGAGGGCGATGACCAGGTCTTCCTGATCGGCAAGTCCAAGACCCTGGATGCCTGCGAGGTCCTGGCCGGGGAGAAGTCGGCTTGGCACCGGAGCGTGGTGATCATGGGCGCCGGGGGCATCGGCCGCCAGCTGGTGCGCAAGCTGCGCGGGACGCCCGGTCTTTCGATTCGCGTGATCGAAAGCGACGGACCCAAGGCGCGTGCTGTCGCGGCCGAAGGCGGCGCGGGCGTGCTTGTGCTAGAGGGCGACGCGACGGATCTGGACCTGCTCCTCGAGGAACACATCGGGGACGCGAACGTGTTCATCGCGACCACGGGCGACGACGAGGACAACATGGTCGCCTGCCAGCTCGCCCGCTCCCTTGGCGTCGAGCGCACCGTCGCGATGGTTGGCAAGGCGAGCTACCGCCAGATTTACGATCTGTTGGGCATCGACCAGGCGATCTCGCCGCGGATCCTGGTGGCCAATTCGATTCTGCGCTTCGTTCGATCGGGGTCGCCCGCGGCGATCGCCGTGATCGGAGAGGGCAAGGCGGAGGTGTTGGAGCTGACCGTGCACCGCACGGAGCCCGCGAAGATCAAGACCCTGGACCTGCCGAAGGGCTCGGTCATTGGCGCGCGCGTGCGCGGTGACGCGGTTCTCGTGCCCTCTGGCGAGGACACCGTCCAGGAAGGCGACCAGGTGATCGTCTTCAGTCTTCCGGAAAACCTGTCCGCGATCGAACGCGTGTTTCGAGCCTGATGAATCTACGCGCAGTTGGACGACTACTCGGTGTCGTCGTCATTCTGATGGCGATGTTCCTGTTGATCCCCGCGGGCGTTGCGGCGGGCTTTCAGAACCCGGGCACCGCGGTGGATTTTCTTGTCAGCGCGCTCATCAGCGCGGTGGCGGGGGGGACCATCGCATTCCTCTGCCGTTCGAAGGAGTCGTCGGGGGTCGGCCGGCCTGACTATTTCCGGCGGGAGGGGCTCGCGGTCGTGGGCTTGTCCTGGCTGGTGGGCGGGCTGTGCGGCGCGCTGCCCTACCTGGTGCACGGCACCTTTGGGCCCTTCTCCCTGGGGAGCCTAGTGGACGCCTACTTCGAGAGCGTTAGCGGGCTGACCACCACGGGGTCCACGGTGATGTCGGGGGAACAGATCGACTCCATGGACCCGGCGATCGCGTTCTGGCGATCGTTCAGCCACTGGTTGGGCGGCTTTGGAATCGTGATGGTGTTCGTGGTGCTCTTCCCGACGGGGGGGCGCAGCCTCTTCCGGTCAGAGATTCCAGGTGTCGCGCGCGAGGCTGGGCACACGCGGGTGCGCGAGAGCGCGCTGACGCTGATGCGGATCTACGTGGGGCTGACCTTCTTGGAGTTGGTTCTGCTGCTGGGCGTGGGGATGGACCCCTACGATGCGCTGCTGCACACCCTTGGCACGATTCCAACCGGAGGGTTCTCAAACCACTCGGCCAGCGTGGCGCACTTCGATTCGGTTTCGATCGAGGTGATCATCACGGTGTTCATGTTCCTGTGCGGCTTCAACTTTGGGCTGTACGAGACCTTGCTGCGGGTGGGCCCACGGCCGTTCCTGCGACGCCTCTGGGGCTCGAGCGAGGCGCGCTGGTACGCGGGAATTGCGATTGGTGCATCGCTCTTCCTCGCGGGCGTCCTGTGGATCAATGCGCCGGGCAATGGCGGCACCCCGCCGGAGGGGCTCAAGGACTACTCAAGCTTCTGGACCGCCTTCCGGGACACCTCGTTTCTGACCGTGTCGATGCAGACATCGACCGGCTACGGCTCGGCCAACTTCGACCTGTGGCCGCAGATCGCCCGTGTGATCATGATGTTCCTGGCGGTCTCGGGTGCCTGCGCTGGATCGACAGGGGGCGGGATCAAGATGGTCCGCATGCTTGTGGTGGCGAAGGCGGCGATCAACGGGGTGCGACGCTTCAGCCGGCCGCGGGCCATCCACGCGGTGCGCATCGATGGGCAGACCCTCGACGATGGGGTCGTGGCCTCGATCGTCAGCTACTTCGCCCTTTGGGTGCTGGTGTTCATGGGGGGCACGTTGTTCCTCTCGTTCTTCAAGCTCGACGGGGTACCGATCGATCTCGTTACGGCGGGGACCGCGGTCCTGGCGACTCTCAACAACATCGGACCCGGCCTGGCCCGCGTGGGGCCCTACCTGAACTTTGCCGAACTGCCCGACCTGGCGAAGTTTGTGCTGACGGGCTTCATGATCCTCGGGCGGCTCGAGTTTTACGCCATGGTGGCGCTCTTCGTGCCGGGCTTCTGGCGCCGCTAAACGCAACCGGCCCGCACCCCCTGGGGAGGGGAGCGCGGGCCGGTTGCGAGTTCCAGGGCTGGTCGCGGCGAGCTACAGCACGTCCTCACGATAGATCCACGGCCGCCTGCGGTTGTGGTCGCGGCGATGGGTTACCAAGCGCCATAGGGTCTCCGGTCCTGCCACGGCCAGGTAGCTCTTGACGTTGCCCGAGCCCGAGATGCTGACGCGTCCACTGACGAGTCCGACCAGATAGAGGATGTTCTTGTCCGCGGGGTCGCGCTGGTAGATGCCGGCGCCTACCTGGTCGGGCCGGTCACGCATGCGGTCGGGGATGTCGAGCAGGATGCCGTAGACGCGCTCGTCCGAGCGCACGGTGACCTCCTTTTCCCAGTCCTTGCCGTTGGCGTCCCGTCCCTTCAGGATCACACGCTCGCCGGGGCGCGGCGAGCGGAACTTGATCGGCACGGCGGGGAGGCGGATCTCGGTCTCGGCCGTGAAGAGGCCGTTGCCAACCGGCTCGACGACGGTGGACTCGATGCTCGGTCCATCCCCGTAGACCGCTTCGATTTGCACGTAGCCCGCCGAGGCGGTGCGGCCCAGGAACACCGGACCGTAGTTGGTCGCGACGCCTAGCTCCGAGCCACGATCGGTCAGCACGCGCAGGGTTGGATTCTGGGCGGAGCGGGTGCCTGAGCACGCGCACAGGGCGAGCGCCAGCAGAGCCGCGGCCTGGCGTAGGCGGGGGTGAGATCGGGAGGAGCCTAGGAAGAGCATGGCCCTAGCCTGCACTCCAGACCCGTGCTTCGTCGAGGGCCTGATTCGAGGGATTCCCCGGGGTGGTTCGGGGCCTCGGGCAGAGTGGAGCCGGGCTTGCGAGAACCGGGGGAATGCATCGAAACGATGGCCCCCTTGGCCGCGTAGGAAAGCTCTAGGGCCAGTTCCAGGGGGCTTCGATCGCTATCCTCTGGCCATCATGACGAATCGGCCCTACGACGCGCTGCTCCTGGATCTGGACGGAACTCTGATGACCTCGGAGGAGACCATCCACCCGCGCACGAGGGCGGCTCTGGACGCCGTGCGGGCCACAGGGGTGCGGCTGATGATCGTGACGGGCCGGTCCGTGGTCTCCGCCCGACCGGTCCTTCAGGAGCTTGAGTTGCCCGATCCAGCGGTGGTCTTCAATGGGGCGGGGGTCTGGTGTCCCAGCCAGGAGCGGCTGCTGGAAGAGCGTGTTCTCTCCAACCGGACGCTCGCTCGGCTTCACGACTACCGTCGAAGCACCGGGGACATGGCGGTGCTCATGACGGCGGACCGCAAGATCGCGCTGGAGCCCAGGACCCCAGCAGCCCATGGGGCGCTGGACGGGCTCGACGGCCTGATCTTCCTGGACGAAGCGCAGCTGGAGGCTGAGGAGTTCGTCCTCCGGGTCACCTTCATGAACGACCAGGAACCGGATTCCAGCGCCTACGCCAAGCGCATCGTCGAGTTCGTCGGGCAGCCGAGCTACGTCACGCATTTTCCCCTGTCGATCCTGCCGCGGCACCGGGAGAGCCAATACCAGGCCGTGGACTTCCACGCCCCCTGCCAGGGCAAGGCCGAGGCGCTGCGCTGGCTGCAGGACGTCGAGGGCATCGATCCGTCCCGTGTCGTGGCGGTGGGGGATGCGTTCAATGACGAGCCGATGCTGGCACGTGCCGGGCTGGGGGTGGCGATGGGCAATGCGGTGCCGGCTCTCCAGGACTGCGCGGATCGGGTGATCGGCCACCATGATTCGGGCGCGATCGGGGAGCTCGTCGAAGAGCTCTTTTTGGGGGCGTGACCCGCTGGGCGCAGAGGGTATGGATAGAGTTAGCTCCGGAGTCCGCCGCTCCGGAGCGGGCTTCGACGAAGGAAACCATGCGCCTATCCACCCTCGGACC
>CAYWNK010000376.1:0-4777 GCA_964459495.1 uncultured Planctomycetaceae bacterium
CTGCCGCAGGCAGCCGATCCGGCGTTCTGGTGCGAATCCTCATGAACAATCCGGGCTATGGGAAGATGCGTTCGCTGGCAGCGCTCCTTGCGCTAGGCTTGATTGCCGGCTTGGTATGGATGTTCGGAGGGGTGGGAGCTGCGCCCTCCGGAAAGCCACTCGAACCCGGCTCTGGGCAGGAGTCCCTGGCGGATGGGGGGGGCGCAAGCGCTGCGCTGGATCCCTGGATCGGTCGTACCCAGGCGGTCCCTGCAGCAAGGTCAGGGGTGGTGGATGGGGAAAGCGAACCGAGCAGGGAGCCCAAGGCCGGCTCGGCTGCGGAGCTCCTGGATTCGCTTGGGTTGGACCCAAGCTTGATCGCCCAGTTGCGACTTGGGCCGGCCGGCCGCAACGGGTCCAGCGGGCTGGGTGGGCTGCGGCAGGCGATGATCGGAAGCGGTGCAGGTCAGCAAGAACTCTATTCCGCGCTGGGCGATCCCGAGGCGACCCCACAGCAGAAGTCCCTGCTGCTGGTGGCCTCAATCTGGGCTCAGGAAGACAGCGACCTATCGATCACTGAGATCGTAGAGCCCGTCGATTTCTTGGTGCTGGCCTCCCTGGAGTACGACGATCCAAAGATGCAGTACGAATTCGCGAAGGCGGTCACGCTCGCGCGGCTTGGCGAGCCAGGTGCTGCGGACTACCTGCTGGGTGGGTTGGACCCGCAGCGGGCCTTGACCTCTGCGCAGGGAATCACGGCTGAAGGTCACCTGATCCAGCATCTACTCCTCGCTGCCACGGATCAGGATGTCGCTGCGCTCAGCCTGGCTCGTTCGATGACCGGCGACGGCGTGAATGGGCTCGGCGATGATGCCGCGTGGGCGGCCATCGCGTCTGTGGATCCGGCAGCAGCTGTAGGGAGTGCGCTCGCGATGAATCCTTCGGCACGGGATGGGCTGATTCTTGCCGCGCATTCCATGGCGGCCCGGGGGGAGGCTCGATCGTTGAATCCGCTGCTTTCGATGGACGCGACAGACGTTGCATCGGGCCACTTTGTCGACCGAGGCGCTCGGGCGATCCTGGCTGGCGGAGGCGCGGACACGATCGACGAGTTCTTCTCGGTCATGGACGGTGCTTCGAGCATGAAGGCGACTTGGATGAGGCGTGGGGTTCTGGCTGCGAAATCCTGTACGGCGCTGGGGGCCGTGCTCGCCAGGACAGCCCTCGATCCCAAGCTCAGCACTGGGCCGGTCGGGGCGCCCGACCTCCTTGAGCTCGCGAGGAGGGTGGAGCAGCGCTTGGACGGTGGCGATATGTCGAGGTACGAAGAACGAAGCACTCTCCAGTCCGTTGCGGACCGCGTGCGCACGCTTCCGGTAGGCTCGGAGCAGCGCAAGATCGCCCTGAGCATGCTGAGCAAGAGCATGGAATTGGAGGATAGATCGCTCGCGCAGGAGCTCGGGGGAAGCAAGTAGGGGCCGACTGGATTCGATTGGCCAAAAAAACTGAGCAACGGTCGGGGACGACGGGGCGTAGATCCAACAACGTCGCGTTGCGGCGCCCATCGACCCATGCGCATCGCCCTGGCCGGCCTACTCATCCTGCTGATCGTCGGGGCATGTTTGGTCTTGGCCGACAGGTCAGAGGCGCCGGCCCCGCTGGTGTTCGAGCTTGAGGTAGAGGCAACGGAGCCGCAGCTGGTACGGACTGAGCTTTTGGACTCCGCGAAACGGAGTTCTTCCGAAGACTTGGCCCGGGTGCCTGCTGGCGTACCGGACGGGAGGGAGAGCAGGGCGAACGCTGGAACCGGCGAGCCTCGCGCGGGGCGGAGGCCCAAGCGGCGGACAAAGAGGCCGCGTCAAGCCTGCATCGTGCGCGTGAGTCGTGGCGCGCAAGGCGCGCCGGCACAGGGCATCGAAGTCAGCCTGTACTCCGAGTCACGGGGTGCAGAACTGGAAAAGCTGAGGACGTTGGGGGGCCTCTGGCCCACGGCGAAGGGCAAGGGAGCGGTGGGCTACCTGGCCGCTGGCGCTACGAACCGCAAAGGGGTGGTGCAGCTGATCACGCGGGAGCCCGGGCCGTGGTTGGTGTACGCGAGCGACGGGCTGCACGGTGTCGTGCGGGCCGTGGAGGGATCTGAGCTGGACCTGCGCTTCCCCGGGCGTGGGGAGGTGGAGGTGCACATGATAGGGAAGGCCGATTCCAAGCTGCTCGACCGACATCGGCTTTGCCTGGTGCCTACTTTCGCCGACCTCGAAGGACCGATCGAGCCGCTAGCCTGTGTCGCGACCGCCTCGGGCCAGCTGTCCTACCAGGCACGGTCGGGCTGCTGGAAGCGGTCTGCGGGGGAGGGGCACTACGAGGTCTGGTTGCGCCGCCAGAAGGGCTCAACGCATTGCTTGGTCGGGGAGCCTCTAGGGGTGGCCGTGGTCGTCGAAGGGCAGACGACGCGGGTGGACTGCGACCTGGGATTCCTCCAGCCGGGCTCGATAGAGGTCCTCGTAACCGGGCCCGGTGGGCCACTGCGGGGGGTCGAGGTGCGCGCCTTGGTGGCCGAGGTGGCGCACGCGTCTAAGCGGAGCCTGACGGCGAAGACCAACCGGCAGGGCATCGCAAGGATAGGGGGAGTTGCTCCTGGGACCTGGCGCCTCCTCGCTCAGCTACGTGGAGGGCGCGGGGCCGCTTCGAGCCCGGAGATCATGGTGCAGCCTGGCGGCAGCACCAAGGCATCGCTCCTCATCGATCCAGCGCCCTCCGAGCTCTTGGTGGTCGATGTTCGCAGCCGGCAGCCGCTGGCCTCAACCTCCGTGGACGTCCGCGTCGGAAAGACCCTGTGGTGGCGAAGGCGCACGGACAAGCGGGGCCGCCTCCGACTGCAGGTATCCCCCGGCTCGATCGAGCTGCGGAGGGTGCCTCCCCGTGGCTTGGGGCAAGCGCAGGATCAGCTTGAACCCGAAGCCCAGGCTGTCCAGTGGACGAAGTCCGGTCCGGTGCCCGCGGAATTGGGGCTGTAACCCCCCCAGGCTCGCCCGTCGAGGTTGAAGCTCTGGTCGATCGGGCGCTCGAAACGCTCCGCTTGCAGCTCGCGGACGCGTCCGTTGGTGGGCGCAGAATGGATCTCGTAGAATTCTGTCCATGAAAACTCGTCCCGAACTCGGCTGGATTCTTGCGCTCGCGCTCACCCTCGCCTCCTGCCAGTCCTATCAAGGACGCGCCGCGATGCCGCGGACGGCCAACCTTGGCTCCGCCGCGATGCCACAGTCACGCGTGCCAGCAGCGATGAAGACGGATGAGGAAATCGGGGGGCTGTTGACCTACGGATCCCCCTATCGTTTGCCGGGGCAGACGTCTTGGATCTCGTCGTTCACCGTCACCAAGTCGCGCTCCATTCTTCGCGATTCGAATCCGTTTTCCGAGGGCGGTCTGGCCAGCAAGGGGGGGCAGCACGACGACCGTGCGGCGACGCCTGAGCGTCTACGCAGCGCGCCGATCGGCTGGCACAACGCGGTCTTTGTCGACCGCGCCAGCGGGGAGGAATGGCCCCTACTGCGGGAGCGCGGCTTCCTGTCCAAGTGGTGGATGCTGCTGGAGCCGGCGCCCCAGGAATCGAAGGACGGGGGACGCCACATCCAGGCATCGAGCGCACTGCTGTTCGCCGCGACGCTCGTCGATTCCAACGGGGACGGCCGGCTGGACGATCGCGATGCCTCGACCGCGGTGATGACCGGGGGGGATGGACGTCAGGCGCGGAAGGTGACGCCGGCGGGCACCCAGCTCAGCAGCATCGGCTACCTCGCCGACGAAAATACGCTGGCCTTCTCGCTACGTCTGGACGAGGACGGCGACGGCGACTTCGATGAGTCCGATCCCGTACGTCTCTACGTTCTCAGCCTCGACGGCGAAGCAGCCGTAGCTCAGCCCTGGCACGGAGCGCCGACGTATCAGTTGCTGCAGGAGCTGTACCGCTAGCAGGCCTGAACGGAGCGGGACAAGGGCCCGACCTGGTCCAGCTACTCGGAGAACCGGCGGGCTAGCTCGTCGTTGACCTTCAGGGGGTCGATCTTGCCGTTCATCGCGGCGTGCATGACTTCGGCGAGGACCGCGCCCATCGCATGGAGCGCCGCGTGTCGGTCAAGCCCGGCGGCGAGGTGACGCTCGAGGGTCGCTCCGCAGGTCGCCGGCTCGCCAGCGGCGAGGAGGTTTTCCAGCACGACGTGGATGGCCACATGTCCATCTAGCCCCTCGATGTCGGGGTCATGGGCCTCGTGGTAGTCGCGGACCAGGATCATGGCTTCTTGCTCGTCCTGGGCGAGCCACGTGGCAGGGTCGGGAGCGTGGTTGGGGTCGTAGGGAGACATGGGCGACGGGCGCAGAGGCCGTAGATGAACGGGACCGGAACCAAGATAGCGCAGTGGGCCCGCGCCGGTGCTTGGCATTCATCTGGCAACTTGGGTCCGCTGGGGCCCTGCTCGAATCACTTTGGGCCCCCTGCTGCAGGGGGCCGGGTTCGTTTGGTTGGGGGCAGCGGGAGAGTCTCTGCGCACAGTCCTATCTACCCAACTGCCGCCAGAATTCACATGCACAGGTTCGCCCTCGTCGTTGCTTCCAGCCTGCTGGCCCAGCCCTCGGCCGCACAGGACGGCCTCGCCCTGTTTCAACCCTTCGGCTCGGCGACGACCTTTTTCGTCGACGACGCCGGCGCGGTAGCCAACAGCTGGGCGGGCACGGCGACGCCCGCGATCTCGGTCTATCTCCTGCCGGACGGGGATCTCCCCAGGACGCGCAACCCATTCAGCAC
>CAYWNK010000377.1:0-4750 GCA_964459495.1 uncultured Planctomycetaceae bacterium
CCCGAAGACGTCAAGGCCCTGGCCTGCCCAGTCCTCCGGCATCGCGTCGCCCTCGCGCCGGAGCTGGCCTTTGAGGGAGAAGCCGCCGACTCTGTGCTGATCGAAATGCTCGGCACGGTGGAGGCCCCGCGCGCGTGAGCCTCCGGCCGACCATACGACTGGTGGGCCTGGGCGCCGTGCCCCTGGTGCTGGCCCTAGCCACGGCTGTGCACCCAGGCTTTGGCACGGGGTCCGCCCTCGCCGGGACGCTCATTGCGGTGGCCGGACTCCTCGACGCGCTGCTCCCCGGCTGGCGCACTCCCCCCGAGATGGAGCGCAAGCTGTCCCGCCGCTGGCCCGTGGGCCACCCGCAGACCGTGGTGCTTCGCATCACCACCGGGGCAGCGCGCTCCGCCCCCATCACCCTCATCGACGACGCGCCCCCCATCGGTCCCACGACCGGCAACGAGTTCCGCATCCAGCTGGAGCCGGACCGCTGGAGCGAGCACGGCTACACCCTGGTTCCACAGCAGCGCGGCGTGGCTCAGTTCGGTCCCGCTGAGGTCCTGCTCACTTCACGCCTAGGGCTCTGGGAGCTACGCCGCACCTGCGGGACCGCGGAGTCCGTTCAGGTGGTGCCCGACCATGGACCCGCCCTTCGCCGCACCCTGCAAACCCTCGCCTATCGGGTTTCCCCCAGGGGCTCCCGCCGCCGCCCCCGGCGTGGCCAGGGGACCAGCTTCCACCAGCTGCGCGAGTACCGAGACGGCGACCTCCCCCAGCAGATCGACTGGAAGGCCACCGCCAAGCGTCGACAGCTGGTCAGCCGTGAGTACGAGGAGGAGCGCGACCAGCGCGTCTTCCTCGCGCTCGATCGGGGCCGACGCATGCGCGCCCACGATGGCCCGCGCACCCTCTTCGACCGCGCACTCGACGCGACGCTGGTGCTCGCCTATATCGCCCTCAGGCAGGGGGATTCGGTGGGCCTGGTGGGGTTCTCTGGCCCGATCGAGGCCCTGCCCTCGGTCAAGGGCCCGAAGGGGCTGCCCCTGCTCTTTGGGCACGTCCAGGGCTGGCAGCCCAACGACTCTCCAAGTGATTTCGCCGAGGCCGCTCACAACGTCCTTACCCGCGAATCGCGCCGCACGATGCTCATACTGATCACCAACCTGCGGGGGGAAGATGCAGACGAGCTCGCGCGTGCCGTGCACAGCCTGCGCCGCAGGCATCTGGTGGTCGTGGCGAGCATGCGCGAGGCCAGTGTCGATGCGCAGCTTCACGGTTCCGCGGACGATTTCGATGCGGCACGGGACTCTGCTGCGGCCGCTCTCGTGCTGGAGGATCGTCGCCAGGCCATCGATGCGATCCAGCGGGCAGGTGCGTTGACGTTGGATACCACGGCCGCGGATCTACCGACGGCGCTTAGCGAGGTGTATTTGGACGCAAAGCGCGGGGGACTGCTGTAGCCATCGCGCACCGCAAACCCCATGCCCACAACCGGGCTCAATTCTGGACCGAGCCCAAATTCGTCCCCGCTTGAGAACCCGCAAACTCGCGGCCAAAAATCGTCGTCGACCAGCACTAGGATCAGCGCTCGCCTGTACGAAGGAGAACTCTGTTGCACCCCCTGCAAAAGTTGGCCATTACAACGATCCATCCTTGGAGTCGCGTCGCTGCAAAGCTGCGGTCTGCCGTTAGCGCACCGCGTTACGCAGAGGATCTCTCCGAGCTTTCGGAGTGGTTCTGGAACGGCTGCTTGGAGGAGTGCAGCGAAGAGGTCGGCGACGCTCTGCTGCAGTCGCCCCTGGCCCGCGCCAACTTCGACGCCCTGGCCATCCTCGACACCGTCGGCCTAGACGGTCGGCGTGCAGCCACCGACCTGCTGGCCAACGCCCAGTGCAGCGATCCGGAGGCGAGCATGCTCGCCGAAGCTATCGGCGCACGGCCGCGCCTTTTCCGCGTGGGGCGTGGTGCGTCCACCGGCCGCCGGCGCCTGCACGAAGTCCGCGGCGGCTCCCGTCGCTCGGTCGCCTCCAACGGCTGGCCCGTACGTCTGCGCGGCGGCGACCTGATCGTCGGACGCGTGCTCGGATCCGGCGACCAGACCCGCTGGATCGGACCGGTCTACCCCTTCCCAGCCGGAACGCCGGCGGACGTCATCCTCGACGTGCGCCAGGGCCTAGCCGATCTCGACCAGGCCAGCCCCCAAGATCGCGGCGCCGCCACCGAACGCTTCCTCGTGGACCTGCACCACCAGTGGTTCTTCCACGTGTTCGTGCCCTGCCAGCAACCCAACCTCTCGATGGATCCGCCGCCGGTGTTCAGCTTGCTGCCCGGCAGCGTGCGCACCAGCGGCTAGCCGCCGCTCTCACGCAGCGAAGTAGCTCGTCCAGGCGCCGAGCACTCGACTCGCAAACTGCAGCGCCTCATGGCGCGAGCCGTCGTGCAGCTCGACGTGCACCGCAAACTCTGCGTTGGGCGCCGTCTTCTCGAAGAGCACCGTCGCGCTGACCAGGTCCTCGATGCGCTCGACGTGCACCTTCCCCCCTTCGCCCTCGCTGAGCGCGCAGCAGGCGCGTAGCAGTTCATCGATGCGCAGGTAGGCCGCCGAAGCCACCTGATGGTCGCTGCGCTGCACGCCGGACAGCCGGCTACGCATCGTGAAGCATGCCGTCGACACGAAGTCCAGGATCCCCTCGCGCGCCCCTAGGGGGTCGTGATCAAACACCTGTTTCTGCAGGCGCTCCCAGGCCTTCCGAAGGGGCGCGAGCGCCTCCGCAGAGTCGTCGTCGGAAGGTGTGAGGTGGAAAGCCATGGTGGAAGGGTGGTGCTTGCCGCTGAACTAGTGCCCGAGGTGGTCCTCTGCGGGCACCTGAAAGTCGAAACCCGGTCCGCTCCAGGTAAGCAACATCGGCTCAGAGGGCCTATTCGCCCCCCCAGGCGCTTCTAGATGCAGTCGATGCCAACCCGCTTTCAACAGCACGCTCGCCACCCGTGGAGACGCCCCCTCCCCCGGCTGAACCAGCAAGCGATCTTGCCCCAGCTCGAGCCAACACGGCAGAGAGGCAGCGAGCTGCAGGCGGTACAGACCGGCTTGCGGCGCGTTGATGTAGCCTCGCCGGACACGCCCACCGCTGTCCGTCGGCTCCAGCGTCTCAAGCCCGGGCCGCGGAGCGACGAAGAGCGCCAGCGGCTCGTGGTACTGCTCAGGTGTCGCCAAAGTGAACAGCGACTCTACGAATGGGCCGGGCTCCCGCCCACCGACGGTGGCACGCGCCCGAACCATGGCGGTCTGCCGCAGTTGAAACCCGACCTGGCCTGGCCCCTGAATCGGCACGGTTCGATCCTGCCCCTCGAACACGACCTCGATCGATGCGCCGGGAAAGTCGCACAGCACCTTCACGTCCTGGCTACCCTCGAAGAGTCCCCAGCGAGGCTCGATCCGTACGCGCGGCGGGGACGCATAGAGTTCAATCCCACCCACCTGGACGGGGATTGGGGACAGGGTCGACGAGGATCGCACCCGAACAGCACTCACCTGCTGTGGCGCACCGCGCAGGACATGCTGAGTGAGCAAGGTCATGCCCTGGGCGAACTCGTTCCAGCCTTCGTCGACACGAACCTCGACCCTCCACTGCGAGATGAGCCGATCCACTCCTTGCAGTACGATCGTGTCGACCACAGCCGGCTTCGCCAGCACGAACGTCCGATTGCCAACCGAATCGGCCTCCCATGCCCCGCCCTCAGCCAAGTCGGTTTTGAAGGTCGCCTGGAGCACGGATCGGAGTCTCTCCAGTGCCTCCAGCGTCGCGCCATCGAGCTTCCCCTCAAGCGCCAAAGCCTCCACTGGGTCTTCTTTCCTCAATCGGTTACGCCCATCGAAGTAGCGCTGCTCCAGCTCCTGAGTTCTGCAATGCAGGAGCCAGGCCGGATCCTGGACGGGCGCTGAACTCAAGGCGGCAAGGAGGGCAATGGATACAAGCATCCGGCCAGGGTACCGCGTCCACCGCTAGCCCATCGACCAGACCGGCGCTTCGGCCTCTGCCTGGACGCGGATGAAGTCCGCGCGGGAGTGGACCCCGCCCCAGCCGAGGGAAACGAGGGCTTGTCCGCAGACCCCACCTAGGGAATTGCCGGGGCCGGGCAGGACGAGCTGGTCGGGGGCGAATTCGCGCAGCACCACGCGTAGGGCAGTGGTCAGGTCGTAGGTGTCGGTGACCTGGGCGCCAAAGGTGTAGTTGCGCAGCTCCGACACGTCCGCCGACCAGGGCGAGTGCCGACGGCCGAACCCGTCGACCAGGGTGACGCGGGGGCGCTGAAACGAGATGGGCTCGAGCAGGCGCCGGGCGCGCTCGGCCACGCTCGCCGAGAGCGGGGTGTGGTAGGGGCCGTGCAGGGCGAGCCGGAAGGGGTAGCCCACACGGCCCTGCTGAACCGCGGGCAGGTTCGCCGTCAGGTGTGCGAGGCCGCCCGGCGAACCGGCCAGCACCGAGTAGCCGCCCAGGTGGATCGAGTGGAAGGCCTCGCCCGCGGGTGCCGAGGCAAGAGCACTCTCCACGCTGATCTCGCGCTCGCGCAGGGGCTGCCAGTCCCCGTCGACCAAGGGGTAGATGATCTGTCCGCCGGGCTCGCAGTCCTCCTGCAGGAGCGCCATGCGCTGCACCAACCGGAAGCCGTCCGCGAACGAGAGCGAGCCCGCCACCGCAAGCGCGGTGTACCAGCCCATCGAGTTGCCGGTGACCACCACCGCCCGTCCTGCGGCCATGGCCGC
>CAYWNK010000378.1:0-4723 GCA_964459495.1 uncultured Planctomycetaceae bacterium
CTCCCGGATCTGGCGGAACATCGTCTCCACCCTACGCTGCTCAGACTGGTCGATGATCGCAGACAGTGATTCGGTCAGTGCGATGCCTGACCCGAGCAGCGTGGCCAGCTGGCGGGTGATGCCCGAGATGATTTCGGTCTCACGGGGGCCCGGACCCGAGCTGCGGGCGCGGGCGTCCTTGGCCCGCTGCAGCATCCCCGGTTTGCCGTCGCCCTTCTTGCGCTTGACGCGCTTGCCGCCGCGAACCTCGGCGATCTTGTGGACGATCAGGTTCTCCTTGCGGAGCTTCTGCCGTGCTGCCCGTTCGGTGTCGGCGTCGACGACGCCCGCTTTGGTGCCGCCGCCGGCTGCGTAGGCCTTGTACTCGAAGATGGGCATGGGGTCCGGGCTACTCCATATCCAGCTGGGTGACGCGCAGCACTTCGTCGGCGGTGGTTTCGCCGGCGCGGATCTTCGACTGACCGTCGGCCCGCAGCGTAACCATGCCGATGCTCGCGGCGAAGCGCTTGATCTCGGTGGCGCTCTTGCCCTCCATGATCAGGGTTCGCAGGTCTTCGGTGACCGGCATGAACTCGTAGATGGCGGTTCGGCCGGCGTAGCCGGACTCGAAGCACTCGTCGCATCCACGGCCGATCCAGACGCCGCCAGGGAGCTCGTCGGGCGTCATCCCGACCTTCTTGAGCTTGGCGCGCCACTCGTCGGTCATCGGCTCCTGGACCTTGCAATGCTTGCAGACCGTCCGCACCAGTCGCTGGGCGATGATCAAGACGATCGAGCTGGCCACGAGGTAGGGCTCGACGCCCTGGTCGATCATCCGCGTGACGGTGGAGGGCGCGTCGTTGGTGTGGACGGTGGAGAACACCAGGTGACCGGTCAGGGCCGCCCGGATGGCGACCTCGGCGGTCTCCAGGTCTCGAATTTCACCGACCATCATCACGTCGGGGTCCTGGCGCAGGAACGAGCGCAGGCCGCCGGCGAAGGTGAGTCCCTTCTTTGTGTTCACCTGAACCTGGGACACCCCCGGAAGGGCGTACTCGACCGGATCCTCGATGGTGAGCACGTTCTTTTGGGACGTGTCGATCTCCGCCATCGAGGCGTACAAGGTCGTCGTCTTGCCCGAGCCCGTGGGGCCCGTCACCAGGATGATCCCGTGGTTGTAGCTGAGGTAGTTGTCGAGGATCGCGCGGTTCTCGTCGGTCAGGCCGATCTCGCCGATGCGGTAGAGCTTGGCCGTCTTGTCGAGTAGACGCAGCACGATGCGCTCGCCCGTACTGGTGGGGATGGAGCTGATCCGGACGTCGACCTCGCCATCGCCCAGGCGGATCGTCGCCCGGCCGTCCTGGGGCAGGCGCCGCTCGGCGATGTCCATCTTGCCCATGACCTTGATCCGGCTGACGATGGCGTCCTGCACCCGGCGGGGGATCGGGTCCATGTCGTAGAGGATGCCGTCGATCCGATAGCGCACCTGCAGCCGGTCGGGATAGGGCTGGAAGTGCACGTCGGACGCGCGCATCTTGAGGGCCTGGAACAAGATCGTGTTGACGAGCTTGATGATCGGCGCCTTGTTGGAGACGTCGAGGACGTCCTCCGCCTCGTCGATCTCCGCCGCCAGGCTGCCGATGTCGCCGTCCTCGGCCACCGAGGAGAGCGCCTCGTCGACGCCGTCGGCCTTGTGCCGGTAGGCGCGTGCGATCAGCGTGGTGATCTCGAGCCGCGGCGCGAGCACCGCGTCGACCTCGCAGCCGATCATGGCCGCCAGGTCGTCCATCGGGTGCGCCTCCAGGGGCGCACAGGTGGCGATCTTCAGCACGTCGTCCGCCGTGCGGTCCAGCGCCACCAGGTTGTAGTTGCGCGCGAACTGCACCGGCACCTGGTTGACGAATTCCTCGGGCACCTTGGTGCCCTCGAGGCTCTTGCGGAATTCGTAGCCCAGGTGCTTGGCGTAGACCTGGAGCAGGGTGACCTCGTCGAGGTACTCCTTCTTCAGGACCACCTTATCCAGGGAATCCCCTGAGGTCGCCGCCACGTTGCGGCACTCCTCAAGTCGCTCGCGAGCGATGCCCGCGTCCACCAGCATGTCGCCGATACTCGTCATAGAAGGATTCCTGGTCGCTTGGGCAGGCCGCTACTGTCCGTTGTTGGCGCCGTTGAGGACCGCTTGGACCTCGAGCGGGTCAAGGCCAAGGTCGTCGGCACCGACCTCTCCGCGGTCGGGGGCGGAGTAGAGGGGAACGTCGAAACCCTGCAGGTCCACGCGTCCCTGTTCTCCGCCAAAGGTGGAGTCGATGCGTCGGATGCGCTCGATGCCGATGGTGTTGGACGCCTCGAGTTTCTTTTCGTAGCTGATTGCGGCCAGGTCCGCGAAGTCCGCATCCCGGAGGATGTGGGGGGTCACGAAGAAGTACAGGGCCGTGCGGTCCTTGGTCTCGCTGTCCCGGCTGAAGAGCCGCCCAATCAGGGGCAGGTCGCCCAGAAAGGGCACCTGGTTGCGGGTTTCCGTCTGGTTGTCGACGATGATGCCGCCGATGACCATCGTGTCCCCATCGGGCACGTTGACGGTGGTGTCGATGGTCCGCGTGGTCCGCGGCGGGGGGATGGCGCCCTGCACGGCCCCCAGGAAGTTGGAGACCTGCAGGTAGATGTCGAGCCGGAGGTAGCGGCTAGCGCTGATCGACGGCGAGATCTCCATGGTGATACCAGCCTCAACGTACTCGTTGAAGTTCTCCTGGGTCTGGCCGGTGACGCCACCGTTGGTGGTGATCTGGGTCGTGGGTTGTTCGTCGAGGGACGAGACGACCGCGCTGCCGTTGTTGTTGACCAGCACGCTCGGCACGTTGAGCACGTTCGAGTTGCGCTTCTCCTCGATCAAGTTGAGCAGGATCGGCAGAGAGAAGTCATCCCCGTCCAGGATGCCAGCCGTGATGCCGCTGCTCTGGTTGGGTACCTTGACGTCGGGGATCCCATCGCCATCGGTGTCCTGCAGCGTCGAGAGGCCGAAGCTCGTCAGGCCGAAGCCGCCGATGTCGCCCACGCCGGGGATATCGGCCAGGCCTAGCTCCACACCGATGTCGAGGAAGTCGCGACCGGACAGCTCGATGAGGGCGGTTTCGATCAGCACCTGATCCTGACGCCGGTCGAGTCGGGTGATGAGGGCACGCAGCTCTTCGTAGCGAGTGCGGCTTGCGGCGATCAGCAGTGAGTTGGTCTCGGGGTCGGCCTGGACCACAAACTCGGAGGATTGACCGGCCCGGGCGGTCCGCCCCTGGCCGCCCTGGCCTGCGGCGCCGGCGGTCTGCTCGAGACGGCTCGACTCCTGCAGGAATTCGGTCAGGGTGTCCGCCAGGTCCTCGGCGTTCACGTTCTCGAGATTGTAAATGTGATAGGCCCGCTCGCGCTCGACCACGTCCACATCCAGCTTAGCCACCAGCTCCTTGATGGCCGGCAGACTGTCGGGCATCGCCATTACGATGAGGCTGTTGGTGCGCGGGTCGACCAGGATCTTCGACTCGGTCTGGCCCTGGGGGATGGCCCCGGTGGCGCCCTGTACCTGGGGCTGACCCCGGTTGGTGGATTGGGCTGCTCGGCGGCTGGCGTCCAAAAGCTCCTCGACCAAGGTGGCGATCTCGTCGGCGGCGGCGAACTGAAGCTCGATCTTGTCGAAGACCGGCAGGATCTGCTCGACGCGCGACGCATCGTCGACAATCTTGAGCATCCGGGCGAGGGCCACCACGTTGCTGCCGAAGCCGGTCAGCACCATGGCGTTGGTCGCGCCCGCGGGCAGCATTTGCTGGGTGTTCGCGTCCGTGATCATGGTGCGCATGCTGTTGGACAGCTGGCGCACGTCGGTGTTCGGCAGGTTGATCACCGTGGTGATCAGGGTTGCCGGCTGGTCCGCGTAGGTGTCCAGCTTGTCCGGATCGACCAGCACCGAATTGGAACGCAAGGTCGTGCGGTTCCCGGTGTTCAGGTTGTCGATCTGAATCACGGAGATGCCCTTGGGGCCGATCTCGGTGCAGACGAACTGGTTCATGATCATGATGATCTGGAAGAAGGAGTAGAAATCCTGCTTCGGAACCGTCTTCGCCCCGAGCAGCCGCACCTTCTGAGAGTTCAGAAAGGTGGCTGTTTCCTCGGAGTAGTGAAAGTTGAGCTCGGTGACCTGCTGGCAGGCAACCACGAACTGGGCGAGGGTCATCCCACTCTCGGTGCCTTCCTGCGTGGCATCCGCGAAGTTCAGGATGTAGCTATCGCCTTGGACTTGGATGGCCGGCGGAGGGTCCGTGTCCTGGATGGCCGCGGGGAATGAGAGGGCGGCGGGCGCCAGGAGCAGCGCTAGCGGTAGGGCAGAGGCGATCATGTCGATCGGTGCGGAAGGTCTATCTCTTTGATCGAGAGGGGCTTAGCCAAGCGGCTGAGCGCGATGAGGGGCAGCCTAGGGATGGGGAACACGGTGGTCAACGCATCCCTGGGCACACCGTGGACGCTCCGGACCCCATTCCCTTCCCGTGTGGAACGGAAAGTCCTCGCGAGAACCCGCCAGCTGGCGTGCCGCGGCCCCAACCGGGTTCCCGTGGGACGGGGCTGGGCGGAGACCGGCGACCCCTACCCGGGCATTACGGAATGGCATTCCCGCGCCCCAGACGCTGCCCAGGACCTGGTTCAGGACCTTTCGCGAGATGGTCGACGGACCTTTGCCACCGGGCAGCTTCATCGGCATCCTCGT
>CAYWNK010000379.1:0-4714 GCA_964459495.1 uncultured Planctomycetaceae bacterium
GCCGAGCACCACCAGGCGCAGCTTCTCGAGCAGCCCCGGGCACGCCAGGGCCTTGGCCGCGATCTCGGGGCCGATGCCGGCGGGGTCGCCGATCGTCAGGGCCAGCAGGGGGAGGTGGTGGGCTTCCATAGAACCGCAGTCTAGCCCCTGCGTTGGGCACAATGCCCGCCAGTGACGGGTCCGCCGCCCGTGACCCCACAGGCGCCCTCCCACTAGGTATCGCATGACCGCCCTGCCCGCCACGATCGTCGCCGCCCTCCTCAGCCTTGCCCCCGCGCCCCAGGATCCCCCGGGCGGCTTCCTCGAGACCTTTGCCCTCGCGGCAGACCGCGCCGCAGCCCTGGAGACACTGCTGCCCGGCAGCGAGGACGAGGCCTACTACCGCTGCCTGCACGCCCAAAACACCGGCGATCTGGCCGCTTCGGATGCGATCCTGGAGTCCCGGAAGAAGCAAAGGAACGCGCGCGCCCAGGAACGCTGGGCGAAACTGCGCACGCGCCAGACTCTGCTCACCTTCGATCCCGCGTCGGATGAATCCTGGAAGGGCCTGATCGAACTGCTGGGTCTGTCCTTTGACCACCGGGCCAGCGCGCCCGACGCCCAGCGCAACCTCCCCTCGGCCCTGGACCTCGCCCAACTCACCGACGAGGCCTGGATCGAGCGCTCCATGGACCCGAAGAACTCGCTCAGCGGGATTCGGGGCAGGGCGCTCGAGTCCCTGGTCCAAGCTCCCCTTAGCCGTAGATTCCAGATCCAACTGCTGCGAGCCCTGCCGCGCCCAGACGTCCCGGGCCTTGTGGAGCTCGTGCTCGAAGACCTGCGGCACAAAGACTCCGACGGCTTCGGCAGCCGGCCGATTCACGAGCGCCTCCTGCTCGATCAGCTCCAGGCCATAGCGCTGGCGGAGCCCGAGCTACTCGAAGAGTCGAACTTCGTCGATGCCCTGCTGAGCCGCATGGGGCCGAGCGAGGACAGCGATCTGGATCGCGACCCTGCGGCCATGGATGCCTATCTGGCACGCCTAGAGGCCTTGGTCGCCACCCTCCCCCCGGGCCACAACGACCTGCGCGTCCACGTCTTATACCACCGCCTCCGGTTCGATCTGGAAACGGGGGCCGAGCTCGACGCCGCCACCTTGCTGAGGTACCTGGCCATCCCCCGCCTCCGGGGCTACGCCTCACCGCTCCCCGCAAAGGAAGCCGACGAAACCAACCTGCGCTTCAGCCCCGCCACCGGTCTAGGCCCCGTGGGCTCGGACCGCGCGCTGATCGAGTCCTACTTCGATCGCCTCTTTCCCGCGCTGCAGGACTGGGGCGCCTACGCCAGGTTCCTGCGAAGGGGAGAGCTCGATGCGCGCGTCGCCAAGGCCAAGCTACTGGCCGGCGCCCCCGATCCCGAGCGCTGGTACCGCCTGCTCGGCGGGGCCAAGCCCTTTGCCGAACTCGAAGCGCAGGTCGAGCTCGACTTCGTTCCCCACAATCCCGCCTCCTTCGGCGGCAGCGAAGCGGTCACCCTCGAGCTGGACGTCAAAAACGTCCCCCAGCTGATCTTTCAGGTCTACGCCCTCGAGCCGCTCAACTGGTACCTCGCCGAGGAGGGCGAGATCACCGAGGAGATCGATCTCAGCGGCCTGGTCCCCGGGTCGCGCACCGCGCTGCGCTTTGACGAGCCGAAGATCCGGCGCGTGCGCCGGCGCTTCGAACTGGATTCGATCCAGGAGCCTGGCGTGTACGTGGTTGAGTTTGTCGGTGGCGGGCTGGCCAGCCGGGCGATCGTGCGCAAGGGTGGCCTCGACTTCGTCGAACACCGAGACGCCGCGGGGCACCTATTCCACGTGGTCGACGAAACGGGAAATCTGCTCCCGGAAGCTTCGATCTGGTCCGAGGGCCAGGAGTACAAGGCCAGCGAGACCGGCACGATTCGCCTGCCGTTCACGGCGGAGCCCAAGACCGCCCAGGTAATCCTCGCCCACGGCAACCAGGCGGTCCGGACGACTTTCCAACAGCACGCGGAGAACTACCGGCTCGAGCTCGGTGTGTTGGCCCCTCGGGAGGCTCTCCTGCCGGGCACCAACGCAGCGCTCGTGCTGCGTCCGCGACTGTTCGCCGGCAAACAGGTGACCCAACTCACCTGGATTGAAGATCCTGTGCTGCACGTCGAGATCCAGGATCTGAGCGGCCGCAAGTCCACGCGCGTCCTCCCCCTGGACAGCCTGCCGGCGGACGCCGAGCTCACCGTGCCCATCGAAGACCTCGGCGGGCTCCCGAGGGATTGGAGCGACCTGAGCGTGCAGCTCAAGGGTCAGATCCAGTACGTCTCCGCCGGAGAACGCCGCCCGTTGCAGTCCCCCGCCGTGCGCGTCAGCGGCCCCGCGATCCAGCACACCCACCAGGTAGGCGCGCCGCTCCTGCGGCGCCTGCCCGCAGGCTACGCGCTCGAGTTCCGCGGACGCAGCGGCGAGCTGCTCCCCGGTCAGGTAGTGACGGTCGGGCTCCACCACCCCGATCACGATCTCGCCCACTCGCAGACCCTCGTCAGCGATGCCGCTGGGAGGATTGCACTCGGCGACCTGAATGGCATCGAGCGGCTCACCGCCGACGGCTTCGCGGGCAAGCGCCGATCTTGGGATTTCCATCTCGCTGGAGCGGCACCCGCCGACCGCCTGCGCGACCTGCACATGAGCGCGAGCGAGACCCTGAGCCTGCCCTACGCGGGACCGATCGAGACCATCGCCATTTCCCTGCTGGAGCTTCGCGGGGGCATCTTCGTCCGCGACGCGTCAGAAGCCGTCCAGGTTGGACCGGGGGCCGTCCGGATTCAGGGCCTTGAGCCCGGCGACTACTCCCTGCTTTGGCGCTCAACGGGATTCGAGCAGCGCCTGCGCGTGACCGCCGGCCCCTTGGGCGAAGCCAAGGCAGTCGGCCGATGGGCAGTCGGCGCGACACGCGCCCTCGAGCGGCCGATCCGGTCGATGCTTGGAATCGCGGAGCTGAGCGCCAGTCCGGACGAGGTCTCGCTGGTGCTCAGCGGCGCCCGCGCCGACACCCGCGTGCACGTCTTCGCCCTGCGCTTCGAACCTGCAGGCGACCTGGCAGAGCGCTTTGAGGGGGGCTCCCTCGCCGCGCTAAGACAGCGCGCACGGGAGCAGGCGGTCACCCGGTACCAGGGGTCCAGGAAGCTCTCCGACGAGCAGCGTTACGTGCTCGAACGACGCTTCCGTCCCTCCTTCCCCGGCAACATGCTGAGCGCCCGCCCTGGCCTGCTCCTCAACGAATGGGAGACGCGCGACACCAGCGACACCCTGGGGATCGGGGGTGGTTCAGGTGGCAAGCGCGGAAGCCGATTCGGCGGCGGCAGTGGCCTCGAACAAGAGATGGCGGCAAGCGCTCGACTCGCCCCCATGCTCCCCGCCTCGGCCTTCCCCGACCTCGGCTTCCTGCCCGCCGCCGCACCGGTTCTCACCAACCTGCGTCCGGACGAAAATGGCGTGCTGCGCATCCCCCGCGCGGACCTCGGAGCCGGCCAGCACCTGGTCGTCCTCGCCGCCGACGCCTTGCGCATCGTGCGCCGCGACCTCGTGCTCGACGAACAGCCCCTCGCCCCCGTGGACCGCAGGCTGGCCGCGGCGCTCGAGCCCTCCCAGCAGCACGCGATGCGCCGCCGCTTCCTCAGCCTGCAGGCCGGGGACGGGGTCAGCGTCGAGCGCTCCGCCGGGGCCCATGCCCAGTGGATTGGCGACCTGGTCGGGGCCCACGAACTGCTGCGCACCCTTTCGGGCAACCGGCAGCTCGATCGCTTCGCGTTCCTGGGCAACTGGCCCAGCCACACGCCCGAACGCAAGGCCGAGCTGTATTCGGAGTTCGCCTGCCACGAGCTGCACGTGTTCCTGCACCAAAAAGACAGGGAGTTCTTCGATACCGTCGTTCGTCCCTATCTCGCCAACAAGGGTGAACGCACCTTCCTCGATCTCTGGCTGCTCGACGAAGACCTGACGCCCTACCTCGAGCCCTATCCCTACTCGCAGCTCAACGCCCTGGAGCGCATCCTGCTCGGCGCGCGCCTGCCCCAGGCCGCGGACGCCGTCCAGCGCTGGGCGCGCGATGGAGTCGCACTGGACGACTGGAGCCCCGCGGAGCAGGCCGAGCTTTTCGAGCGCGCCCTCGCCCAGTCGCCCGCCGGTGGACCGGGAGTCCTGGAAGAACAGACCAAGGCGCTCTCCAAGCCGCCCATCGGCGGCCCGACCACTCAGGGCCCGACCACCCCCGGCGCCCCAGCAGCCAGCCCCGGGCCGATCACCGGCGGCCTCCGGGACAACGAAACCGCGACCGGGGACGACGACTTCTTCCTGGGCCGGGGAGTGCAAGCGGAGACCCGCGACCGTGCAGTCGCGCAGGCGCGCTGGAATACGCCCGGTCGCACCAAGGCCCACGTCGAGCGCCACTACTGGCAGGTCCCTGTCGGCCAAATGGTGCCCGATCTCGTGCCCCTGAGTCCGTTTTGGCTCGACCTGGCGGAGCACCTGGCCATGGACCCCGCCGCGCGTCCGCCGTTCGTGTCTCCCCACCTCGCTCGCAGTACCCGTAGCTTGGCCGAAATGCTGCTCGCGCTCGCGTTCCTCGAACTGCCCTTCGAGGCGCCGGAGCACGACGTCCAACTCACCGCTGACGCATGGTCCATGACCGCGGCTGGCCCGGCTCTCGTGCTAGCCAAGGAG
>CAYWNK010000380.1:0-4694 GCA_964459495.1 uncultured Planctomycetaceae bacterium
GCCCCGCACTCCCGGCCCCCGCGCCCGCCGTCCAGGAGACCGCCGTCACCCGCGACCTGGTGCAGCGCGGCCGCGAGCTGCTCGACAAGGGCGACGTAAAGGCCGCCCGCGAGCTCTTTGAGCAAGCGGACGCCGCCGCCGGCGGCGGCTTAGAAACGCGCATCTGGCTGCTGCGCTCGTGGATGGAAGAGGGTCAGATCAACGACGCCCTGAACGAGATCGATCGACTCAGGGACAAGGGCGCCAAGGGCCCCGGCCTGGACTACCTCTACGGCATGGGCTCCTACGCACGAGCTCTCCGCAATCAGGCCGGCGGCATGAACAACGCCATCGGCTACGCCTTCGCCGACACCGTGCAGTTCCTCACCAAGGCACTGAAAGCCGATCCGGGGACCTACTACGATGCGTGGGTGCCGCTGACCCATTCGTCCTGGGCTTCAGAGGAGTTCCAGCGCGGCCGCGAGGTCGGCGAGCAAGCCGTCGCCGCACTGCCCGACAATGGCCTTGCCCACTACTGGTTGGCCATGAACCTGTTCAAGCTGTTCAACACGGCCTACAGCACCGACCCCGAGAGCGAGGGCACAACCGAACTGATCCAGCTAGCGTCCAAGCACTTCGACCGTGCCGCGGATCTGATCCCTGCGACCCAGGACAACGCGAGCGACCTGCACCGGGTCCAGCTCCAGCGCGGCTGGGTCGCGATCTGGCGCAAGCGCCCGGCCGATTCCCATGCCCCCTTTGCGGAGGCGATCGGATGGGAACCATCCTCGGTCGACTACGCCACGCTGCTCGGATCGCTGAGCGACGCAGAGGGCAAGCCGGGCCCCTTCGTCGAGGTGCTGGCCAAGGGCTCCAAGCTGTTCCAGGAACGCTGGGGTAAGAAGTCCAGCAGCGACGCCACCCTGCTGTGGTGGCTTGGTTACGGGCAGCTGACGATGACCCAGTACCCCGAGGCAGAGAAGTCCTACCTCGAGGCCGTCAGGAAGTGGCCCGCCTACGCGGACTCCTTCTGGTACGCCGGCCTTGCCCAGTACTACCAGGAGAGGTACGTGGACTCGGTGAAGTCCTGGTCCCGGATGTTCCCCGACAACCCCGAGAAGCTCGTCCAGCTGATCGGCTCCGCGCCGGAACAGAACATTGCGATCGCACGCTTCGCCAATGCGAAGACCAACGAGGCGATGCTCGCGGGGGATCTGTCGCTCAATGTCGAGATGGCGAAGGTCGCCGAGGCCGTGCTGAGCGTGGACTCGAGCAAGGCTGAGCACTGGAACGACGTCGGGCTGTTCTGCCGGGACGCGGGCTCGTATACAT
This sequence comes from uncultured Planctomycetaceae bacterium, assembly GCA_964459495.1. Lineage (GTDB taxonomy): Bacteria > Planctomycetota > UBA1135 > UBA1135 > CAYWNK01. The sequence continues at coordinate 1,312 of CAYWNK010000380.1, forward strand.
CCCGGCTCGAAGAGGACGGTGCGACCGCACGGGGGAACCAGTACTGGGAGCGCTCGTGGGAGGCCTACCAGAAAGCCATCGAGCTGGCGCCCGGTGACCCGGCGTACCTCAACGACGGGGCGGTGGTGCTGCACTACAACCTGCGCCGTGACTTCGACAAGGCCGAGGAGATGTACATCCGCTCGGCCAAGTTGGCCAAAGAGCTCATCGACTCGGGATCGATCACCGACGAGATCCAGCTCGAGATCACCCGCACCGCGCTGAAAGACGCCCAGGACAACCTGGCCGCCCTGCGCGAAGAGCTCGCAGAAGCAGGCAAGTAGAGCCTTGGCACCTCCCTCCTGGATCCAGGACGAACCGGCCTTTCGGATCCAGACCGAGCCGGGCTCCGAGCCCGTGATCTCGGTCGATGGGGCCTTCGACGCCCCTGGCCTGAACCTGTCCCACTGGCCGGGGCATCGCACGCCCCCGGAACTGCGCCGTGACCTGTCGACCGAGGTAGCCCTCGACTTCGTAGCGCTAGCCCCCGAGCGCCAGGCAGAGCTGGCAGGGGGCTGCACGGCCGTCGTCAACAATCACTACGACACCGACGGCGTTTGTTCAGCCTTCGCCCTGCTGCAGCCCGAGATCGCGCTCGCCCACAGGGACGCCCTCCTGGCCGCCGCCGCCGCGGGTGACCTATTCCGCGTGCCGACGGAAGACGCGTTTTGCCTCGACGTCGTTGTCGGGGCATTCGCCGACCCGGAGCGATCGCCCATCGCTCCGGAGCTTGCCCAGCTGGGGCGCAGTCAACGCTACGAGCGGGCCAGCCTCGCCCTCTTCGAGCGTCTCCCGGCACTGCTCGACGGCGGCGGCCTCGCCCCCTACGAGGGCCTCTGGGCTGAGCCACTTGCCCGACTGCGAAGCGACCAGGAACGCCTCAGTTCCGCGGCGTTCGACGAGCTGGTGCACCTGGATGCTGGCGTCTACCTGGCTCCCACCAGCAACGAAATCGGGCCCTTCGACCCTGGCCGCCACGCGCTCTTCGGTGCAAGTGAACTCGACCGCCTGCTCGTGCTTGGACAGGACACCGAGGGCTGCGCCGCGCGGCTGATCTTCAACACCACCTCGTGGTTTGACCTGACCTCACGCCGGCCGCAGGCGCGCCCAGACCTCGCGGAACTGGCGGCCGAGCTGAACGCCCTCGAGGGCTGTGCAAAGGATGCCGACGAGCGCTGGCGAGCCCAGCCCGCGGACAGCCCCGCCCCCGAGCTATGGTTCGGCCGCGAGATCGCCGGGCTTTACCTCGAGCACGGCGCGCCCCACCAGGGAACCAGCAAGCTCGGCCCCCTAGTCATCAAGGCGCGCGTGCTCGACGCGCTGCGCAACTGCTGGACGTTCTCCGATGACGAGGACGAGGAAGAGGGCGACTGGCGAATTGTCTAGCTCGATCGCACCCCGATTGATCGCCCCCGGTTCGGCGGACGACCCCCTTGTGGTCGTGCGCTCGGACTTTTGGCACTTCAATGCCATCGGGCTGTTCGATGGGGACAGGGCCTGTGCGATCGACCCGGGGATTCGGCGCGCCGACATCGAGCTACTGGCCGCGCGCCTGCGCTGGTGCGGCCGCAGCCAAAGCCCTCGCCAGATCGACCAGGTGGTCGTAACCCACTCCCACCACGACCATCTGCGCGGCTGGCCCCACTTCGAGGGGGCAGACGTGATCCAGCCGCGGGTCGCCGCCTACAAGGACCCGGGCGCACAGAAGCGTATTCTCGCGGCCAAGGGCGCGGTCGATGCTCGCCTCGGCGAATCGCACACGGGCTTCGAATACCCCCCCGCGCATCTGACCTTTGAGGATGAGCCCGCCCATCTCGTGGTCGGCGGTCGCGAACTCGAGCTGCGCTTTCTCCCCGGGCACTCCAACTGCACGAGCGTCGTGTGGATTCCGAGCCTGCGCACCCTGTGTAGCGCCGACTATTTGGTGTCCCCCGGCCTTCCCTACTGCCGTTGGGATGCGGACGCCTTCGACGCGGCTCTGGATCAGCTCAGCGCCTGGACGACGGAGCTGGGGATCGAGCGCGTATGGCCCTCCCACAACGCCCCCATCCACGGCCAGACCAACGTTCTTGCAGCCATCGATCTCGATCGGCGCGTGATGCAAGCCCTGCGCGAGCGCGCCCCCGCCGCCCTGGACAGCAGCGACGACGAACTCAGCGCGGCCAAGGCGATGGCCCGTGGCCTCGACGAGGTGCGCGGCTGGAAGGCCGGGCTGCAGGCTCGCCAAGACGTCGACAACGCGCGCCGGGTGCTGACCTCTCTCTCGCGCCAGTCGGTCTAGCCCGACCTAGGTGCAGCCCAGGCAGCGATAGAGCCGCCGGCCAGCCACCTCATGGCGCTGGATTGTCTCGCCGCAGCGCCGGCAGGCCTCCCCGGCGCGGGCGAATACCGCATGCCGCCACAGACGCCGCGGTTCCCCGCGGGACTTCGCGTCTTTCGCCAGACTGCTTTCCTCGGTCGTGCCGCCTGTTCGATACGACCGCAGGGTGACTTGCTTGGCAAGCTTGGCCAGCGTTCGCCGTTGCGCTTCACTGAGGTCCTTGGGCCTGACCTCCGGGGCGAGGCCCGCGAAGAACAGAATTTCGCTGCGTAGATAGTTGCCCACCCCCGCCAGAAATCCCTGATCCAGCAGCAAGCCCCCTAGGGCCCGGCCACGGAAGCGCTTGTCGTCCAGCTGCTCCTCGATCCGAGTCGGGGTCGTCGACTCGTGCAGCAGGTCGGGGCCCAGCTTCGCCAAGTAGGGATGCAGCCCAAGCTCATCGGCTTCGAGCAGCTCGATCTCGGACGCGCTGTAGAGCAGGGACCAGCGGTGCCCGTTGCGCAGATCCACGCGCAGGCTGCGTTTCGTCCTAGGCCAGGCGTTCGGCCGCACGACATACCAGCGCCCGTAGAGCTGGTTGTGACTGTAGAGCACCCGCCCCGTGTCAAAGCGCACGAGCAGCGCCTTTCCCCAAGCCTCGACCGCCGTTGGCGTAGCCCCCACGAGGCTCGCTCCAAGATCCTCCAGCCGCGCGAGCCCGAAGGCCACGTGCTCCAGGGGCCGGTCGACCAGGGCCTTGGCCAGCTTGTCGGCAGCACGGTGAATCTCCGGTCCCTCAGGCATGCAGAGCTCTTCGATCAGGATGCCCCTGTGGATGCTCCGAGCTTGGGTTGTGAAAGGGGGCGAGCCCCTCCGCCAGCGAATCCCGGGGACGACCTCAGTCGCGGCGACGAAGGAACAGGCCCAGCGCAAGGGTCATCACCACGCAGCCGCTGGCCATCACGGCGCGGATACCCAGGCCGCCCGCCATCGCGCCCCCGGCCACCCCTCCGACGGCGACCGCCAGCGTGCGCGCGCTGAAGAC
>CAYWNK010000381.1:0-4688 GCA_964459495.1 uncultured Planctomycetaceae bacterium
CTCATGGACCAAGAGGGTAGCGATGGGGACCGCGGGTAGCCGCTGCGAGGGGCGATCCGTAAACTCTTTGCCTCGAAACACCGGCGCAGGAAAGCGCCGGACACCTTTCCGCATGCCCCCCAGGGGCCCCAGCGCGACCCATGAACATCCACGAATACCAGGCCAAGCAGCTCTTTGCCAAGGCCGGCCTCGCCGTGCCCCAGGGGCGCGTGTGCGAGACCGTAGACGAAGCTGTCGCGGCCTACGAGGCCCTCTCCACCGACGTGTGCGTCGTGAAGGCACAGATCCACGCGGGCGGCCGCGGCAAGGGCGGCGGCGTCAAGCTGGTCAAGTCAGCGGACGAGTGCCGTGAAGCGGCCGCTGGAATCCTCGGCATGACCCTCAAGACCCATCAGACCGGCCCCGAGGGGCAGCTGGTGCGCAAGGTCTGGGTCGAGGAGGGCTCGGACATCGCGTCGGAGTACTACCTCGGCATCGCCGTCGACCGCGAGCTCGACATGCCCGTCATGATGGCGTCCAGCGAGGGCGGCATGGAGATCGAGCAGGTCGCCGAGAGCAGCCCCGAGAAGATCCTCAAGGCTTCCTTCTCGCCGGATACCGGCATGACCGAGGACGACGCCAAGCGCTTGGCCGCCGGCATCGGCCTGCCCGCCGACCTGGTCGATGAGGCCGCAACGTTCCTGGTGGGCCTGGCCAAGGTCTTCGTCGAGAACGACTGCTCGCTCGCCGAGATCAACCCGCTCGTTCACACGAACGACGGCAAGGTGCTCGCCCTCGATGCCAAGATCAACTTCGACACGAACGCCATGTTCCGCCAGGGCGAGATCGAGAAGCTTCGCGACATCGAGGAGGAGGACCCCAAGGAGGTCGAGGCCAGCAAGTTCGACCTGTCCTACATCGCTCTCGACGGCAACATCGGCTGCATGGTGAACGGCGCCGGGCTGGCGATGGCGACGATGGACGTCATCCAGCTCTACGGCGGTTCGCCCGCCAACTTCCTGGACGTTGGCGGCGGCGCGACCGAAGAAAACGTCACGGCGGCGTTCCGCATCCTGCTCTCCGACGACAACGTCAAAGGCGTGCTCGTCAACATCTTCGGCGGGATCATGAAGTGCGACATCATCGCCAAAGGCGTGATCGGGGCGGTCAAGCAGATCGATCTGAACGTGCCGCTTGTGGTGCGCCTTGAGGGCACCAACGTCGAGCTCGGCCGTGAGCTCCTCGCAAACTCTGGCCTGCCGATTCTGCCCGCCACCGACCTGGACGACGCCGCGCGCAAGATCTGCGAAGCGACCGCCGCCGCCAACGCCTAGCCCTCGGACCTTCCCAATGAGCATCTTCGTCAACAACGACACCAAGGTCATCTGCCAGGGCTTCACCGGCAAGACCGGCACGTTCCACAGCCAGCAGGCCATCGACTACGGCACCACCATGGTGGGCGGCGTGAACCCCCGTAAGCCCGGCACCGAGCATCTCGGGTTGCCCGTCTTCGGCACCTGCGCCGAGGCTCGCAAGGAGACCGGGGCGAACGCATCGGTCGTCTACGTGCCCCCGCCCTTTGCCGGCGCCGCCATCCTGGAGGCCGTCGAGGCCGGTATCGAGCTGATCGTGGCCATCACCGAGGGCATCCCGGTCATGGACATGGTGCGCGTGCGCGCCGCCCTCGAAGGCTCGGGCTCACGCCTGATCGGTCCCAACTGTCCGGGCGTGATCACGCCCGACCAGTGCAAGATCGGAATCATGCCCGGCTACATCCACAAGCCGGGCCGGGTCGGCGTCATCAGCCGTTCGGGCACCCTGACCTACGAGGCTGTCTGGCAGCTGACCAGCCGCGGCATCGGCCAGTCCACCTGCGTGGGCATCGGCGGGGACCCGGTCAACGGCACGAACTTCGTCGACGTCCTGACGGCCTTCAACGCGGACCCGGACACCGACGCGATCGTGATGATCGGTGAGATTGGGGGCTCGGCCGAGGAGGCCGCCGCCGAGTACATCGCCTCCGAGGTCAAGAAGCCCATGGTGGGCTTCATCGCTGGCGCGACTGCGCCTCCCGGCAAGCGCATGGGCCACGCCGGCGCCATCATCGCCGGCGGCAAGGGAACCGCTGCCGAGAAGGTCAAGGCCCTCGAGAAGGCCGGCGTCGCCATGAGCCCCAGCCCCGCCCGTCTGGGCGAGATGATGGAAGAGCGCATGCGCGAGGCGGGTCTGGCTACCGCCTAGTTTGCTTCCTCAGCGGATGGGATGAAGTTCCCAGCCATCGCCGCTCGAAGACCGCTGCACCGATTCGGTGCGGCGGTCTTCTGTTTTGATGGCTGATCGTTCGGCTTTGCCGCCGCATTCAGAGCAGCCATTGGCAAAGGCCCATCAGGGCGATGGCGCCGCCTCCCCAGGGGAGGCGGCGCCTCTTGTCATTCTCCTAGGCCGTTCGGCTAGAACGTGATGGAGACGCCGTTGGAGAAGTTCGTCGTCGGCGTCGGGTTGACGTCGCGGTACCAGAGCTGGAAGTGCCAGGTCTGGCCATCGACGATGCTGCCGCCGGGGGGCGACGGGAGGGCATCCGGGATATCGAAGCCGAAGCCGTTTCCAGTTGTGGCCGTACCCGAGAGGTTCTCGAAGCAGCCGTTGGAATCGAACTGACCAAGGGAGTTACGGGGACCACCGGCGCCCGGGTTGTAGCGACCCTGAGGCTGACCTAGGCAGAGGACGCCTTGGTTAACCGGAAGGCCCGGCTCCGAGAAACTGCTGGCGACAACGACGAAGCCGAAGCCGCTGGTGGCAAGCCTGGGGCCACCGGTGCAATCCAGGCGCCATTCGCGGCCGACGCCGGAGCCGGTCGTGGCGGTGGCCTTGAGAACAGCGGAGGCGTTGCTCGAGTTCACGCCGGCCGGATTGCAGAAGGAGACGGGAGGCGTGGCATCGCACTCGCCCGCGCTGGCGAAGAGCACGGTGTTGAAGCTCGCGAACGGGTTGTTCTGCGGGCCTCCACAGCCGTTGGTGTTGAGGTAGCCACCGAAGAAGTAGCAACCGACGGCCAGGGGGGAGTTGGCGCCGTCAACGGCGACCTGGTCCTGGGTGTCAAGGCCGGTGTTGCCACAGGTGCTCATGCCGGTGTTGTCGTAGTACGTGCCAGAACCACCGTGCTCAAGAGAGCCAAGGACGGACGGAGTCCAGTCGGGGTCACCGCCAAGGATCGGGCCGGTGTTCGAACCACCGGCGCCCTTGAAGATCCACTCGATACCGAAGGCATCGGTGTCGATGTCGCCATCGTGACCGGGGAACTGATCGCCACCCTCGGCCTCAAGGCAGAACTCATTGCCGCCTGCAAGATCGAAGGTCACGACCCAGCAGCCGACGCCGCCACCGGCGCCACCGGGAAGGGCGGTGCCGGCCGCACATCCAGACTGCGTGAAAGGAGCGCTGCCTGCCGGATCAGTGATGATCAGATCACAGGGGTTGTAGCTCTCGTAGAAGTTGAAGGAGACATTGACGACCGGGCCGGCCTGGTCGGTGCAGTAACCGAAGGAGATGCAGTTGATTTCGTAGTCGGTGCGGTCGGCCGTGGCGATGCTGCCACCCAGGCCGGGAACGCGCCCCTCGTCGATGATGGAGTAGTCACCGGTGGCGGTGGCGCTTCCTAGGGTGCCGAAGTAGCCGGTGGCTACATCGTTGCTGTAGCAGATGTCGGGGCCGAGACTGGCCGTGCTGGAGACGTTACGGGTCCAGGTACCGGTGGCAACGTGGTAGACACCAGCGTTCTTAACAACACCCGGAATAGGGCGGGCTTCGGTCTGGTTTTGGGCTGAAGCCGTTGAGCAGACTAGCAGTGAGGCTGCTGCGGATAGGTAGAGATGACGCATGGATGGCGATCAGTTTCTGGGTAATGGAGCTAGATGCTCCGGAGAGTAGGTTGGTGTCACGCTTTTCCGCCTAGAGCGGCGAGGCTTGAACACCGTGCACGACGCTTCGCAAGAGAAGTCTCTGTGCGCAAGGTCGGACGAAGCCTGTGGTGTGCAGAGTTCCATGCTTTGTTGTGGAAATGTCGAGTAATGGTCGAAAATCTATTTATGAATGAATATGTGCGCGTGTCTCGGCTGGGTTGCATTGGGGTGCTATTGAGGCGGGTGAGGCATCGTCATTTGGCGCGCCATAGACCCGATTCTTCACCAGGTGGACAACGAGGGAATTCGCAATTCCAAAAGCGCACGACAAATTGCCCCGGAATGTCGAATGCGGCCAATTCTGGTCGGTATCCGGCGTTTCCTGGTCATAGGCCACTTGCATGTGGCTGCGGTTGATGCCGAGTTCTGCTGGACGGACTGCTAGTGTCGGTGACCTGTGGAATGGGTTTTGAACGGCGCCCGTTGTGAATGCTACGGTTTCGCTTATTGGTCGGACTGGGGGTGGGTTATCTGCAGTTTCGTAGCTGCCGGTCGTTGCGGGGTATTTCGCTGAGCTCCGGGAGTTGGGTTGGTCGGTCGCGCTTACTCCATGGGCCTTGGCTGGGTGAATGCTCGGAGGGGGCCGTTAGTACGTGGGCCCCGGCGCCTGGAGTGGTGAATCACCCTGGCCGCAAGTTACGCCTTGGGGGGGCAAGCTTGCAGTGATCTCAACGCTGGCTTGGTTGAGTGGAAGGGGCAGGGCTAGGCATGTGCCCAGCCCTGCCAACCAAGATCGTTTGCTTCGTTCCT
>CAYWNK010000382.1:0-4685 GCA_964459495.1 uncultured Planctomycetaceae bacterium
GCAGCTTGCCGCCGGATAGGAACAGGTTGGCGCGTTGCTCCAAGGCGGTAGGCGTCCCGCGATACTCGATCACCTTCCAGGCGCGGAGTACGCCGGCGGCGTCGAGGAAGTCGAGACGGATCGCGTGGTATCTGCTCATTGCTTGGTCTCCTGGGGTACGCCCTCGACGGTGGGGGATACTCTTGGTTCGGGGAGAGGTTGCCGTCCCATGCTCGTTCCCGCTTCAGGTGCGCGCTTCCGCGTGCGGTGTAGCTCCACCATGTCGGGGCTAAGGCGGTAGCAGGGGAAATCAATCGCAATGCTCAGCTCCCGGGTCTCCCCGCCTCGGTTCTTTGCCACGTTGATATCTAGCGGCTCGATGCCGGGGATGTATGCGCCGAACTTGCCTCCGCTCTCTTGCGCCCAATAGGCTTCATGCTCGCTGCGTCCAAACCAACGATTGGGGCGGTGGACCAATAGGACGGTATCGGCAGATTGTTCGATGGCGCTCGATTCGGACATTTGAAACAGCGTCGGCGGTGCGTGCTCCTTTGCCCCCTCGCGGTTCAGCTGCGACACGAGCACAACCGGAATCCTCAGATCCTCGGCTAGGGCCTTGGCTCTTTCGGCAGTGTCTTTGACCCGTAACCGCATGTCACGTTCGGGCCCGGTCACTAGTCCAACATGGTCGATCAGGAGCAAGTCGCAACGCCCGCGCCGATGCTCGATGCGCGCTAGCGATTCGATTTGGGCCATCGTCCTCACCTTGCGGCCCGGCTGCCCGGCGCTGCCCGCAATCCGCATATTGATCCTCTTCCGCTTGTCTTGGACGTGCTCGCGTATCTGCTGCCAGCGTTGAAGGGTGAAGCTGCCCTTCGGGTGTTGGAACCACTTTTCCGGCGTGTGAAACTCCGCAGCCAGCATGCGTTGGTAAATCTCCTCGCCACCCATTTCAAGCGAAGCCAGAACCGCATGGGCCCGCCGGCCAAGGTGCTCGATATGGTGGCTCGTCGCGTGGCGCAACATCTCGACGGCCACCAGGCTCTTGCCGGCGCTGGTCCTGCCAGCGATCACGTACAAGCGCCCGGCTGCCAAGCCCCGGACCAGGCCGCGCAGCTCGGGGATGCCATGCGGCAGCACGGGATCCGATTCGCCGGCGGCCGCGCGGTCCATTTGGTGGAGAGCGTTCTGGGCGGCGTCGTAGGCATCTATCGACGAATCCACGCTAGACGTGCCCGAGTCGTCAACGGCCGCAAGTAGGTCCTGGCGGATTTCATCGAGCAGCCCATCGGGAAGCGCACCACCCGCGAGCTTGTCCCCGATAGACCTCGCCGTACGGGTGAGCAGATCGGCCGCCTGGAATTCCCGCATTCGCTCAATCTCTGCCCGGCAGTAAGCCGGGTTCACCAAGCACGACGTAACTAGGTCGGTTAGGCGTGTGAGAGTAAATGCTTGGTGCCCGTGCCCCTTGAGGCGCTCAAACACTTCCCCAATGGTCGGCTCCTGACCGTCATGGTGAATCTCAAAGAGCACCTCAGCAACAGGCCGCAGCTCGGGCGGAAATTCTTGCGGGTCGCCGTGCTCAATAAGAGCATTGCTGCCCCTTTTGGTCCCAATGGCCATCCCGATCAGGCCGGATGCCTTTTTGACTCGCTGCTCGTGAAAGGTGCTCATGCGGCACACTCCCCGTTAACGCAGAGGGATCCGTCCTCGATCGCGGCCTGGCGTCGTTTCTTGAATTCCATGCGGGCTAGCTGGGCAGCGGCGTTTAGCTCCCGTTTGAAGCTATCGGGTTCGGAGGAGTCTGGTTTCCGTTGCATGGCATACCGCAGGCGTGCGGATGCGGCTTGCTTGAGTCGCCCCGCTTCCGTCTCAGCCTTCGCCCAAGTGGCGTCGGTAGCGGCGATTACGAAGGGCGCGAAATCGACCATGACCCGCCCGGAGATCCCGTCTAGGTCGATCGCCTCTACCCGTTTCCGGATGAATCGCAGGGCATCCTCGAGCACCGGCACAATCTCGCCCTCGGCTTCGTCGTGGACTCCACGCGGCTTGACATGGCGCAGATAGATCGCCTCCGCTGGCGTTGCTGTGGCGGGGACTGAGATCGAAGTAGGCTCTGCCGGTGCCTGATCGGCTTTCGATCCCAGGTGCGTATCCAGCCACCCACCGTAGTCGCCAGAGTCCCAAGGGAACTTCGGGCTTGTGGTGGTCCGGTCCATCCGGGCGCACTCGATGGCCAGACCCGCTTCGAGGCCATCCGGACAATCCAAGATCCGCCGCCCCATGGCGCTCAGGGTTCTCCCCCAGCGCTGGTTTTTGTAGCCGTTCGGGCGCTTCTTCGTGATCGCCTGCAGGCCCAGGGTCTTCGCGTGCTGCGCCAGTCGGGCGCGAAGCTGGTTTATGTCTTGCCGAAGCGGCTCGGGGGCCGGGGGCGAGTCCGGCCCGTCGGCTTTCGCGGCGGCGGCCACCAGGGCACCGACGGCCGCGACCACGATGGGCCCGGGGTGGTCGATCCGCTCGCGTGCGTGCAGCCGGGAGATCCAATGCCCACGCCGGAAGCCCTGCAGCTCACGCTCGAAGCTGGCGGCCAGAGCGCGACGGGCCTCGGACTCGGACGGCTTGACGCCGGCGGCGTGCACCTCGGCATCCAGCATCCGGAGCGCCGAAGCCCAAGACCTCGACGGGATCGGACCAGGGCGCAGGCTGTCCGCGCCGGCCGCCTCCAGATCGCGGCGCTGGGCCTCGAGTTCGGCAGCGGTGGGGCCGGTGACCACGGCTGGGGCTCCCAAGGGCTCCCCGGCTTCCTGGCTGGCCGCTGGCTGGCTCGGGCGGTTCTCTGCGGCGTCCGCATCCGACCTCGGCTCCAGCGGCTCCTGGGCCTCGCCAGGCGGCGGGATGCTCCGGTCTGGATCCACGTCGCCGGCAGATCCGGGATCTTGCTCGCCCGTCGATGGCACGGGCTCAAGCGGCAGCTCGGGCTGCTCGATGATGGATCCAAGTCCGTCGAGGTCCTGGGGCCACCAGGATTCGGCTTCGGACTCCGCCGCTTTGGGTTCGGGGCGCTCGGTTTCCTTCGGCTCGTGGGGCTCCGGTGTCTGGTCCTCGTTCCGGCCGGGGGCGCCAGCCCCCTCTTCCGTAGGAAGAGTCTCTTCCCGTTGTTCCTTCCCGATAGTAGGGCCCTGTTGTCCTAACCCTAGGGCTTTATTGTCCTCACTTTTTGACCCCGTAAGAGGGGGTAGGCCGGTTCTGGGGGGCCTAGGCAGCCTCGGCCGTGTACCGTCCGAAAGTAGCTCGATTGCGCGCTCGGTGAGCTTGTGAAGAGCCGCTGCGCCGCGCCGTTCTTGGGTGGTCGTGATGTAGCCCAGCGTCTTGCAATCAGCGATCCGGCGGCGCATCTGTCGAATCTGACTCTTGGACGCTTCCGGTACGTCGTGAAACCGGGCCGCGAGCTTGGACTGGTAGAGCTTCGTTCCTTGGCGGCAGTCTCCCGAGTGGAAGGTTGCCTTGCCTAGCTCGTTCATCGTGGCCAGCACGCTCATGGTGCGACCCGAACGCCAGCCATTGGCTCGAGCTTGTGCGTTTAGGTCAGCCTTGAAGGCGGCGGATCCCAGGTAGAGGGATGTCTTGGGCGGTTGGGCGGTCATGCCGGCACCCCCGCAGCCATCTCGGCCAACATGGCGCGCTCACTGTCCGCTAGACGGTAGTCCAGGCGCGTGCCGGTGAGTTCGTGGGCTTCGACGCGGCCCCGCAGCTTGGCGAGCGCGGCCACTAGGGGGGGTGAGTGCCCTCCGGGTGGGTCCAGGATCCTGCCGAGCAAGGTGGCCGCCTGTGGGGCGAGGTCGTACTGCCCCTGGGCCTGGGATACGCGCAGGGCTTCATGGAGGCCGGCGGAGGGGGTTCGCGGGTTGCCGCAGTGGGCGACGTGTATGGGATCCAGGCACGCGCGCAGCGCGAGGGAGAGGAGCTCCACCCGCTGCTCAGGATCGGCGCCGGCCAGGGCGGGCATCGATCGGGTGCGCACCTCAAGGGCGGCCAGCCAGCTAGACCAGGCCCCCGGCTGCACGTCCACCGGGCGCCCTGCCGCATCGACCTCGGCGGGCATGGCTTTTGACAGGCGTTCTAGGGCTACGTCCTGGCGCTGCTCGGCATCGTGCGCCTCGCGGGCTAGCCGCTTGATGTCCGCATGGTCCTGGACGGCCTTCCCTGCGGCTTCGTCTCGGGCGGTGCTCAGCACTCGGCGGAGATAGGCCGCAGGCATGTCCGCGCCGGATGCGCGTTCTGCCCAGAGGGTGAGCATCCGAGCGGCTCCATCGGCAAAGACCCCCGATCGGCGATCAATCAGCCGCTCCCGGTTCCGGCGCTGCACGCGATCCCCGTCCACGGGCAGGACAGCAAGAGCCAGGGCGGTTTCGACAGCTTGCTCGAGGTCGGCCTCGGATAGACGGCGCAGGGGGCTGGAACCGCGCTCCAGGGTGGATCCCAGGGCCTTGCGGGTCTCGGCCTTCCAGGCTTGCCAGGTTTCGAGGGGGACGCCTGCAGATCGCTGGGGGGAGTCTGTCGGCGTAGGCGCGGCTTCGGTGTCGCCCTGGCTCCGCTTGAGCAAGGCGAGGGCGCGATCCGCTAGGGCATCATCCGCTAGATCCTCCCCCGGATCGACGTACACGCAGCGCTCGAGGAACTCGGCCAATTCGCTCTCAGTGTGGGGG
>CAYWNK010000383.1:0-4670 GCA_964459495.1 uncultured Planctomycetaceae bacterium
CGCGCCGCGGCGCGTGCCAGGTCCAGTCCTCCAGCACGTCCAGCCCGTCGACGGTCACGCGCACCCCGTCATCCGAGGTGACCGAAAGCCGATAGCCGCCGGCCTTCTTCAGATCGATCGTCGTGCTAGCCCTCAAGCCAAAGTGGGTTTCCCCCACCAGCGAGCGCACGTCATCCGAGCCCCAGGGGTTGATCCAGTTCTCCACCACCGCGCTGACCAGCGGCCGCTCGCTCAAGGCACGCCAGGCGTCCAGGTCTCCCCGCGGATCTTGGGTCTCGGGGTCCCAGCGGAACCAATCCGCCTCCCAGCGGACGTTCTCGAGCAGGCCACCCGGCCGCCTCTGCGCGGGTCGGGGCTCCCCTGAGCGAAAGTCCCAGGGCCCCCACTCCCCCATCACGATGGTCTCCAGTCCGCCCTTGGCTTCACCGCGCTCCTCGGCCGAAATCACCTGGGACCCCGCCAAGTCGGGAACCGGCATCTTGGTAAAGCTCTGGAGGCGCTCGGGCGTGCCGGACCAGGGACGCAGGCTTGCCTTGGCCACGTTGCCATTGGGCAAGTTGCCGTTGCGGCCAGCCAACCACGAGAGAACCGTGTCTTCGTCGATGCTGTCGCGCCCCTCCACGCTGACCTCGTCCATGTAGGGCCTTCCGTCCGCTGCGAATTCGTTGGCGGACAGCGTGACACCCGTCGTCTCGCGCAGCACTAGGTCCGAGTCGTTGTCGGCAAAGCGGTTGTTCAAGATCCAGTGGTCACGGGAGTCGGTGTCCCGCGTCTGGCCGAAGTGCGACTCCTCGACCAGGTCGGGATCAGGGTCCCAGTACAGCTCGATCGCCTCATCGTTGTCCTCAAAGCGGTTCCAGCCGATCAGGCAGTCCTGCCCGTGTTCGATGGTGACGCCTGCACCCAGCGTTCCGATGATCTCGTTGTCGACGATCGCCATACGACTGGAGTAGCCGCCCCAGACGCCGTGCTGATGGCTGCCAGAGAGCCGATTCTTCACGACCACGTTCTCGTCGGAAAAAGTGGCCTCGAGCGAGTTCGCCACCGCGTAGCGCAGATCGTTGCCATAGAACAGGTTGCGGTCCGAGCCTCCGATTTTTCCGTCCTCGCCGCGCGCCGCCGCGGCTCCTTCGACAAGGTCATTCCCCGCGAACAGGAACACACCGTCCCCCCCATGGGTCGCGCTGTTGAAGGCGACGATGTTGTCGCTGCAGCGCTCGAACATCAGGATCCCCGCTGAGTCCTGGCCACGCCAGTACACGCCGTGGGAGTAGCCCCGCACGCAGTAGTCGAAGATGTTGTGGGAGATCTTGTTCTCGGAAGATCGATAGAGGCCCAGGCCCCAGCCCGAGAGGAAGGAAAAGTCGTTGTCATAGACCTCGGATCCGGTGACCCGGGTCAGCAGGATCCCGTTCTGCCCCTTGCGGCCGCGACAGCCACGGATGACCAAGTCCCTGCAGTCGGTCGCCGAGATCGCCCCGCCGTATTTGTCGACCCACTCGCCCGCATCGTTCTCGTGGGGTCGAAGCCAGTCGACCTGGTCCTCCGCCGCGACGGTCGAGCGCAGTCGCTGGCCAAACCAGCCCTCAAAGCTCATCCCCTCAAGGGTGACCCCGCGGCAGTTCTCGAGCACGACGCAGGCCCCATAGCCGGAGACTTGGCCGCCGCTCACAACGACGTCCTCGCAGTTGCGCAGCACGAGGCCGTAGCCGCCCAGTCGGTCGAGATCGGTCCCTTCGGGTGCGCCGCGCAGCACGACCCCCTCGAGGTTGACGGTCGTCTTGCGCAACCCATCCAGCAGGATGGCCCCGCCCCGCCCCTCTTCGCCAACCGGCTGGAGCAGGTAGGTCCCCGGGCTCAGGTTCGCCCCGTCCGGCAGGGTCATCGTCTCGCCCGAGGTCGGGGTCAGGATGCTGGCGTCGGCCCCGGACCCGCGTTCCGAGCCGTCGCCCGATTGACAAGCTCCAAGGAACAGAAGCCCCAAGCAAGCGGCGTGGAGGTGGAAAGGAAACTTCATGACTGAAAAGGAGAGCGGCTGGGGCGGGCTGGGCACGGTTGCGAGCCGCCTCGCGCACAGCCTACGGTGACGATCCTTCCGGCCCAACCATCCGCCCGCCGCGTGGCGCCTTCAGGACGAAACCTCTACCCTATTCGCCGCCTGCCGGTATCCGCCTTTGCCCCCAACGAGCCCCCAGTGAGCGTCCCTCCCTCCCAAGCGCACCTCTCCGATCCCGGATCCAGCGGCATCGAGCTCCAGCCCGGCATTCCCATCTGTCAGACAGATCTGCCCCTGGACTGGTACCAGCCGGCCTTCCAGCCCTACGCAGAGGAGTATCTGGCGCTACCCGACCGCACCCCGGAGTCGGTGCTGCCCTGGCTCGACGCCTACGTCGAACCCGCCCGTGAGCACTTTGGACCCTCGCTCCTGCTCCTCGCCCATTACTACATGGGCGGCGAAATCGTGAAGCTGGTCGAGCGTTACGGCGGCGCGGTCGCCGACAGCTACGCACTCGCCCTCCAGGCGGCCCGCAATCCAGAACGAAAGGTCATCGTCGAATCCGCCGTGCATTTCATGGCGGAGGCCGTGGCGATTCTGGCCCACGACGACCAGAACGTCTGGATCACCAATCCAAAGGCCGGCTGCACCATGGAGATGCTGGCCAAGGACTACATGGTCGACCCGATCGCCGACCAGCTGATCGAGCGCTACGGCGATGACCTGGCCGTGGTCGCGTACATGAACACCTCGGGGCGTCTCAAAGCCCTAGCCGGCCGCACCGGCGGGGCGGTCTGCACTTCCTCCAACGCCCACCTTGTCGTCGAGTGGGTGCGCGCCCAGGGCAAGAAGGTCCTCTTCGTTCCCGATCAGCACCTCGGCCGCAACACCGCGGCCAAGCTCGGGATGGACCTGTCGAAACTCGTGACCCTGCCCGACCCCCAGGTCCACGCCGCCAACTACAGCCTGGATGACGGCACGATCGAGGGCGGCATCCCTGCGCTGGATGCGGCCGACATGATCCTGTGGGGCTCGTACTGCGGGGTGCACACCATCTTCAAACCGGAGATGGTGCACTGGTGGAAGGAGCGCGGCTGGGAGGTGCACGTGCACCCCGAGTCCCCCCTCGAAACCGTCCAGGTGGCCGACGGCTCCGGCTCGACGGCCTACCTGTGGAAGAAGGTGATGGAGGCCCCCAGGGGCGCCAAGCTCGTCATCGGCACCGAAGGGCACTTCGTGCGCAACGCACGCAGCGAAGCCGAGCGCCGGGGCGTCGAAGTCGTGCACCTCGCCGACATCCCCGACGAGGGTTTTGCCTCGGCCGGCTGCGGCTGCGCCACGATGAGCCGGAACGATCCCCCCCACCTCGCGGGCATGCTCGACCTGCTGCGCAAGGGTGAAGCCCCCGACATCAACCAAGTCCTCGCCGGCGATTCCGTCAACGAGATCACGGCCACCCGCGACCGTCTTTCGGACGAAGAGCGCAAGGAGCTGATCGGCCACGCACGCCTCTCCCTCGAGCGCATGATCGAGATCACAGAGGCGGGTTCGCGCTAGGCGTACCGATCGGCCCCTTCCACGCCGAAACGTGGAGCGGACCCAGCTGCGATGACTTCCAACGCATCCTTGAGCTCCGACAGCCGTAGCCCCTTCAAGGACCTCGGCTGCTGGCTCAACATCCTGGCAGCCATCCTGCTTGTGGCCTACCTCGCCACGCGCGGCGGGGAGGATTTCGACCGGGACACCTGGCTGCGGGCCAACCCGGCGGAGCGAGCTGAGATGGCGCCCGATCTGATCGAGAACCACCTCAGGCCCGGCACCAGCCGCAGGGACGTGGAAGCGATGCTGGGCAAGCCCTCCACGGAGCACCCGGCAGATCCAGCCTCGGATCTCGAATCGCAGCCGGGCAGCGCAGTGCACACGGCCCTCCTCTACGCTGTCGGTCCCAGCGCCGAGCTGCCAGACGCAGGCGCCCTCGTGGTCGAGCTGGACGCCGATGGGATCGTTCTGACGGCCGCGGTTCGCTAGCGACGACCAGTCGAGAAAAGAGTCCGATTGGCGTCACGCCCCACGGATCCGCGGTCCCTCCGTAGGTGGAGCAACGATGGAACCGATCCCGCGACCCGAAGACCTGTTGGCTGAACTCGGCTGGCTGCGCGCCCTGGCCCTGCGGCTGCTGGGTGACGTGCACGGCGCCGAAGACACCGCCCAGGCGGTGATGGTGCGCGCGATCGAGGAGCCCCCAGCCCGGCGGGAGGGCGAGGGCCTGCGCGGCTGGCTTGCGCGCCTCACCAAGAACGAAGCCCGCACCCAGCGCCGCAGCGCCAAGCGCAGGCGAGCCCGAGAAGCCGTCACGGCCGAGGCGCAACCAACGGCTAGCCCCGCCGCCTCCGAGGTCGTCACCAGGGGTTCCCTGCACCAGCGCGTGACCCAGGCGGTGCTCGCGCTCCCCGAGCCCTACGCGGCGACCGTTCTCTATCGCTACCTCGACGAGCTGACCACCGAGCAGGTTGCCGAGCGCATGGACACCGCCCCCGCCACCGTCCGCAAGCGCCTCTCCCGCGCCATCGCCATGCTGCGCGAGCACCTCGAGCGCGAGCTCGACTCCCCCGTCCAAGCCTGGGCCCCGCTGCTGCTCGCAGGCGCAGCGAGGTCCCCGGCCAACGCGCCCCTC
>CAYWNK010000384.1:0-4668 GCA_964459495.1 uncultured Planctomycetaceae bacterium
CTTCTAGGGGGCTCGGGGAAGCTAGCCCGCTGGGGCGTTCAGGCACGGGCCAGGCTATCCTTGGGGCCATGGGTCTTTTCGCCGCCACGCTGTTCGTTCTCCCCGTCTCGCTGGCTCCCCAGGAGCCGATTCCCCAGCCGGCCCCCGAGCCTGCGGAAGCTCCTGCGCAAGTTGGCGTTGACCAGAGTGAGCGCTGGGCCCAGGCCGTCGCCGGCGCGCCCGGCGAGCTGCGCGCGGATTTCGCTTTCCTGGTCGAGTACCTGCCCGCGCGGGATCGCAGGGAACTGGATCCTGCCGAGCTGCTGCAGGATGTTGCGCTCGCCCACGCGACGCGGGAAGCAGTGGCCTGGGGAGACTCGATCCCGGCTTCTATCTGGCGCAACGCGGTGCTGCCACACTGTCACGTGAGCGAGGCGCGCGAGTCCATGCGGGCCGAGCTGCAGGAACGCTACCTCGAACGGGCGGCGGCCTGCGCGACGCCCGGGGAGGCGGCGCTGCTGTTGAACGCCACGCTGTTCGGCGAGCTGGGCGTCAAGTACTCGACGGCCCGCGAGCGCGCCGATCAGAGCTCGAAGCAAACCGTGAACTCGGGGCTCGCCTCGTGCACCGGTCTGTCGATCCTGCTGGCGGACGCCTGCCGCGCGGTGGGAGTGCCCGCGCGCCTCGCGGGCATCGCGAACTGGGTGAACAAGAAGGGCAACCACACCTGGGTCGAGGTCTGGGACGGCGCCGATTGGCGCTTTCTTGGGGCGGCGGAGCCCGACGCGAAAGGGCTCGATCACACCTGGTTCCTGGGCGACGCGGCCCTGGCCCAGCCGGGCTCGCTGCGCCACGGTATTTGGGCGGTGCAGTACGCGCCGACCGGGCGGCGCTTCCCCCTCGTTTGGCAGGCAAATCAGGACTACGTGCACGCGGTCGACGTGACCGAGCGCTACCGCAGTGCGGCGAAGGTCTCGGGCGTGCGCCTCGACATCGTCGTGCGCAACGCCGCGGGGCAACGGGTCGAGGCGCCGCTTCGTATCGAGGCCCAGGGCACGCCGGTGCGCCGCATGGAGGGCCGCAGCCGGGGCGAGGGGGCGGACACCAACGACATCGCTAGCTTCCAGCTGGACCCGGGGCGTACCTGGATGGTGCGCGCGGGTGAGGAGCCCTTTGTGGCTCACACGACCGTGGAGAGCGAAGGGGAGGAGGCCAGTCTGGGGACGCTTGAGCTGGTCGTCGGTCCCGGCGGGGACGATCTCGTGGGCTGGATGGTGAGTGATCCCGAGGCCGCGCGAGCCGCCCTGTGGACCGAGTTCGCTGCCCAGCCCAAGGCGCTCGCGCTGGCCGCCGACTATGCGGGCAGCGTGGCTCGTACGGCCGATCGGACCAGCGCCTACGTGGCGCGCGAAGTCGGTGAGAAGCCGCCGGGTGGCTGGCCGCTCGTGATCGCGATGCACGGCGGCGGCGGCACGACCAAGGAGTTCAACGACTCCCAATGGCGTCACATGCAGATCTACTACCGCGATCACCCCGAGGTCAGCGGCTACCGCTATTTGGCCCTGCGGGCCCCCAACGACGAGTGGAACGGCTTCTATGACGACAGCATCGCCCCGCTCATTCGGCGTCTGGTACTGGCGCAGATCCTGTTCGGGGACGTGGATCCGGACGCCGTCCACGCGATCGGCTACTCCCACGGGGGCTACGGGGCCTTTGTCATCGGACCCAAGCTCCCCGACCTGTTCGCCAGCGTGCACGCTTCCGCCTCGGCGCCTACGGGCGGTGAGACGAAGTTCGCCAACTTCGCCAATCTGGCTTTCTCGACCATGGTGGGTGAGCACGACACGGCCTATGGCCGGGTCAAGCGCTGCCGCGCGTTCGACGACACCATGGCGCAGCTGCGCGGGGCGGCGAAGTGGGGCGCGGGCGAGCGGCCGTATCCCACCCTTGTCGAGGTGATCGCCGACAAAGGACACGGGGGGCTGCCTGATCGGGACCTGCTCACGGTCCAGCTGCCCAAGCGCCGCGCGTTGTTGCCGAAGCACGTGATCTGGGAGCCCTCGGGCTCGGAGGTCGGGGAGCAGTACTGGGTCTCGATTGCGGAGCCGGCCGATGGCCAGCGGATCGAGGCGCACTTGGACGGCCAGAGCATCGAGGTGCTGAGCAAGGGCGTCGAGAGCTTGAGCCTTTGGCTCGACGAGCGGCTGGTTGATTTGGACAAAGTGATCACCGTGATCCACAACGGCGAGGCCCAGGAGCTGCACGCCGTGCGGGACCTGGCCGTGGCGCGCGAGTCCCTAGAGCGCTGGGGCGATCCGCGTCGGATCTACTTCGCGCGGGTGGATCTGTAGCGCGGGGAGACCGCGCGCCCTGCGATCGCCAGATTGCTGGCGGTGGTGGTCCTAGGGCGGATAGCATCCGCCCATGACCACTGCCCCCCGCGTGCTGAGCCTCTTGCCCGCCGCCACCGAGATGGTGGCTGCCGTCGGAATGACCGAGGCCCTGGTGGGCCGCAGCCACGAATGCGACTACCCGGCAGAGGTCAGGCACCTGCCGATCGCGACGAGCAGCCGCGTGGGCCGGCCAGGTTCGAGCGGCGACATCGACAAGGAGGTGCGCCGCCTCGTGGCCGAAGCGACGAGCCTCTACGAGGTGCGCGTCGACGTGCTAGCCGAGTTGAAGCCCGATGTGGTGGTGACCCAGGCGCTGTGTGACGTTTGCGCCGTGTCCTTGGACGAGGTGAATGCGGCACTGAAGGAGGTCGCACAGACGAACTGTCATGTGGTGAGCCTCGAACCCATGCGCCTCGAGCACGTGTTCGACAACCTGCAGTCGGTGGGCACGGCCTTGGGCCGGGAAAAAGAGGGGGCGGCGGCGGTGCAGGCGCTGCGCGACCGGCTCGGCGCCCTGCAGCAGCGCACCAAGGACCTGGCGCCCAAGCGGGTGCTAACCCTCGAGTGGATCGAGCCGCCGATGGTGGGCGGTACCTGGATGGGGGACTTGATCGAAATCGCCGGCGGCGAGGCTCTGGTCACGAAGCCGGGGGATCACGCCCCGACCTTGACGCGGGACGAGCTGTACGCGCTCGACCCCGAGGTGATTCTGATCAAGCCCTGCGGCTTTGAGATCGAGCGCACCGCCGCCGAGGCCGCGGATCTGCGGAAGATCCTCGAGCCCTTTTCCGCCATCCCGACGTTCGTGGCCGACGGCAACGCGTACTTCAATCGCCCCGGACCGCGGCTCGTGGAGTCGGCCGAGATCTTGGCCGCGTGCATGCATCCCGAAGCCTGCGCGGATCTGGCGACCCAGCACAGGGCGGCGTTCTTGCCGCTAGCTACCCTCTAGCCCGAAGAAGGCACGGGCGTTGGCGCTGGTGAGGGCGGCGATGTCTTCGGCGCTTGTCTTCCGCAGCGCCGCGACCTCTGCCGCCACGTGCACCAGGTGCATGGGCTCGCAGCGCCGGCTCGCCGGCTTGGGCCGGATGGTGCGCGGGAGCAGGTAGGGGGCGTCGGTTTCGATCAGCAAGCGGTCTGCGGGAATCAGCGGTACGGCCGTGCGCAGGTCGCCGCCTCGTCGCTCATCGCAGACCCAGCCGGTGACGCCAAGGTGGGCCCCAAGGTCGAGGTAGGCTTCGGCCTGGGCGGGGCCGCCGGTGAAGCAGTGCACGACGGCGCCGCGGCGCAGGTCCGGCCACGCGTCGCGCAGCAAGGATACGAAGTCGTCGTGGGCGTCGCGCTCGTGCAAAAACAAGGGCAGGTCGAGCTTGGCGGCGAGAGCGAGCTGGTCACTGAAAGCGCGCCGCTGGTTCTCGGGGGTCGAAAAGTTGCGGTTGTAGTCCAGGCCGCACTCCCCCAAGGCCACGACCTGGGCTGCTGCGGCGAGGGACTCGAGCTCGGCGAGTTGCTGGGGCCCAAGGTCGTCGGCGTGGTGGGGGTGCACCCCGGCGGTCGCGCGCAGGTGCTGGTGGCTCTGGCACAGCTCGATCGCCCCGCGGGTGACGTCGAGGTGGGTTCCTGTGACGATCATTTGCGTGACGCCGGCGCCGGCGGCGCGCGCGAGCACGTCGGGAAGATCCGAGCGGAACTGCTTGCTGATGAGGTTGGCGCCGATATCGATCAGGTCCATGGGTACTACGCTCACTCAGCGGGCTGATCGGGCTGTTCCGGCTGTTCCGCATGGCGGTTGAGTAGCGGGAACTGGGAGGCCATGAACACGACGCTCAGGATCGGCAGTCCAAAGGTCTTGAAGCTCGTCCAGTCGTCGATCGTGAGGCTGCGGCGCAGCACCTCGTTGAGGACTCCAAGGAACACGAACCAGAGCCCGAATCGGAGCGTGAGGGCGCGCCAGACTTCGTCTGGCATGGAGAGATTGGGCCCGAAGAGGGACTTCAGGAACAGCTTCCCGCGCAGCAGTCCGCCCAGCAAGATGCCGGCGAACAGCAGGTTCACCAAGGTGGGCTTCACCATGATGAAGACCTCAGAGTCCATGTAGAGCGTGAGGCCTCCCATGACGAGCACGAAGACCGCGGTGATGAGGGGCACCGTGGGCCAACGCTTTTCCATCACGCGGCTAGCGATGACGGCGACTGAAATGGCGATCATGAAGGCGATCGTGGCCCAGTACAGGCCGTTCAGCCGCTCGGTCATGCGCTGGGTCTCGACGTAGCCGGCGCTCGACAGCACGACGTTC
>CAYWNK010000385.1:0-4667 GCA_964459495.1 uncultured Planctomycetaceae bacterium
GGTGGAGCTGCGCGTGTACGTGCGCCCCAATGGAACCGTGCAGCGGGTCGAAGTCGTTTCGACCAGCGGGCACCAGGTGCTCGACGACGCGGCCCAAAGCGCCGTGCTCGACTGGCGCTACGCGCCGGCCACCGAGGATGGGCGGGCCGTGGCCCGCACCATCACCAAGCGCATCGAGTTCCAGATCCCCTGAGACCGGGTCGTGTCCTCGGTCTCATCCAGGATCGAGCTAGCTGCCAAGGACCAGGAGTTTGCCGAGCCCGCGCCGCACCAGCTCGACCTGGATCTGTCGCTTCTCCCCGTTCGGGTAGAGAGCTTCGAGGGCGACTTGTCCTTCTCCGAGGGGAAGCAGATACACGCCCTCTGGACTGCGTTCGTCTTCCCCGTATTCGTAGGTCTCGCCGTCGCGGGTTACTCTCACCCGGGTTCCTATCGGTGCGCTGGTTCCGTCCTGGAGAACGGACACGGCCGTGAGAGCGGGGCCATCGCCGTTGGGATCGAGGTAGCCGCCAATGCCAGGCGAGACGGCAAACATCGTGCGCGAGACCACTTGTCCATCGTGGGCGTGGAGCAAGACATACTCACCGGGCAGTACCTGAAGGTTCTCGCTGGGACGTCCCATCCCGTCTTCGATGACGCTGACCCGCTGCAGCTCGGTACGCCAGCCTTCCACCGCCTGAATTCTGTAGGACGTGTTGCCGCGAATCGGCCCGCTCCGATCCACCAATCGCAGCGGCGCGGTTGGCGGTAGGGTCGCATTCCAGTCCGTGGACTCCCCAGGCTGCAGGACGATCTCGCCGAACGCAGCGAAACCCAGGCCTTTGATTTCAACCGAGACCTGGTAAGTCCCTGGAGGGAGATCCAGGGTGAAGCTCCCGTCGGTCATGTTGACCCGGCAGGATCCGACAAACTCCATTTCCAGGTTCGCCAGAATGAGGAATGTCTCGGTTGGCGTATCGCCCTGTGCATCGCGGATCGACCCGCTGATCTTGGCAGGGGTCTGGTCGGCCAGCTGGACCTCGATGGGCGATTGGGCCGTCGACAGCCCCTCTTGGTAGTGCAGAGGAGCGCCACCCGCCCAGATGGTGTTCTGCACCATGACCTCCAGGGAGGTGGGGATCCAGTCGTAGATGGGGACGATGCCCCCCGGTGGAACCTCGATCGCACGCTGCCAGCTGGGCGAAACGGAAGAGGGCGCCAGTATCCTCAGCGCGCAGTTGGAACGTGCCTTGCCTTCGTGATCGAGGACACGAATCTCCAGGGGGCTGCGATGCTCCAAGACAGGGTCCCAGTGGAACTCCGAACCGCGTTCCACCTGGAATACCTTGAACTGGATCTGAGCTGGATCGTCTGTGCTTTGGGCCCAAATGCGCAGGGGTCCCCCGCGCAGGCGATGGAGGACGAAGCGCCCTTCGCTGTCCGCAATCACCTCGGTCACAAAGCCCCCAAGCCGTATGGAGTAGTCCGGGTCGCCCTGGTGATTGAGGGAGGGTTCCGCGTCGACTGGGTCGTGCCAGACCCTTGCTCCAGGGACGGGCCTACCGGCGTCATCGAGCACAGTGCCGCTACAGCGCGCCTCCCGCGCCATGGGCAGATCCAGTTCGACGGTGGCGGCCGGTTCCAGCGTGAGTTCGTGGAGTGCCTCGTAGTGACCCTCCGCGCGGATTCGCAGGCTCATGGCCATCGGAGGCACTCCGGCAAATTCGAAGCGACCCTCCTCATCGGTCGTCTGCAGGAAGGGCATGTAGGTCGTGGTGTAGCCCTCGGTGGCGCTGTACTGCGGCAGGGACCGGCGCCCCAACCTCAGCTCTGCTCCCACCAGCGCCTCACCCTCCGGTCCGGTGACCCGGCCAGCCAGAGTTGCTGCACCTCTCTGAATTCCATGTTCCAAGGCCTTGCCGGGGGCGCAGGACGCGAGCAGCTCGCTCGTGAAGGAGTGGACCGTGGACCAGATGCAGTCCCGCTTGGAGAAACGGACGGATGCGGTTCCTTCCAGGCGCCGAAATCCCGCGCCGTGAAAATCGTCGGGCCCGAACTCGATGCTGAGATTTCCGGCAGCGTCGCTGCGACCAGCGAGCCTCATTCCGGAAGGTTCAAGCACGTAGGCCTCGACGCCGGCCAGGGACTGCTTGGTTTCGGTGTCGTAGAAGTGCAAGGCAAGGGTACGGGTCTCTACCGCGTCAGGGTCGTTGGGTTGGAGCGTTGACGCGCTTGTCTCCGCGATCTCTGCCGCTCCGGTTTGGGGCAAGCGAGCGCGGGAGGGCTGGGGCGAGGAATCCAGGGATTCGGGCTCACCCTGATCGGCATGGAGCTCCTCGGTCGGTCGATCCATCGCGAGCTCAGCGCGGGAGCTGGCGGCGAGGACGGAGGCCGATTCGCTGCGGGTCAACCAAGCCCATCCGAGCAGGGCGCATGCGCAGATGCTCGCTGCTGTTATGGCCCAGAGCCAGGCGGCCGGGAGGAGTGCACCGGCCGCAACGGCGGGCTTGGCCGGTGGCCTGGAAAACGCGGCCAGGCTCGGGAGTAGGCGCTTGGCATCTTCGCCGTAGCGGCGTTCCAAGGACTCTCGCAAGAGGTCCCGTCCGCGCTTGAGCCTCCAGCGCAGGGTGCCCTCGGGCGTTCCAGTCTCGGCCGCGGCAGCCACCGACGTGCGTCCGTGCAGGTAGTGATCGACCAGGGTTTCCCGCAGGACGGGGGGGAGCTCATCGAGGGCCGCGCTGAGCTGCTCGCTGAGGTCGTGCGGGGGGATGAGCGCTTTGTCCTCGGTGGTCGACTTCTGTACCGCGAGCGCCTCCGCGTCCCGCTGTACGGTCCGGCGGCGCTGATGGGTCCGTAGGCGCAAGCCGAGGACCCGCTTCAACCATGCCTTCGGCGCTCGCACCTCTGGCGCACGCATGGCGGCGAGCCAGGTCTCCTGGACGATGTCGTCCGCAGTGGCGGGGTCGCGAACCAGTTCGGCGGCGAGTTTGCGCAGCCATGGATCGTGTTCAAGCAGACGTTCGAGCTGGTCTGAAGGGGATGCTGGCTTCATGGAAAAAGTGTGTCAAGGCCGGCCGCAGGAGCGGCACCGAGGCAGCGCTACTCCTGCTGCAGGCTAGCAACTCCTGCGCAAGTGGTGGTGTGGATGAAAAGCGCTGAGATTTGCCCAACGGATCCCCGGGGCCGTTGGACCCTTAACCAGAGCAGGCCAATCGCCGGTCTGTCAGGCAACAATTGACAAGCACGCACTGGTGCTCAACTCTCGATCCGTACCACGAAAACCGACGATTTTGGAGAGCGCATGCGTGCGCATCCCTGTCCGAGTAACCCCGGGCCCATTCCTCCGGGGGGCCGTTCCCTGCCGACCACCGACTTGCCTCCCTTAGCGGGTAGCAGTGCAGAGCTGGTCCGTCAGCGCAAGCGCTTGATGGTCATGGCCCGCTGTCTCGTGCGGGACGAGGCCACCGCAGAGGACATCGTCCATGAAACCCTGCTGCGCTACTTTGCTGGGCGATTGCATCCGGATGGCGCCCTCGACGCCTATCTCAGCGGGGTGCTGCGTCGAGTCGCGGCACAGCGCTTCAGGGACGCGGCGCGAAGACGGAAGCGGGAGGCGCGGCATGCGGAAGGCGCCAACCTGAGCCGCGAGAGTCACACGGGGAGCGCCGCCTTCGAGCAGGAAGAAGGCCTCCGCCACATGCTGCGTCGCCTGGATGCGACGGCGCGCGAGACGGTTTGGCTCCGTTACGTGCAGGGCCTATCCGTCGCGAACATCGCGGCATTGAACAGCGAAACCGAATCGCAGGTGAAGTGTCGGCTGCAGCGCAGCGCCCAGCGAATCAAGGCCGATGAAAAATTTGTGGGTTTGGCGCGCCGAATGAAGGCGCAGCTCCCAGGGCAAGGCGAAGCCGGTGACATCCACCGACTGCGTACAGGAAACCCACGCATCGAACCATGAGACACTCCTTCTTCACGTCTGCCCTAGGCGCGTTTTCCGCGCTAGCCCTGGTCGCTCCCTCGAGCGCGCATACAGGGCCCACCCACGCCGCCCCGGAGGCGGGGCCCACGCCGGTCGATATCCATCTTTCGGGCCGTTTCGAGGGCATCGATTTCAGACTCGAGCGGCACGAGACCTTGATCGTCGACGAGGACACCTCGATCGTGGCCACCGGCGAGATCGTTCTGGACGGCATGGTCATCGTCATGCCGCGGACCGCGGACAGCTGGACGGCCGATGCTCCTGACCTGGAGCTCATCGCGAGTCGCCGCATCGTGATCCGCGGGGAGATCTTCCCTGGGGACGGCGCGGACATGAGTGCGACCCGGCGGAAGGGCGGCGAGGGCGGCGACCTGACCATCAAGGCGCCGGATCTCCAGCTGTTTGTGCCTGAGCTGCGCTCCGGCAACGGGGGCCACGGCGGTTTGGGGCAGATGGGCGGTGACGCCGGAGGCCTCGTGATCAGCGGCACCATCAACAATGGCCTGACCAGCGACACGCTCTTCATCGGTGGCGAAGGCGGCGATGGGGGCAACGGAACCTGGGACTTCGGGGGAGACGGTGAAGGCAGCGATGGCGGAGAAGGTGGCGACGTCATCTTCGAGTGCAACATCGTGATCGGGCCGGGCGGCGTCTTCGGCGGCGGCGGCGGCGGTGGCGCCGCTGGTGGCGGCGGCGGCGGTGGCGGCGG
>CAYWNK010000386.1:0-4647 GCA_964459495.1 uncultured Planctomycetaceae bacterium
CTGCCAACTCAACCGCCGCGTTCCCCCCTCCCCCCAAAGGACCATCCCATGCCGCGCGCATCTGCACGTCACATCCTTGTCTCGACCGAAGAGGCCTGCCTCGATTTGAAGGCCAAGTTGGAGGCTGGCGCGGAGTTCGAAAGCCTTGCCAAGCAGCACTCGAGCTGTCCTTCTGGGCAGAGCGGCGGAGCGCTCGGGGAGTTTGGTCCGGGACAGATGGTCAAGGAATTCGACACCGTCGTGTTCAACGAAGAGGTGGGCAAGGTCCATGGGCCGGTCAAAACGCAGTTTGGCTACCACCTGCTTGAGATCACGAGCCGTTCGTAAGCAACGCTCGGGCCAATCGCCCCAAGGGAAGCGGGCCCATCGAACTCCGAGCGACTCACGCTCTGGCTTCGATGGGCCCGCTTCCCTTGGGGCGATTGGCCCGCATGGGATCCAAGTCAGCTGCTCTCCATGGTGCAGAAAACGTTGCTGAAGTCGCCCCGGGCCAGGTCGCTCTTGTGGATGACAAAGAAGAGGTCGCCCGCATCTCCCCACTGGAAGTCCCCGCAGGACCTGACCGTGAGCAGAATGATGCGGTCTTCCGCCGCGCCGCGCTGGGCGAGGGCGGCCTGGTGCTCGGGATCCTCATGCTGCGTGAAGGCGTAGGCGTTGATGGAGTGATCCGCTGGATAGGCCGTCTGGATGGGCATCTCGAGGAGCTCCAGGACGCCTTCTTCCACGAAGTCATCGCTGTTTGCGAGATCGGCGGCGGGGCCGCGGAAGTAGTGGGGGTTTTGCCGGGCGGCGTAGAAGGAAGGAACGCTTAGGGCGAGGGTCGCATCCGCCCGGAAGGGCTCGTAGCAGGGATCCATCATCTCGAAGTACTCCTTCGCGGGGATGTGCAGATCCTTACCGCTGCATAGCTCGTTGAGCGGACCCGGGAAGTGAATCACCCGCGCAGGGGATTCAGATGAGCCTCCGTACAGGTCGTGGACTGTGCTGAGGAAGAAGTACAACATCCCCTCGCGCGGCAGATAGTCCTGCAAGGGAGCGAGCTCGGCACAGTTGATCTGGGCCAAGAACTCGAAGGGAGTTCCGCCGCGGGGGGAGGTCTCGGGTTCCGCGCCTTGCCGCACCGCCCGCGGATAGGGGATGGAGGCGGGAAGGTCGGGCATTCCACCGAAGCGGTGGTTGCCGATCTCGGCGTACTCCTCGGGGCCGGAGTGCTGGAGCGCGATCGAGCGCTTGGCCAGAAAACGCAGGGCAACCGCATGGGGAGCGAGCTCGGAGTCCTTCAGGAAGCCGTCCAAGGCCGCGCTGAGGCTCTTGTGTCCCGTAGCGTGAAACACGCTGTCGTTCCACGCCACCAGCCCTTTGCCGTCGGCGCCCTCATACTCGTGCCCGAGCAGCCTGCGCCGGTCGGCCAGATTGAGCCTGAGGTCGAGGTCCTCGGCCTGGCGGGGGAGAGCCTCCCAAGGATTGCCCTCCAGATCCAGCCGGCGAAGTTTCGGCTGCTGAAGGAGGGCGGCGGGGAGCTCGGTCAGTTGGTTCTTGCCGAGGTCGATGTTCTTCAGCTCGGGAAGGTCCACTGCAGCGGGCAATTCGCTCAGGCGGTTGTCCTCCAGCGAGAGGGTACTGAGCCTAGGGAGCTGCAGGATGCCCGCGGGCAGGGACTCGAGCTTGCAGCCGGAGAAGCAGAGATAGCTAAGGCCGCTGAGCTCGCTCCAGTCCTCAGGCAGCGCAGCCAGGGAATAGCCGTCCACGTGGAGGGATTCGAGGGCGCCGAGCTGGAACAGGGTCGTGGGCAAGTGAAGAGCCTGCTCGGGGGACTGCCAGCCGCGGGTGAAGCGGAGAAATCGCAGCTGGTCCGCGTTCTCAAGAGCGCTGAGCACTCCGTCGTCGATCGCGCCGCGCAGGTGGACGCAGCAAAGCTCGTGGGCACGAGCTAGCTCGATTTCCCGCTGGTCGCTGAATTGATAGTCGCTCCACTTCAGAGCGGCGGGATCGAGTCGAACCTGGAGGTGGACCTCGTAGGTGTCTACGCTCTCGTAGGAACAGCTCAGCTGGCCCTGCAGCGCCGTCCAGCCGTCCAAAAAGGTAAGCCGGCCGGTGAACCGAAGGCTGGAAGCGATCCCATCGAGACCGAGGCGCACTGGGGAGTCCTTGCAGCTGCCATCCTCCAGCCAGAAAGAGCCAGTCGGAACTCCGGAGTCTCCGTAGACGCCTAGGGCCTGAATACGAAAGACGACCTCGGTTCCGGGGTTGTAGCTGCACAGCAACTTGGCACCCGGCTCGCAGGACCCGCCCACCTCCACGTGCAGGTTGCGGCTGTGCGAGCCAATGGACCAGGAGGCGGCTTCACCGTTCAGTTCCAGCTGCCACGGGCCGAGCCGCACCTGGTCGCCGTTGACGCCATCGGCGGCAGGCTGCGGATCGAATGGAGGAGGCTCTGGAATCGCTCGCGCCGGTTCAGGCGGGCTGTCCTGTCCGATGGCGTCGGCCATGGCCACAAGCGCATCGATGCGCTGCATGGCTTCTGCGTGCAAACGGTTGCTTTCCACCAGGGCTGCGGCGAAGTCCCCCGACCAGGTGGCGCTGGAGATCGCGGCGAGGAACAGCGGTTCGTAGAGGGCGCGCTCGGCCAGTGGGCAGTCGGCCGAGAACTCCTGCATGAACTCGCTCTCAAGGCGGATATTGACGAACAGATGGAAGGACTCGAGTCCCTCCGGGCTGCGCGAGGTGGAACGGCGCACCGTGGCCCGCCTTCCGGCGAGCTCAAGGATCTCATCTTCCGCCGTTTGAACGTGGGGCCGCTTGGTCTCGAAGTACGAGCGTAGCGCGCTGGCGAAATCCTGATCGGCCTCCGCGAATCCATCGTAGAGGTCCGCCACCTCGCTCAGGCTGAAGTGAAACATCGGCAGCTGGGCGGTACGGTCCGCATCGGGGACCCATAGGCTGCCGGCCTCATACTGCACCTGCCGGCCGGCGAAGCGGTCGTCGATCTCGAAGCGGAGGGTCTTGGTTTCGATCTGCATGGGGAACGAGCGTTGCGCTGAACTCTTGTCCCCCTAGGCTGCTCATCGAGGCGGCCCCCGGCAAGGGAATGCCGAGGGCCGTGATGGCGGTGTGACACCGGCCGCAGGATTGGGCTCCGGTGCACTCACCGGGCCCGTACATTCGGTCAGTCGAAGGTGATACTCAAGCCGTCTGTGAAGTTGGAAACGCCCGCGCCTGCGGCGGTGTCGCGGAACCAGGCCTGGAAGTTCCAGGTCTGCCCAGCGTCGACGGCAGCGAAGCCAAGCGGCGTGGGGGTCGCTCCCAGGTTCAGCACAAGGCTAGCTGCGCCAGAACCGGTGCCAAACACGCTGGCGTTGTAGCGGCCGATCTGACCCCCAAGGCATAGGTTACCGGCGCTGCCGCCAGCCATGGGCACGAAGGCCTGGTCGAGCGAGTTGAGGAAGAAGCCAAGCTCGCCAGGGGGCATCTGGGAGGCTTCAAGCGTGACTGAGTTGACGGCGGCGGTCGAAAGGCCGGTCGCCTGGATGGCAGCAGCGGAACCGCTGCTGTTCGTGGCCTGTCCGCCGCAGTACGACGTACCGAGAGGGCTTGGGCCGCCGGGCTCCAGGCGCGCAACCCAGCCCTCGGTCTTGCCGTTCGCGTTGATTGCCTGCCCAGCGAGCGTCGTGCCGTCGAGGGAGATGTCGGTGAACCACACGGGGGTGAGCCCCCCGAGGTTGGTGACGCCCAGGTTGAAAAGGTGGTCTTCCAAGCGGATGGGCTGGCCGCCGCCCAGCAGCAGGTAGACCTCGTTGAATCCAAAAAAGTGTGTGTTCAAGCAGACGACCGATTCACTCAGGTCTACGGCAACAGCTTGGGTGAATTCATTCAGCGGCGGCTCGGGCAACAGGCTGCCCCCCAAGCCGCGTTGCCACTCAAAGCCGACGAGCTTCTCGTTTTGCAGCACGGATCCGTAGGCCTTCGAGCCATCGATGCCCAGGTCAATGATGCGCCAGGGAAGCTCGCCGGTCGGGAGCGGGTCGAGCGCTTCCAGGCCGGTGTGGGCGCTCCAGAGAAAGGCCTGGGGGCCCACCGGCCCCGAGCCCTGGCCGCCAACCCATTGGCCGTCCGCGCTGACGCACTGGGGGTAACCCGAGAGGTTGCCGCCGGGCAGGTCGCCGATGGAGAAGCTGCCGGTGGCCTCAGTCCAGACAAAGCCCTCAACGCCGGCGATAGTCGTATAGAAACCCGCGATGGTCGAACCGTCCGCGCTGATGGCGGTGGCGTAGACGTTGATGGCATCGGCTGCGGGGTTGCCGAGTTCTTCGATGCCTGCCGATGTCCAGCGCACGGCACGGTTGCCGCTCGCGTTCATGCTGGTGCCGATGATGACCTCGCCGTTGGCGCTGACGTCGTAGGCAACGGAGTTTTCGGGGCCGGTCGGCAGGCTAGGCAGGACCTGCATGCCGCTGGCTTCGGTCCAGCGGTAGGCGAACAATCCTCCGGTGCCGCGGGACGAGCCGACGGCGACGCTCCCGTCGCCGCTCAGCCCCCCGATGGTGCTATAGAAGTTGTCCCCCGGCAGATCGCCGATGGGGAGGAAGTCGGCCTGGGCGAACAGGCTGGGCGCAAACAAGAGGGAGGCGACGAGCAGTTGGGTTCTCA
>CAYWNK010000387.1:0-4641 GCA_964459495.1 uncultured Planctomycetaceae bacterium
CACCATGGACTCCCGCTTCCTGCACAACGACCTGGACCTCTTGGTCCAGGACCCGGCCCTGCGGGCCAAGCTGGAGGTGGCCGACCTGAAGGATGACCAGCGCGCCTTCGTCTGGAAAGACGGGCGCCTGGCCCACATGCTCGAGCCCGGCCTCCACGCCTTTTGGAAGGAGCCCCGCAAGCTTGAGATCGAGGTTCACTCGACCGACCCGGTGCGCCTCGAGCACCCTTCACTCGACGTCCTGTGCCGCTTCCCCTTGCGGGAGAAGCACCTCGCGGTTGTCGATGTCGACTCCCATGAGGCGGCCCTGTTCCTCGTGGACGGCAAGCTGTCGTTCGTCGCTGGCCCCGGCCGCTACGCCTTCTGGCAAGGTGCTGCCAAGGTTTCCTGGGAGTCCGTCGACCTGCGCGAGCAGGTGCTCGATGTGGCTGGCCAGGAGATCATGACCGCAGACAAGGTGACGCTACGCGTCAACCTCGTCGTCGGGTTCCAGGTCATCGATCCGCAGCGCTACGCCAGCGTAGCGCTGGATGCTTCGCAGACCCTGTACCGTGAGGCCCAGCTGTCGTTGCGCATCGCGATCGGCGCTCGCCCCTTGGACGCCCTGCTCGCGGACAAGGAGGCCGTGGGTCAAGAGGTCGAAACGGGCCTCGCCGAACGGGCCTCCGAACTTGGCATTGCCGTTCGCACGGTCGGCCTGCGCGACGTGATCCTACCGGGAGAGATGAAGATGATCCTGAACCAAGTGATCGAGGCCCAGAAACGGGCCGAAGCCAACTTGATTCAGCGTCGCGAAGAAACCGCCGCCGCCCGTAGTCAGGCGAACACCGCCCGCCTGCTGGCAGACAACCCCGCCCTGGCCCGCATGAAGGAGCTGGAAGCCCTCCAGAGCATCCTCGCCGGCACCAAAGCCACCTTCGTTCTCGGCCAGACCGACGTCCTCCGTCAGCTGACCGAGCTCGCTGCCCCGGCTCCCGCTCCGGACCAGGGTGAATGAAACCGGGGCGCCCCGTCATAGACGCGGGCGCCCCGTATTGCCGTCCATCGCCCCAGCGGGCTACCGGTGAGGAACGGTCTCGTTGACCCAGTGGAACCCGCGGCTCACCAGCTCGAAAGATTCGAGGTCACGGGGGCTGAGGGTCAAGTCGAGCTCCCGTCCAGCCACCTCGCCGATAAGACGAATCCGGCCACCATCCAAGGTTTCCATGTCGCAGTCCCAGCGCGGCCTGAGCGTCCCGTAGGGCGAGAAGCGCACGCGCTCCTTCTCCGGGTAGACCTTGCAGCGGTACGTGGTCTGCTCGCCATTCATGTGATGCACAGTCGCGAGTCCCTTTCGCTCGATGATCATCTTGTTCCAGCGGAAGTGATCCGTCGTTAGCGGCGGCAATTCCTCCCCGTCCGCCGCGAAGCTGTCCACGTCCCAAATTCCGTAGAGGGGCAATTCGTCCTCGGGTTGGCTCCGTTGGTATTGCCCGTAGCCATGCAGTTCGAGCGTGTAGACCACAAGGGCCAGCTTGGGGACCCAGCGCAGGCGCCGAACCCAGTCATTCGTCAGCATCCCACGCAGGTCCCGGGGCTGTGCCGCTCGGTTGAGTACGAGCACATTCATCAGCCGAACGCAGTCCGGCAGCGCAATCCCTGCAGAGAACAAGAGAAGGTGCGTCGAGAACAGCTTCACAGGGATATCGAAGCAGAAGTTCATGGCGACGACGTTGGTCATGACCGCAACACAGACCAAGGCGCCCAACGTCGCCGTAGGCCGAAGCATGAGCAGCAGCCCACCGAGCACCTCCAATCCACCGGCAAAGACGTTGTACTCGGCCGAGTATCCCATGAAGCGCCACGCCAATCCCATGGGCGAGGCGTCCCCAAGCCGCATCTCCAGGCGTGAAAGTAGGGGAAAGGGAAACTGCTTGTAGAACACCTTGGAAAAGCCGTAGCTCAGCATGAAGAAGGCCACGTAGTAGCGCGCCCCCACCCAAAGCAGTCCGGAGAGCAGGCGATAGCTCCGAACGCGTCGAAACAGAACCAGCCATACTAGGCCACCAGCAAGGGCCATCACGACACGCGTTAGTTCCTGCACGTAGTTGTAGGAAGTGTCCCCACTTCCCCCAGGGCGCGTCGGCAGCTCCACGCCGATCCGCTCAGCAACCCAGGGAACGATGTCCCCCCAGGTGTTGTGCACCCACATCGTAAGGGTGCCGGTCCAGGGCCCCAGCAATGGGCCGACCGAGGAGAACGGAAACGGGAACACGTAGAGGAAGAAGTACAGGGCAGCAAAGGGAAAGGCGTAGCGCTTCCACAAGGGCCATGCGGACGGAGATTCGAGCGTCTCCTCGATGGACAGATCGGCAGGCATGGATGCAAGCTAAATGCAAGCGCCCATTGCGGCAGCCCGCTGAAGTGCACTTTGAACACATATCCCGTACGAACTCTGTTGCCGAGTGGTGCGCCCACGCGCTCCAGTCGACGTGTTCGAGGGCATCTCCTAGTCGAACGACATGTCCCAGCGCCATCGCGCAGCGAATGCGAAGTACGCCTATCGTCTGCCCTGGATGTCGGGCAGCACCGTGACCGAGTGGGAGCCCGATCACAGCCAGCTTACAGGGCGCATCACCCGGGCCGCAGCGGACTTCATCGAGGCAAACGCGCACACGCCGTTCCTGCTCTACGTCGCGCACCCCATGCCGCACCTGCCCCTCTCGGCCAGTGATCCATTTCTTGGTCACAGCCGGGCCGGACTCTACGGCGACGTCGTCGGCGAGCTCGACTGGAGCGTCGGCGTTCTGCGCGAAGCCCTGGAACGCAACGGCCAGTGGGAGAACACCCTCTTCGTTTTCACGTCCGACAACGGGCCGCGCATCGACCATCCTGGCCGCAGTGCGGGCCCCTTCCGCGGCGGCAAGGGGACCCCCCTGGAGGGCGGCCACCGCGTGCCTTGCTTCCTCACCTGGTCCGGCCACATCGAGCCCGACACCATTTGCGACACGCCGGTTTCAATCATGGATCTAGTTCCGACAATCGCGTCCATCGCGGGGGCAAAACCGCTTGGCGATACCACGATCGACGGTATCGATGTCACCAGGACACTGCTCGGAGAGCCGGCCCCCGACGCCAGCGAGCGGGCCTTTCTCTACTACTCGCGCCATGGAAACTTGGCCGCAATTCGGCGGGGGTCGTGGAAGCTGCACCTACCCTCCAACGAGCTCTACCAGATCCAGCAGGATCTGCACGAGGACCGCGATAGGTCCCCCGAACAACCCGGACGCGTTCAGTCCCTATCGGATTTGGCTAGCCAGCTCGACGCCAGCCTGGCCGCCGAAGCCCGCGCAGTCGGCCGGGGAGACGAGCTCGTCTTCCAGCCCGAACGACCCTGAAACCCGAGTCCGCGGGTCGGACCGCCCCTTGTTGATTCAACGAATGGGAGCGACGCTCGATGCTCCCGGGCTCGCAGCTGCAGGATCAGCCCCTAGAGGCGGTGACCTGCGGTTCCGCCTTGGCTAACCCCAAGGGTGTGGCGGAGCTGTTGATTGCGAGCTGGACTTGCTCGTCCGCCCTAGAGGTCCGGCCGAAAACAGCGCGCGGGCGAGGTGCGGGCGATTCGATTCGAATCAAGGCGCCGGAATCTGTGCATGGTCGGCTCCATTCGCGGATTCTGGCAACGCAGAGTCGGGTCGAATCAGCCGTGCCTCGCCTGCGCGGGGTTTTCGGCCGGGCCTCTAGGGCAGACATTCTCGAAACCCATGCCGGGCCGGCTGCCCTAGACCGTCGGTCCGGTATTCCTATTGGCTTCGACCGAGCCGCAACCGACCCGGCCCAGGGTGCCCCGGTGGCGAGAATGGCCCGCGAATTACTAATCGTTTAGGCCTAAAGGCTTAGGCGTCAGTAAAGCGCAGCCGATAGTCTCCCTAGGCCATGACCGACCCCCTACCGACCGAGCGCGAGCTAGCCATCCTGGAGATCCTCTGGGACCAGGGTGAAGCCACCGTCCGTCAGGTGCATGAAGCACTTCTCCCTGAGCTGGGGATCGCCCAAAACACGGTTCAGACCTTCCTCCGAATCCTGAACGAAAAGGGCCTGGTTACCTTCCGCAAGCAGGGGCGCTCGTTCATCTACAGCGCCACCGTCGATCCCGAACCCACCAGACAGGGCCTACTCGGACGTGTGCTCGATGGGGTCTACGGCGGCGCCCTCGACCGGCTGGTCGCGGGCGCTCTCTCGATTCGCAAGGTGAAGCCAAAGGACATCGAGCGCCTCCGCAAAGTGCTCGAGGATTACGACAGCAAGGGCAAGGGTGGACGCACTCGCTAGATACGGGTCCGACGCCGCGATCGCCGCGACGGTCGTGCTGGCCTGCGGCTGGGTGGCAGCTCTTCTGACCCCCTACTCCCTGCACCGTCAGAGGATGGCGGAGCTGTGTATCGCAGCGGCAGCGATGGCCGCCCTGCAGGCATTCGCTCCACTCGCCCGGCCGAGCGGAAGCGCCGTGATCGGTGCCCACAGCGATCCCCCGGAGTATCCCTGCGCCGACCTCCCCGGCGCCCCCCTGGCGAGCGGAGCTCCCGACAGGGCCGCCACCGATCAGCCGGCTGAGGCCTTGCCTCGCGCGACCCGAACGGGGAGCGCGCCCCCCGCCCACAC
>CAYWNK010000388.1:0-4624 GCA_964459495.1 uncultured Planctomycetaceae bacterium
GCTTGTAGGCGATGTTGCCCGAGTCCAGGTCAGGGAACACGAGCACGTTGGCGCGGCCGCCGAGGGGGGAGCGCGGCGCCTTGCGCGAGGCGACGGCCGGCACGATCGCCGCATCGACCTGGAGCTCGCCGTCGGCGGTGAGGTCGGGGGCGCGCTGGGCAAGCTGCTCGGCGGCACTGCGGACCTTGTCCACGCGCGGGTGCTCGGCGGATCCTTTGGTGCTGAACGAGAGCAGGGCGACGCGGGGCGCCTGGCCCGAAAGCCGGCGGTGGCTCTCGGCGGAGGCGAGCGCGATGTCGACCAGCTGCTCGGAGGTCGGGTCGGGAACCACGCCGCAGTCGGCGTAGGTGAGGACCTGGTCGGGGAGCACCATCAGGAAGCACGACGAGAGCGTACGCATGCCGGGCTCGAGTCCGACGCCGAAGAGGCCAGCGCGCAGGACATCCGCCGTGGCGGCCTCCGAGCCCGCGACGGCGGCGCTGCAGTCGCCGCTGGCCAGGAGCTGGGCGGCGAAGTGCAGGGGCTCCTGGACCTTGGCGCGGGCCTGTTCGAGGGTCATGCCCTTGGCCTTGCGGCGCTCGAAGAGCGCCTCGGCAAAGCGATCCAGCCGGGCGTCGCGGTCTGGCCGGACGGATTCAACGCCGGCCGGCACCGGGCCCATGCCCGGGGTCTCCACGAGCACTGGGCGGCACAGCCCTTCGGCCGCGAGGCGCGCGGCCGCCTGGACGATGCGCTCGTCCTGGGATTCGGGGAAGACGATGCGCCGGTCGAGGCGCCGGGCCTTTTCGGCCAGCTCTAGCAGCAGGTCCACGTAGCTGCCTAGGCCGGCGGGCTGAGCAGGGGCTCGGGCGTGGCGTCGAGCACGTCCTGGGGGACGTCGAGCTCGATGCGCAGCAGGGCGAGTCCGTGGGTCTTGCCCTGGGCATCGGTTAGCAGCGAAGCCGAACCGCCACCGCCGAGGGAGTCCTCGAGCAGGAAGTTCAGCACGCGCATATTCGCGGCGGCGAAGCGGCGCACGGATCCGTGGTTGATGCCGGCGAGGTGGCGCTGGACCCGTTCTTCGGTCAGCACGGTTTCGAGGAAGCGGAAAGCCTCGTCGGAGCGGGCGATGACGCCGGCGTTCGAGCCTTCACCCTTGTCCCCGGAGCGGGCTTGGGCGATGCGGGAGAGAAGTACCTTGGGCATGGTCGCGGGAGCGCTGGGGGCTAGGAAGAGAAGACGCTGACCGAAGGAACGATCGTGTCCTTGCGCAGGAGGGCGGGCCAGTAGCCGATGATCTCGGCGGCCTTGGGGCGGCCGCCGGCGAAGCCGGTGACGCCGGGGGGGCCGCTGGTGACGAGGGGCACGAGCTCGGGGCCAAAGCGCGCGACCTTGGCCTTGTCCGGGCCCTTGACGCCCATGCGCAGGACGACCTCGGCAGGCTCGCCAGCCTCGACTCCGGGCACACCGGCGTGGCAAACGCCCGCTCCAACGAATTCGACCAGGCGCTCCTCGGGGGCATACTCGAAGCCATCGTAGGCCAGGCGCTGCCATACGACATCGGCACAAACCTTGGCCTTGGCGAGGGCATCGGGGCCGGAGATCGTGAGCTGGCCGGTGCTCTTCCAGCCGTCCGCGTAGGACATCGAGACCTTGTAGGTCGGGGTGGCGGGGGCGCCCTTGACGCCGCTGATCTGCACGCGATCGGGTCCGATCTCCTCGAGCTTGAAGCTGGTGAAGTCGGCGATCACGTCGGGGGTGATGTAGGCCGCGGGGTCGCCCATCTCGTAGGCCAGCTGGTGAGCGACGGTGTCGCGGTCGACGCGGCCGCCGGTGCCCTCGTGCTTGGTGACGACGAAGCTGCCGTCGGCGCTTCCTTCGATGATCGGGTAGCCAACCATGGCCAGGTTGGGGATCGACTGCCAGTCGGTGTAGTTGCCGCCGGTGCACTGGGCCCCGCACTCAAGGATGTGGCCTGCGACGGTGCCCGCGGCGAGCTTGTCCCAGTCCTCCCGGCCCCAGCCGAACTCATGGATCAGCGGGCCGATCACAAGCCCCGGGTCCGTGCCGCGGCCGGTGATGACGATGCGCGCGCCCTCGTCGAGGGCCTCGGCGATGGGGAAGGCCCCCAGGTAGGCGTTGGCGCTGGTGACGCGGTCGCGGACGCTCTTCAGCGCTTCGCCCGTGTCCATGTTCCGCAACTCCTCGCCGCCGGCCATGAGCTCGTCGATGCGGTCCATGATGTCGTCGCCCTCGACGACGGCCACCTTGACGTCCTTGGCTCCGTGCTTGCGCAGCACCTCGAGCACCGCGTCCTTGCAGGCGTGGGGGTTGACTCCGCCGGCGTTGGCCACGATGCGCACCTTGCGGTCGGCGATCTCGGGCCAGACCCGGTCGATCAGCGCCACGAAGTCCGTCGCGTAGCCCATGTCGGGGTTCCGCGAGCGGAGCTTCTGCATGATGCTCATCGTCACCTCCGCCAGGTAGTCGAGGGTGAGATAGTCCAGGGGCCCCTCTCGAAGGAGCCGAATGGGACCCAGAATGGAGTCCCCCCAGAAGCCCTGGCCATTGGCCACACGCACGGTTTTGGACGTCGTCATGGTTGGTCGCGCAGCGCGCGGGCGAACAGTGTACGGAGGGCGCAGGCCGGAGTCGGCTAGAATGGCCCAATGAGCGCGCCCTTTCTTCTCGTGACCGGATTCGGCTCCTTCGAAGACGTCTCCGCCAACCCCAGCGGGGCCCTGGCTCGGCTGCTGGACCGCCGCCCGGACGTGGTGGGGGTCGAGCTCCCCGTCAGCTTCACCAGGGCCCCGGGCGCGCTCGACAGGGTCCTGGCCGGCCTGCCAGCCCCTCCGGCGGGAATTCTATCCCTCGGCGTCCACCCCGACTCGGGCTTCCGGCTGGAGCGCTATGCCCGCCCGGACCTAGACGCCGAGCGTGTCGACGTGGACGGCGGGGTGGGGGCGGCCCTCGGCTGGGCGGGTCCGGTGCTCGAGACCAGCCTGGACCTGGACGGCCTGGCAGCGAGGCTGGGCGCTGCGGGCGCCGAGTGCTCGATTTCCGACGACGCGGGCCGCTACGTGTGCGAGTGCGTCTACCGCCACGGCCTCACCCGCGCGACCGAGCTTGGGATACCGGGCCTGTTCCTGCACGTGCCGCCGATGGCGTCGCTGGCGGTGGAGGATCAGCTGCCGGCCGTGGAGCTGGTGGTGGAGGCAGTGCTGGGGGGCGCCTAGCCAAGCAGCGCGGAGCGCCGGTCGAGGGCCGAGCTCTGCCGATCCCGTCCCGGAACCAGGCCTGGAAGCTTCAGGTCTGGGCTTGCGTACCCAGAATGGTCGGTCCTGCGCGCCGTGGAGGGCTATCGACCTTCTTACTCTGCTGCCGAGGCCTCCCTGTCGCGCCCCAGCATGGTGCTACGAGTACGATAGGCCCAACTCGTAGAAGCCGTCTCCAACTCACTCTCTCACACTCTCTCACACTCCCTCGCATCATGCGGTTCTTCCCTCCTCTGTTTCTCGCAGCTCTGCTGACTGCCTCTGCGGGCGCCCAGACCATTTGGTTTGTGGACGCTTCAGCCCCCGTCCCGGGTGATGGATCCCCTGGCCTTCCCTTCCAACAAATCCAGGAGGGGCTGGATGCCGCTGCGCCATCCGGTGACAGCGTTCGTGTGCTCGGGGGGACGTACCTGGAGAACCTCGTCTTGGACGGGAAGAGCATCCAGTTGAACGCAGTCTCCGGACTGGGTTCGGTGACCGTCGACGGCGGCGGCATTGCGCCGGTCTTCACCGTTCAGAACCATCCTGTCGGGACGGAGACCTTTGTGAGCGGTCTGCGCTTCGAGAACGGAGCCGGCGCTCCGATCACGGCGGACATCAGGCGCGGTGGGGGGCTCTATGTCACGGGCCCCGCCCGGACAGCATTTGAGGCCTGCGAGTTCGCTGGCAGCGTCGCCGAGGAAGGCGGTGGGGCCTACCTCACCGGAGGGGCTCACGTTTTCGTGGACTGTTCCTTTGAAGGCAATCGAGGCGACCTGGGCGGCGGTTTGCATGCGGCTGGTGCGAACCTCGTGCTGCAGGCATCAAGCGTCTCCGACAACCTGGGCCTCACTGGCTTCGGTGGTGGCTTCGTGATTCGACGTGGGGGCGGCATTGCGCTGACCGAGGGTGGGGCAACACCTTGGAAAGTGCTGATCGAGGACAGCCAGATCAGTCGCAACAACGTGAGCCCCTCCGGTGACGGGGCCGGGCTCTTCATCGATTCCGGTGGCGAGGTCATGATCCGGCATACGCTGATCTCCGAGAACGATCGGCAAGATGTCTTCGGGATCGGTGGACGCGGGGGCGGGATTGCTGCAGGGGCCAACACGACCCTGGAGGACTGCGAGATCCGGGACAACGGCAGCCGGCTGTCCTATGGCGGCGGCACCAGTGGCAGCCTGACCGCCCGAAACTGCATCATCGCAGGGAACCAAGCCGCTCAGGGGGGCGGGGCCAGTGGAGGAACCTTCGTGGACTGCCTGTTCGAGGGCAACGCTGCGGGCGATTTGTGCTGCGCCGAAGGAGCTCTCGGTGGAGGGGCCTATCAGGCGTCCTTGACGGGTTGCGTGCTACGGGCCAATCGAGCGCGGCTTGGGCCCGTACTCCTG
>CAYWNK010000389.1:0-4613 GCA_964459495.1 uncultured Planctomycetaceae bacterium
CGGCGTCGCCGAGTCGCGGGTCACCAGCGCCCGAGCGGCCATCGGCGCCGCCGAAGCCGTCGCGGCGCTCGCGCGGCAAGAGCGCGCGCGCGCCGCACAGCTCCTGGCCAGCCAGGCCGGCACCCAGGAACGCCTCGACCGGGCCGAGTCCGAGGAGGTGCGCAGCGCGGCCGACCTCCAGCGCATCGAAGCCGAGCTCGCCACCCAGGAGGCCGGTGTACTCGCCGCCCGGGCTGCCCTCGAGCGGGCGCGCGCCGAGGTTGGGAGCGCCAAGGCCGGCGTGGCCGAGGCCAAGGCCAGCATCCCCGTCCAGGAGGCCCTGCGCGACCAGGCGGCCGCGACCCTGGCCAAGACGGTGGTGCGCGCGCCCTTCGACGGCGTCGTGGTGCTGAAGGACGCCGAGATCGGGGAAGTGGTCAGCCCCAACTCCCAGGGCGCCAGCTCGCGCGGCTCGGTCGCCACCATGGTCGACTTCGCGTCCCTCGAAGTGCAGGTCGAGCTGCCGGAGACCAGCATCGGGGCCGTCACCGCGGGCGGCCCGGCCCAGATCTTCCTCGACGCCTACCCGCGCAAGTCCTATGCCGGCCGGGTCGACCGGGTGTGGCCCACGGCCAATCGCCAGAAGGGCACGATCGAGGTGCGCGTCGCGATCACCGAGCCCGACGAGGACCTGCGCCCCGAGATGGGCGCCCGGGTGACGTTCCAGGCCGAGGATGCAGAGGCCAGTGCCGTCCAGGCCGATGAGCCAGGGAAGCCGGCCAACCCGCGCCTGGCCTCCAACGCCGTCGTCGAGCTTGACGGCGTTGCCCACGTCTTCCTAGTCGACCGTGACAAGGTGCGAGCCACGCCCGTCAGCATCGGCGAGAGACGCGGCAACCAGGTCGAGATCCTCTCCGGCCTGGAGGTCGGAGCACCCGTCGTCGCCAATCCGCCGCCCGACCTGCAGGACGGAGATCGCGTCCAGGTCCTCGCCAACTAGAAGGGGCGATTCCCCCCACGCCGCTACCCACCATGACGATCGAGACCCAAACGATGATCTCCTGCCGCGGGGTCACCAAGCAATACAGCCGCGGCGGCGAAACCCTGACCGTGCTCGACGGGTTGGACCTCGAGATGAGCGCCGGCCGCTTCTACGCTCTGATGGGCCCCTCGGGCTCCGGCAAGACCACGCTGCTCAACATGGTCGGTGGCCTGGATCGGCCGGACTCCGGCGAGCTGCTGGTCGCCGGCGAACCACTGAACGAACTCAGCGG
The DNA here is from genome assembly GCA_964459495.1 of uncultured Planctomycetaceae bacterium. Lineage (GTDB taxonomy): Bacteria > Planctomycetota > UBA1135 > UBA1135 > CAYWNK01. The sequence goes on from CAYWNK010000389.1 coordinate 1,254, forward strand.
CGCCGAGCTCGCCGACTGGCGCGGCAACCACGTCGGCTTCGTCTTCCAGGGTTTCAATCTGATTCCGGTGCTCTCGGCCTTCGAGAACGTGCGCCTGCCCCTGCTGCTGGCGCCGCTCTCCCGGGGCGAGCGCAAGGAGCGCGCGGAGTACGCGCTCGAGGTCGTCGGCCTGAAAGACCGCATGGGCCACCGTCCCGGCCAGCTCTCGGGCGGCCAGGAGCAGCGCGTGGCGATCGCCCGCGCCATCGTCACCGACCCCGACGTGCTGCTTTGCGACGAGCCCACCGGTGATCTCGATCGGGAATCCGCCGACGCGGTGCTCGACATGCTCGTGCAGCTGGGCAAAGACTTCAAGAAGACCATCCTGATGGTGACCCACGATCCGGCCGCCGCAGAACGCGCCGAGTCCATCGTGTTGATGGACAAGGGCAAGCTCGGCTCGATCGAGGACCGGTAGATGGACCTCTTCCGACTCGTCTGGCGCAACCTCAGCCGTCACTGGCTACGCAGCTTCCTCACGGTCGCTTCGCTCGTGGTGGCTCTGTTCCTGCTGCTCACCCTGCGGACCTTTCTGACCGGCTTGGAGAGCGCGACCGCCGCTGCGCGGAGCGATCGGCTCTGGGTGCAGTCTGCCGTCAGCCTGTTCGTCCAACTGCCGCTCAACTACCCCGAGAAGATCGAGGCGGTCGAGGGCGTCGAACAGGCTTGCAAATGGCAGTGGTTCGGGGGCTATTACCAGGACCCCAACAAGTTCTTTGCCCAGTTCGCCGTCGAGCCCAAGAAGCTGCTGGAGATGTACCCCGAGGTCAACATCATCGAAGGGTCCGCGGACGACTTCCTGACGGGCCGCCAATCGGCGATTATCGGGCGCGCGCTGGCTGACAAGTTCGACTGGAAGGTGGGTGAGCGTGTGCCGTTGACGGGCGCCCTTTTCCCCCACCCCGACGGAATCGATACCCCCTGGGAGTTCGACATCGTCGGCATCTATGTCCCGACCAAGTCGACGCTGGATAGCAACACAATGTTCTTTCATTGGGACCTGTTCCAGGAGACGCGCGAGCAGGCGGGCATGGACGTCAACGTAGGCGCCATCGTGGTCAAGACCGAAGGCGGAGCGAACCAAACCGCGGTGATGCGCACGATCGACGAGATGTTCGAGAACGGCCCCCAACGGGTGCAGACCACCACCGAAGCCGAGTTCAACGCCCAGTTCGTGTCCATGTTCGGCAACGTCCCATTCTTCGTGAACACAATCGGTATGGGCGTCCTGTTCGCCATCTTGCTCGCGTGTGTCAACACCATGCTGATGGCCGCGCGGGAACAGGTGCACGACGTCGGCATCTTGAAGTCGCTCGGCTTTGGCAATGGCTCGATCTTTACGGTGATGCTGACGCAATCGCTGCTTCTTTGCGGACTGGGCGGCGGCCTCGGCATCCTGCTGGCCCTAGCCACCGAGAGCGCCTTTGGCGACCTGACCGCGACCTTCCTCCCCATCTACAACATCGTCCCAGACACCGTCATGCTCGGGGTCGGGATCACGCTGGCGGTCGGCCTGATCGCGGGCCTGTACCCGGCCTGGCGCTCCAGCCGCCTGGAACCCGTAAACGCCTTGAAGGCGGGGGCCTAGCGTCATGATGGTCCCGATCTCCTACAACCTGCGCAGCCTGTGGGTGCGCAAGTCCGCCACGCTTCTGACCGTCTTCGGAATCGGCGCGACGGTCGCGGTCGTCGCTGGAGTGCTCGCCCTACAGCAAGGATTCGAACGGCTCTACAGCGAGAACGGCCGCGAGGACCTCGCGGTGTTCCTGCGGCCCGGCGCGACAAACGAAGGCGATAGCCAGTTCCGACGCGAGCAGGCCGAGATCCTGCAGAAGTCCCTGCCCGAAATCGCCCAGAACGAACAGGGCGAACCCCTCGCGAGCCAGGAGTGCTTCCTCGCCGTTAGGCGCTACAAGCTCGACGGCGGCGAGACCAACGTGCCGATCCGCGGCGTGCAGCAGCAGACCTTCGAAATCCGCGCCGGCGAGGTGAGCGTCACCGAGGGTCGCACGTTCACTCCGGGCTCGGACGAAGTGATCGTTGGGGAGAAGCTCGCCGGTCGCATTCGCGGCGCGGCCGTCGGCGAGGTGATCGTGCTGAACACCACCCCCTTCCAAGTCGTCGGGATCCTGGCATCGGACGGCCCCTTTGCATCGGAGATCTGGGGCGATCTGGACCGCATGCTCGAGGCCCTCGAGCGGCCCAACGCCAACCGGGTCATCGCCCAGCTCAAGGACGGCACCGACTTCACCGCGCTGACCGCACGCATCGAGAGCGACAAGCAGGTCCCCGCCAAGCTGCTCACCGAGCGAGAGTACCTCACCGGTCAGACGGAGATCCTGTCGATGATCCTGAGGTTCCTGGGCGTCTTCCTCGGCGCGATCATGGGCATCGCGGCGGTCTTTACCGCCACCAACACCATGCTTTCGGCGATCGCTTCGCGGACAAGGGAGATCGGAATCCTGCTCGCCAGCGGCTTCCGGCCCTTCCCCATCTTCCTATCCTTTGTCTTCGAATCCCTCGTGCTGGGCCTGATCGGCGGGCTGGTCGGCTGCCTGATGGTGCTGCCAATCAACGGAATCGAGACCGGAACCACGAATTTCCAAACGTTCACCGAGGTCGCATTTGCCTTCCGGGTGACCCCCTATGTGCTGACCCGAGCGGTGCTCTTTGCGCTGGTCCTGGGCCTGATTGGGGGCGCCCTGCCGGCTCTACTCGCCTCCAGGCTTTCCCCGACCGAGGCCCTACGAAGGGTTTAGTCGGTTCTCGACATCTTCATAGGTTTTGTCCCTTACGCCCGGGCGAATGCCCGGCTAGTCTTCGGACATGCCTCCCGGGAAGCCGGGCGCGACCCCCGCATTCGTGGGGGCAGACGGCGGCCCGACGGCCTGCCGTGTTCGACTCACTGGTGGGGCTGCGACGGATCCCTCGTGGATATCCTGTCCCCTGCCGCCGGCCAGTCCGGTTGTCTGCCGGGGGCGAGAGTCCCCAAGGCCTGTTGCGTTAGATGGACCCCGCGGGGACCCCCTTCTGGGGCTTCGGCAGGTCCTCGTGACTGAGACTGAAAGACACATGGGTAAACGACTCTTCGTAGGCAACCTGTCCTACGACACCGACACCGACTCTCTCCGTTCTGCTTTCGAAGAAGGCGGCCGCACCGTAACCGACGTCCACATCATGGTGGATCGCGACACCGGTCGCCCCCGCGGCTTCGGCTTCGTGGAGATGTCCTCCGACTCCGAGGCCCAGGATGCTATCCAGGCCATGGACGGCCAGATGGTTGACGGGCGCCCGCTGCGCGTCAACGAGGCGCAAGAGCGT
>CAYWNK010000390.1:0-4593 GCA_964459495.1 uncultured Planctomycetaceae bacterium
TCCTCACCCCTTCTTCCACCGTCCTTGCGCCCGCGACGAGCCCCGCGCTCGCCTCCGCGCCCGCAGTGCACTGTCAGGTGCCCTGCGGCATCTACGGCGACAAGATGCGCATCGACATGCTGCTCGAGGACACGGCCACCATCGAGAAGGCCATGACGTCCCTGCAGGCCATGGACTCCGAGGAGTCCCCCAGCAAGAACCAGATGGTGCGCTGGGTGATGGCAAAGGACGACCACGCCCAGTCCATCCAGGACACCGTCGCGGCCTACTGGATGGCCCAGCGCATCAAGGCCCCCGCAGAGGGCGCCAGCGCCGAGGACACCGAGGCATACCACACCAAGCTTGCGCTTCTGCACGGCATCACCGTCGCAGCGATGAAGTGCAAGCAGACCACCGATACCGCCCACGTCGAGGCCCTGCGCAGCCACGCGCGCTCCTTCAGCCAGGCCTACTTCAGTCCCGAAGACCTCGAGCATATGCGGGGCGAGCACGGCGGCGAGCACAAGTAGCCCCGAGCGCAGCGCAGCCCAGGAGAGGTGACCCTTTGAGCATTCAGATCCACGATTCCCTCACCCGCGAGCTGCGGCCCTTCCAGCCCCTGGTGGAGGGCGAGGTCAGCATGTACGTATGCGGACCGACGGTGTACGACGAGGCCCACGTGGGCCATCTGATGGGGCCGGTCGTGTTTGACACGATCGCCCGCTGGATGCGCGCCCGGGGCTACCGGGTGCGCTTCGTCAACAACATCACCGACATCGACGACAAGATCATCAACCGCGCCCAGGCCACCGGTGAGGCCTGGGACTCGATTTCCAAGCGCTACACGCTTGCGTACAAGCAGCATCTGGCGGACCTGGACATCCGCTCGATCACCGACTTCCCCCACTGCACCGACTACGTGCAGCAGATGGTCGAGTTCATCGAGCAGTTCGTCGCCGAGGGCAAGGCCTACGAGGCACCCGACGGCGTGTACTTCCGCGTCGCCCATCACCCTGGCTACGGCAAGCTCTCGGGCCGCAAGCTCGAGGACATGCGCGCCGCCGAGCATGTGGCCGACGGCCTCGAAGACGCAGCCGATTTCGCCCTCTGGAAGAAAGCCAAGCCCGGCGAGCCCTCCTGGCCCAGCCCCTTCGGCGAGGGTCGCCCCGGCTGGCACATCGAGTGCTCGGTGATGGCCTCCCAGCTGCTCGGCAACCACTTCGACATCCACGGCGGCGGGGACGACCTGAAGTTCCCCCACCACGAGAACGAGATCGCCCAGTCCGAGGCCCACGGCGACAGCTATGCGGCCTGCTGGATGCACAACGGCCTCGTCCAGTACGGCGGCCGCAAGATCGCCAAGTCGGACGAGCGCATGGCGGACCCCGCCTTCCGCCAGCAGTTCCAGGCCCCCTGGCTGATCGAGAACCACGGCGCCCCGGCGCTGCGCTATTTCCTGATTCGCTCGCCCTACCGCAAGCCGGTGGACTTCGAGCCCAGCGCCCTCGACGCCGCGCTCAAGGGCCTGAAGCGCCTGTACCGCCAGCTCGGTGAGCGCCTTGAGAATCCCAAGGTCCAAAGCCTCGACGAGATCCTGGCCCTCGACCTGCCCGGCCCCCTGGCCGAGCAGCGCGCTGAGTTTTGCCGCGCCATGGACGCGGATTTCAATACCAGCGACGCCCTGGGCGCCCTGTTCTCGATTGCCGCCCTAGCCAAGCCCCTCGAAGGCGCCGCCAAGGACCAGGCCCTCGACCTGGTGCGCGACCTGGGCCGCTTGATCGGCATGCTCCAGCCCGGCGACGCGGCCAAGGTCAAAAACGCCGGCACCGGAGACGAACGCCTCGCCACGGTGCTCCCCGCCCTGGCCAAGATCCGCGCCGGCGCGCGTGAGCGCAAGTCCTTCGACGCCGCCGACGGTTTGCGCGACGCGCTCGCGCCCTTGGGCATCGCCCTGCGCGACACCGCCGCCGGTACGACCGCGGAGCTGGAGGGCACGGTCCAAGACGGCCTGCTGGGCCAAGCCCTCGACGCGGCTCTTGCGGTCCGAACCAGCGCCCGCGCTGCCAAGGACTTCGCCACCTCGGACGCGATCCGCGACGAGCTGGAAGCCGCTGGCGTGACGATCCTCGACGGCCCCGAGGGCACGTCGTGGCGGGTGTAGCGGCAGTACGGAGCCCTGGCAATTTTCACCGCCTTGGAACGGAGAGGGATCGCGCTTTGCGCGATCCCTCTCCGTTCCAAGGCGGTGAAAATTGCCCCGGCTCCGTACTACCGCTACCGCGCGCTCCGTACTACCGCGCGCTGGCCCGCCGCAGTCGCTCGACATGCACCCCCAACAGCGCCACATCGGGCGGCCGCACGCCGTCGATGCGGCTCGCCGCACCCAAGGTCCGCGGACGCAAGCGACTCAACGTCTCCACGGCCTCCACCCCGAGCCCATCGAGGCTCGCGTAGTCGATTCCCTCGGGGATCGCGGTCGCTTCGTCCCGGGCCATGCGCGCCACAGTGTCCCGTTGGCGCGAGATGTAGCCCGCGTACTTGACGTCGATCTCAAGACCCTCGGCAACTCCTTCGTCGAGGCCGAGCGCCGCGGCCTCAGGGTGCTCGGCGGCAAGCTTGGCGAAGCTCATCTCAGGCCGCTTCAGCTTGTCCGCCAGGCTCTTCGACGGCTGCACAAAGACTCGCTCGAGCGCAGCCTTCGCCGCTTCGATCGCCTCGCCCTTGTCCTTGGCACGCTGGGCGGCCTCCGGACTCCCGAGCCCCGCCTCAGCCGCCACCGCCGCGAGCCGCCGGTCCGCGTTGTCCTGCCGAAGGAGCAGCCGGTACTCGGCGCGACTGGAGAACATGCGGTAGGGCTCGGACGGGTTGGTGACGATCAGGTCGTCGATCATGACCCCGATGTAGGCCTCGTGCCGCTGCAGCACAAAGGGCGCCCCATCCCGGATCCACAGCGCCGCGTTGGCACCGGCAATCAGCCCCTGGCCGGCGGCCTCCTCGTAGCCCGACGTGCCGTTGATCTGCCCGGCGAGATACAGCCCGGGCACGTGCCGCACCGCCAGCGTGGGGTCGAGCTGATCGGGCCGCACGAAGTCGTACTCGACCGCGTAGCCGTGACGCAGGAAGCGCGCCGACTCGAGGCCCGGGATCGTGTGCACGAAAGCCTCCTGCACCTCGGCCGGTAAGCTGGTCGATACACCGTTCGCGTAGATAACGTCCGTGGTCAGACCCTCGGGCTCCACAAACACCTGGTGCCGATCCCGGTCGGCGAAGCGCATGACCTTGTCCTCAACCGCCGGACAGTAGCGCGGCCCCACTCCGTTGATAGCACCGGAATACATGGGCGCGCGATCGATGTTGTCCGCGATGATCTTGTGGGTCGCGGGGTTGGTGTACGTGATATGGCACGGCACCTGCTGCAGGCGGGGGAAGTCCGCAGCGACCACGTGCGAGAAAGCCCGCGGGCGCTTGTCGCCACCCTGTTCCTCCATCACCGAGAAGTCCAGGGAGCGAGCATCCAGCCGTGGTGGCGTACCGGTCTTGAGGCGCCCAAGCCGCAGGCTCAGTCGCTCGACGTCTTCGGACAGGCCCTCGGCGCTGGCCTCGCCCACGCGCCCGCCCGCGGTGATCGCCTCGCCGGTGTGCATGATCGCGCGCAGGAAGGTGCCGGTCGTCAGCACGCTCGCGGGCGCGCGCAGTTCGCGCCCGTCGGCCAGCCGCACCCCGGCCACCCGCCAGGGATGGGGCCCCGGGTCGGCCTCGACGATCAGACCCGTGACGCCGCCCTCGATGAGCTCCACGCCGTCCGCCGCCGCCACCTCGGCTCCCGCCGCCTCGCGGTACAGGTGCCGGTCGGACTGACAGCGCGGCGCCTGGACCGCGGCTCCCTTGCCCGTGTTGAGCATCCGAAACTGGATCCCGGTCGCATCGGCGATGCGCGCCATCGCGCCCCCCAGCGCGTCGATTTCGCGCACCATCTGCCCCTTGCCCAGCCCGCCGATCGCCGGGTTGCAGCTCATCTCCCCGATCAGGTCCAATCGGAATGAGATCAGCCCCACCCGCGCCCCCAGGCGGGCTGCGGCCAGGGCCGCCTCGACCCCTGCATGGCCGCCGCCTACGACGAGCACGTCATAGGCGCCGCCCGCGGCGGGCCTACCGTGGGGGTGGGTGTGGGCGTTCCTGGACGTCTGGCTCATGGAAGCCACATTGCAACCATCCGCAGGGCCCACGTCACCCCCTGGGACAGCGAAAGCGGCACCGCCAAGACCGGGCTCAAGGCAGCGGTCGCAGGCGGTCGATAGACGCTGGAGTCATGCACTCCTGGATCTTCCGCAATCGCGAGCGACTGGCCCTGGTCTACGGGTCCATGGAGCCCGCAGCCCCCGCTGAGGCGGCGCTGCCCGATCCGGAATCCTGCCTGCCTGCCGGCGAGCTCCCTGCCGAGGCTCAGCCCGTCGACCTCACGCTGGCCGGCACCTGCACCCGCACACCTGGCGAGGTGCTGCTGGTGCCGATGCCCCGCGGCTAGCCTTCTCGGGGCCGCCCCTAGGCCGCGCGCCCCGTCGGTGTATTCTGGGGGCATGGCCCTTCGCACGCCCAGCCTGCTCGCCCCCAGGT
>CAYWNK010000391.1:0-4586 GCA_964459495.1 uncultured Planctomycetaceae bacterium
CCCCAGACTCATCCCCCCTGCCCCAGGGACGATGCCGTGCAGCGAATTCGATCACTCCAGCCTGTTCACTCCAGCCAGTAGCGGCAGTCTTCGCAGTCGCAGTCGTGCTCCAGTCCCGTGAAGCCCCCGCCCGAAGTGGCATAGCCTAGTGCCTGCAGCTCGGCCGCCTCCTGGGGATCGACCGGCCCCGTGGCCTCGCCCCAGCCCAGGTGCCGCGCATCCCCGAGCCATGCAACCAACCGGCGCCGCATTGCGGTCGCCCGGTCCCGCTCGCGCTCGACTTGGTCGCTCGAGCAGCTGGGGTCGTTTTCCAGGTCGAACATCATCATCTGGTGCTTGCGCAGCGCCCGCGCCCCTGGGGTCTTGAGCGGATCGACCAGCTGCAGGACAAGCAGCCAGTTCCCCTGGATCAACGCCGCAGCGCCGCCGTGTCGAGCCAGCGCATAGCGGGCCTCCCCCAGGCGCTCGCGGGCGAGCAGGCTCTGACCGGGGAAGATCTGCTCGTCCAGCCCAGCCAGGTCCAGCAGCGTGCGGCCGAGGTGGAGTGTCGCCACGCCGGTCTCGACCTTGCTGCCGCGGGGGACGCGCGGGCCAGCAAGAATCAGCGGCACCCGTAGGTTGTCTGGATCGAGGCGACGATGGTCGAACTCGCCGTCGGTTACGCCGAGGGTTTCACCATGATCCGCCGTGAAGGCGATCCACCCCTGCTTCCAAAACTCATGGGTCAGCAGTGGTGCGAGGCGCTCATCCAGCTCATCGACCTCGGCGCGATACAGGGCCGCCAAGTAGCCGAGATCGCGCACATCCCTAGCCCACGGCGGCACGCTCGCCGGCCGCGGCAGCTCGGGGTCGCGCGGGTCCCGCTCCGCCGGCCAGTGGGGCCCGACGGCCTCCGGAGCTGGCGTGTAAGGCGCGTGCGCATCGAACACATGCACCCACAGGAAGACGTCCTCGTCCGGCACATCATCCAGCCACGCGATCGCCTGCCCGACCGCGTCGTAGCTGTTGGCTTGTCCGGTGGCAGGACCAGCGAAACGCTCGAAGCCCTGGCCGAGTCCACTGCGTCCGGGCAGCAGATGGCTGGCCGAAACGACCGCCATCGTGCGAAAGCCCCCGTCCCGGAATGCCTCGGCCAAGGTCGGCGCCTCGGCGGAGAGGGGCGTGAGATTGTCGACGATCCCTGTGTCCCTTGGATGCGTGGCCGTGAGCAGGGTCACGTGGCTGGGGTTGGTGATGTGCGTTGCAACCCAAGCGTCCTGAAAGGCGATGCCCCGCGCGGCCAGGGCGTCGAGCACCGGCGTCTGCACGTTCGCTCCATCCGGGGTGCAGCCCACATGATCGCCGCGATGGGTGTCCGAGGTGACGAGCAGGACGCGCCTTGGGTTCCCGACCGCCCTGATCCGCTGGGGCTTGGCAACGACGAGCGCTCCCACCGGATCCCCCGCCAAGCGCAGCCGCAGGGGCGCCCCACCTTCGATCACGTACGAGGTCCAACCGGGGCCTGCACCGGGGTTCAGGGTTTGCACAAGCGTGTTGTCGCGCCAAACCTCGGCGACCGCTGCGTTCGACCCGACAGGTCTCGCCAGGGCGATCCGCACCGGAGACGTCCCCTGGACCTCGTCCAGGATCAACACGTCCGACCAGGCCGTGAGACCCAAGGCCTCGCGCTCCTCCGATCCGCTGCGGAACCAGCCGTGCCCTTCGGGCACCCGCTCGGCGGGCGGCACCGATCGCACCCGAGCGCCATGCAGGCGCGCCCCCACCGGCGCGTTGGCCCACGCGATCCAGAGTTCGTCGCAGGCGGCCGCAGGGGGCAGCAACAGGGTCAGATCCTGGCGCCGGCTCGAACCGGCTCGCACCGGGCCCGCGATGTCCACGGGTCTGCCATCCGCCACCAGGCCAGCCCGAATCGTCATCCCCGCCGAGGCGCTGACGGTGATCCTCAGACGTTGGGGCTGGTGGGCCGCTCCCTCCGGCCAGTCCAAGGCCAGCCGGCCTGCACCCCCGGCGAGGATCAGGTGCGGTCCGTCAGCCTCCTCGCGCAAGACCCCCTCTCCGTCCGCAAGGTTGCTCGGACCCAGGGCCAGGCCCCGCTCCAGTTCGGGGATGGGCGGCGCCCCGCTGAGTGCGGGTTCCATGCCGAGGGGTGGCAGGGCACGTTCCCGCTCCCCACAGCCGGCAAAGGCGAGGGACAGCGCCACGAGCGAAAGGAGACAAACCGTACGGACCATGGACAGCATGCTACGGCCCTGCCGCACCGACGGTATCCTGGCTCCCACAATGACACCCGAGACCGCCATTCTGTTGCAGGGCCCGCTGGGCAAGCTGCGTGAGGCCGAGCGCGTTTTGCGCACAGCAGGTATCGCTTCCCAGGTCGTACGGCCGCCCGACAGCGACCCCAACGCCTGAGGCGCTACCTTTTGGCTCGCGGTCGCGGGCCCTACTGCACAACAGGCCGCACAGGTCCTGCACGACAAGGAACGCTCCGGCATGTCCGAGGCCGAACGCATCGCCGCCGATGCGGTCATCGACCTGGACGCCGACGAGAACACCTGCCCCGCCTGCATGACGAAGATCCCGGGCGGTGCCAAGCGCTGCAAGGGCTGTGGTCTGCGGCTGGGCTAGCCGGGCCCAGTGGGGTGCCCGGCGCCGTCCATGCCGAGCACTCCGATGCAGCATGTGAAGCGCCGCGCTAGCCGACGACTTCGACTCCCCCGGTCACGGTGAAGGCGCCCGAGGCCGACGCGTCGCCCTCGATGTCCATACCGTCCTGGGACACGGCGCCTTCCGCATCCATCGACATGCTGCCCTCCAGCGTGAAGGACGTGAGCTGATGGGCGCGTAGGTCAAACTGGCCGCTGCCCTCGACGGTCAAGGTCATGCTCATGCTGGCCTCGGCACTATCGGGCATGCCCTCGGTGTCTTCGGGGTCCGCGAGATCCACGATGACGTCCATCAGGTCAGGGATGTCCACGGTGAACTCCATCTCCCAGCTGATGGTGGCCACGCCGTCTTCGACGCTCTCCAGAGTCCCAGTGGCTTCCGCGCTGCCGTACTCGGTCAGAACCTCCATGAGCTGCTCGAACTCCTCCTCGTCCCCTTCGGCCTCGGCGCCAGCGCGCAGCTCTTCCATGGCTTCCGCCAGGAATCCCTCGCTCGGATCCCAGGTGTCGCCCACCTCGACGGGCTCGGTGGGCAAGAGCTCCTCGAAGTGCGTCTTCTGATCCTGCGTCGCGAGTCGCTCATCATCGAGGGTTTCAAAATCTCCCTCGCTCACATCCTCCACCGTCACCTGCCCCTCTTCGTCGACGGTGATGACCAGGGTGCGGCCCGCGAATTCCCCTTCCTCCGTTTCGCTCCCGCCGCTCGATTCCCCCATGGCCTCGTAGTCGCCTGACGATTCGACCGTCGACTCCTCGATGGTGCGGCGCACAGCGGCAATCGAGCCTTCGCGGGTCGCCTCCACCGTCTCCGTGATGCGGCTCTGGCCCAGCATCTCCCCCGAGGCTGCAACCCCCCCTTCCAGGATGTCCAAGTCACCGAGCCTGGCGCTGGCCTCGTCGAGCTCGAGGTTGGCCTCCAGGGTGTTGGTGATGACCAGCTGCATTCCGTCGGAAAAGAGCGGGCGGAGATCGTAGGTCTCCACCGGCTCGCCGGCTGCGAGCAGGGGAAGGGCGAGGAGCGTCAGCAAGATCGACTTCTGGAACATGTCACCAGTGTAGCCCGCCCCCAAGAATTCCTGCCTTGCCCACGTTTTTTCCCCCTGGGTCAGGTCTATTCGGGTGGCATGGCAAGCCTGCTGATGGACGCTCCCGAAAACCAAGCTTTTGAGGTCTTTGCGGCCCCATCCAAACGTGGACTGCGCGACGCCGAGCTCACGCTCGTGGCCCTCGGAATCCCCCACGACATCGACCAATGGGACGATCTGTGGCGACTGGTGGTGCCCGCATCCCATGCCGAGCTCGCCCTCGGGGAGCTTCGCACGCTGGTGACCGAGAACCGGGACTGGCCCCGCAAGCAGGAGCCCGCGCCCCTGCGCTCGACCGGCTGGCGGGGGGCACTGCTGTACGGCGTGCTGATCCTCGCCATGCATCCCGTCGGCCAGGTGGGCTTTGCCGGGCTCAACTGGTGGGAGCCCGGCAAGGTCGATGCGGCCCGCATCCGCGGTGGCGAGATCTGGCGAGCGGCTACCGCGCTGACGCTGCACGGCGACGTGGCGCACCTGGCAGCCAACCTGGTGTTCGGCATCGGCTTCGGTGTTTTGGCCAGCCATAGCCTCGGATCGGGTCTGACCTGGGCGGCAACGCTCCTGGCCGGCATCCTGGGCAACCTCGTGAACAGCTGGGCGACCGGCGGCACACACACCGCGATCGGCGCATCCACGGCGGTCTTTGGCACCCTTGGGGTGATGAGCACCTTCGAGTGGGTCCGCCGTGCGGACCTCGGTCTCGCGCCCCTACGCCGTGCTGCACCGCTCATCGGAGGGGCCGTCCTGCTTGGCTTTCTCGGTGCGGGAGGCGGGGAAGGCAGCGGCAAGCGGGTCGACGTCGGCGGCCACGTCTTCGGCTTTCTGTGCGGCGGTGGAG
>CAYWNK010000392.1:0-4557 GCA_964459495.1 uncultured Planctomycetaceae bacterium
CCCCAAGGGTGTCCCATTAGACTTGACGGTCCCTGGGGCCGTGCCTACCCTGCTGGGCCTTTTCGCCAGCTGGCGCCATGCCGCTCTTTACCATCCTCACCCTCTTCCCCGAGGCGCTGGATGCCTATTTGAACGTAGGTATCCTCGGCCTTGCGCGCCGTCGCGGTTTACTTGAGGTCCACCTCGTGGACTTTCGCGACTGGACACGGGACCGCCACCGCACCGTGGACGATCGCCCCTTTGGAGGCGGTCCTGGCATGGTGCTCAAGCCTGAACCCATCGTCGAATGCGTCGAATGGGTCGAGGCCCAGCACGGTCCCCATCGCCGCATCGCCCTTTGCCCCACTGGCCGCACGTTCCGCCAGGCCGACGCCGCTGAGCTGGCAGCCGAGGAGCGCACCCTGCTCCTGTGCGGGCGCTACGAAGGCTTCGACCAGCGCGCACTCGACCTGCTGCGCTTCGAGCACCTTTCCATCGGCGACTTTGTCCTCGCCGGCGGTGAGCTGCCCGCGCTCTGCGTCGTGGACGCCGTCACCAGGCTCCTGCCAGGCGCGCTCGGGGACCCGCGCTCCGCCGAGCAGGACTCCTTCCAAGACGGCGAGACCCTCGACCACCCCCACTACACCCGACCCCGCACCTACCGCGGGATCCCGGTGCCAGAAGTACTGATGACCGGCGACCACGCGCGCATCGACGCGTGGCGCCGCGAACAAGCAAACACCCGAACCCAACTCCGCCCCAGCCCAGGCCAACCGACGCGCGAGCATGCGCCCGGATCCTGAGGGGCAGAGGATCCCAATCAAACTCCCCCCGTTGGCGCCCTACGCGCCCGCAAGCCCCACCCGCTGAGCCGCTGGCTCACCACTGCAGATGGACCTCATTCATCAACTCGAGCTCGAATCCGGCAAGAAGAACCTGCCCAAGGTGCAGCCCGGCGACACCGTCGACGTGCACTACCTGATCAAGGAAGGCGACAAGGAACGCGTTCAGATCTTTTCGGGCACGATCATCTCCCTCCAGGGCCGTGGCATCCGCCGCACCATGATCGTCCGGCGCATCGTCCAGGGCGAAGGCGTCGAGCGCACCTTCCCCCTGCACGGCCCCCGCGTCCAGGACGTGGTCATCACCCGCCGCGGTGATGTGCGCCGCGCCAAGCTGTACTACCTCCGCGACCGCGTCGGCAAGAAGACGCGCGTGAAGGAGCTACTCGGCGACAAGGCCCGTCGCGACCGCGAGGTCGAGCGCACCCGTCGCTCCGACATCGCGTCCGCCGATGCCGCTGCTGCGGCGTCCTCGGACGCTGAGACCGAGGCCTAGTCGGCCCCAGGATCCAGAGCAGGCCCCGCTTCCCGGGGCCTGCTCCCATCCTGGGCCCCCAACGGGCGCACGTGCGAGCTTGCGGACCATCGGTCCGTGCGCCCGCGAAAGACGCCCACCCCGTTTCCGAACAACCCCCCTTCGGGTGCAACGGCATCCCCCCCTTCCGGCACCCACCCTGCTCCGATGGTCGAGAACCTCTCCCGCAAAGTCACGATCCTGTTGTCCCTGCTGGTGATCGCAGCCATCTCCTGGACGGTCCTGGGCCTCAAGCTGGGCCTCGACCTGCAGGGTGGTACGCGCCTCGTGTACTCGGTCGACTTCCAGCGCGCGCTGGACGAAAAGATCATCACCGAGTCCGAGTTCCAGAACAGAGATCAGCTCACCGGTGAGCTGATCCGCATCTGGAGCAAGCGGGTTGACCCCAACGGCGTGCGGAACGCGGTCGTGCGCAGCGAGGGTGCCAACCAGATCTCCATCGAGATCCCGGGCAGCGCAGCCGCCGTACGCAGCACCGTCACCGCGCCTCTCAAGGATCCGATCGACGCGGAGCAGATTCGCATCGACCTCGACGCCTACCTGCCCGCTGAGGCCGGCGCCACGCCCAAACTCGACGATGCCACCCTGGATCGCTTCCCCAGCTCCGGCGGCGTGATCGAAGTCGACGGCGAGGAAATGCGCTATGAGCGCCGCCAGGGTGCGGTTCTGCGCGACGTGGAGCGTGGTTACAACGGCACCGAGGCCAAAGCACACGCCGCCGGCCAGCCCCTGCTGCTGAAGGCCGCCGACCCCTGGCGCGACCTGATCGAGAATGTGGGCGACATGCAGTTCCACATCGCTGCAGACCGCTCGGATCTCACCGATCTGCAGAATCCGGCCCTGTCGACGGACCTGCAGAAGGAGACCCAGGACATGGAGACCTGGCTCACCGAAAACCCCGACGCGCCGATCCGCGACTACAACGACCTGCTGGCCCAGCGCGAAGGTCCCGCGTCGCGACTGCGCTTCTATCCGATGGCGTCGGAGGACCCGAACGCAACCCGCCAGCAGCTCATGCGGGCGGTCATCATCGAAGAGGACGAGGCCTGGCGCTTCTCCGGCGAGGACATGCGGTCCTTCTACCCCAGCCAGGACGAGCTGGGCCTGCCCGCTGTGGGCTTCGAAGCGAAAGCCGAATCCCGCCGCGCCTTTGGTGACTTCACCGAGAAGCACGAGCAGGAGCAAATGGCGATCGTGATCGACGGGGAAATCGTCACATTCCCGAACATCAGTGAGCGCCTTCCCGGCCGCGGAATCATCAACGGCGGCGATGGCGGCTTCAAACAGGAAGAAGTCAACGATCTGATTGAGGTCTTGCGCTCGGGCTCCCTGAAGATTCGCCCCGACTTCGAGTCCCAGGAGACCGTCGGTGCGACCCTCGGCACGGAGTACGTCAAGCGCGGTTTCATGTCAGCGATCCTGGGCCTGTCCCTGGTCCTCGTCTTCGTCCTGATCTACTACCGCAAGCTCGGGGTATTCGCCGCGATCGGCCTGCTGTTCAACCTCGTGCTGCTGATGGGCGCGATGTCGTTCATGCGCGCCACGCTGACCCTGCCAGGGGTGGCCGGCATCATTTTGACCGTCGGTATGGCGGTCGACGCCAACATCCTGATCTACGAGCGCATCCGGGAGGAGGCCCTCCGCGGCCGTAAACCCCTGCAGTCCGCCCGAGATGGCTTCGGCAACGCGCTTTCAACGATCGTCGACGCCAACCTGACGACGCTGATCACGGGCATCATCCTCTACAAGTTCGGCACCGGCCCCATCAAGGGCTTCGCGACCACGCTGTGCATCGGAATCATCACCTCGATGATCTCCGCGCTCATGCTGACGCGTGTGCTCGTGCACATGGCCCTGGAGAAGGGCGTCGAGGAGTGGAGCATGATGCGGCTCGTCACCAAGACGGCCATCAACTTCATGGACAAGGCCAAGGTGGCGATCGTCTTCTCGCTTGTCCTGATCCTGGCTGGCCTCACCCTATTCGTGTCGCTGCCGCGCAACGAAAAACTCGGCATCGACTTCATCGGCGGCACCTCGCTGACGATCAAGACCGAGAAGCCCACGTCCCCCGACGTAATCCGGGATCTGCTGTCCGCAGCGGGCAACCCCAAGATCGGCCAGGAAAACCTCTTCACGAGCTCAAAAGAGGTCAAGCCGGTCATCAACTCGCGCTCGGGCGACGGGGACCTCTACACCGATTTCCGCATCGTCGCCAAGACGCCCGACGCCGACCTCACCAGCGTCCGCGAGGACGTGGAAAACTGGCTTTCCGATGTGCTCCAGGCAGGCCCCGTTGACGTCAGCGTCGCGGACGGTCGAGCCGAAGGACGCCTGTACTTCGCCGGCGAGCACGAGCCTGCCGACCTTGTCCCCGTTCTCGCCGACCTTGGCGTAAGCGGAGCCACGATTTCGCGGGTCAACCCGGACGGCTTCATCTATTCCTTCGCTGGCGATGTAGGCCCCGGCAAGACCACGGCAGACCTGATCGACAGCTTGAGCCGGGACCTGGAAGCTCGCTCAGACGCTGGCGGCAAGGCCCTGAGCCTCTCCTCCCCCATCGGTGAGCTGACCTCGGTCGGGGCCCAGGTGGTCGAGGACCTGCGGGACAAGGCGGTCGTCGCCATGCTGCTCAGCCTCTTCGCCGCAGTGATGTACATCCGGGTGCGCTTCGCCGAGTACTCCTACGGCTTCGCTGCCGTGATCGCCCTCGTCCACGACGTCGCGATCACGCTAGGCGCCCTAGCCCTGATGATCTGGACCGGCGTGATCGAGGCCGAGATCAACCTCGCCATGATCGCCGCGTTCCTGACAATCATCGGCTACTCGCTCAACGACACGATTGTGGTGTTCGACCGGGTGCGCGAGAACCTGCCGCGTATGAAGGGGAGCCTGAAGGAGATCATCAACACCTCCATCAACCAGACCCTCTCGCGGACGCTGCTGACCTCGATCACGACGCTGATCTCGGTCTCGCTGCTGTTCTTCTTCAACCTGGGAACCGGCAACGTGATCGAGGGCTTCGCCTTCGCCATGCTGATCGGCGTACTCGTGGGTACCTACTCCTCGATGTTCGTCGCGGCTCCCGCGCTCCTGTGGCTCGAAAACCGCCGCCAGGCCGGCCTGAGCGACGAAGAGCGCGAGGCTGAGAAGGCCGCCGGCGAAGCTGCGGTGGCCGCTGAGGCTGCCGCCGCTGCCGCGGCC
>CAYWNK010000393.1:0-4489 GCA_964459495.1 uncultured Planctomycetaceae bacterium
GCGACATGTGGGGTGCCCAGCGCCGTAGGAACCGGTCCAGATCGCCTAGGCGATCGGGGCCGAAGCCTGGGGGTAGGACACCCCAGACGCAGCCCAGGGTGCCTCCGAACTCGCGCAACGCTTCCGTGAAGTGCTCCATGCTGGAATCCACGCCACGCAGCTCGAGGTCGTGCGTGATGGCCTTGGGGAGCTTGGGGCAGAAGCGGAATGTCGTCGGGACGGCAGACGCCCAGCGCCGGATCCGCTGGCGGTCCACGCCGTAGTAGGTCGAGTTCAGCTCGTTGGTGGGGAATGCGCGGGCCTGGTACTTCAGGAACTCGTTGGGCCGTGCTCCCCGAGGGTAGAGCTTCCCAATGAAATCCCTGTCGGACCAGCCAGCCAAACCGATCGAGATTCGACATTCGGGCCCCTTTCGATGTTCCTGGGAATCGAGAAACCGCACGTTGCCCTCGGGGTCGGGGCCCAGCGTGAAGTCCACACGATCGACGTTGGGTAGTTTTCCGAAGTCCAAGGGATGCCTCGATCGATGGGCGTGCCGGATGAGCGTGTTCATACCATCCAGGTCGGCACGCATTCGATCGTCCGGGTCGCGGTCCAGCTAGTGTGCCAATCCCGATTCAGGATGGCAGGAGTTCTGCCCTGGGATTGAGCTCCCAGGGAACTGTGCAAGGCGTTTCGGCTATACGATCTACTGCGGGCCTTGCATCGGGATCAAGTCCCCCCTGGGAGGTGCAGCAAGGCGCTCTATGGTCAACGGTACACTACGGTAGATGGAAGGGAGGTGCGTCCATGGCGCTATTGCGACCCGATGAAGTCGAGGCGGCCGTGTCTCTGCAGCAGCGCAGCTATGCGCTACTGCGGTGGGCAGGCAGCAACATGGATGGTCAGCAGTTCGACGAGGTGCACGCAGCCGGCGAGGACCTGCGCTCCGCGCGCGGATGGCTGGAGCGCAACTGGAGCAGATTGCCGCTGGATTGCAGACCTGGCGAGCGGGAGTTCGAGGCCTTTGCCAACTTCTTTTCGACCTACCTGCTGACATCATTCGACTTGATCGAGGAACCGGGCAGCCGCGGCGAGTCCGTGTCGGGCACGTCCTGCAACTGCGAACTCTGCATGTACCTGGCGCGCGCACCGCACCTGAAGGCCAAGAGGATCCAACGCGGTGATCGGCAGCGGGCGCAGGGCTTGATGGCCAAGCGTCTGAGACAGCTTGGAGTGGACCTCGGGGTGCCCCTGGCCCCTGGTGAGGACGATGAGCTGCTCAAAGACCCGGAGCTTGAGGAGGACGCGGCCCTGTCAACCTACGGCGTGCAGCTGCTTGAGCGCTGTGAGGGCCGCGGCGCCGGACCGGAGATCCTGGCGCTATGGCGACGTTTCGCCTGGAACCAACAAGGGTCGCCGAAGCAAGGTTTCCAGTTGACGGCAGAGCTCGTGCTCGACGCTGAGGCGCAGCTTGTGGAGCGCTTACGACAGGATTCGCTCGGTGAGTCGGGGGGACGCCTTGATCGGTCTGGCCGATGAAGACAGGGACTGGGCGACCCACGGAACATTCGTGTTCGGTCCCTAGAGCCTGCGGCCCGCCGGGCTTGGCAACGATGTGTTGAGAGGGTCTCGTCTCCAAATTGCCGCTTGAGGCAAGCTACTCGGCACCTGGTGCCTATTCCGCCCGCGCCTCAGCGGTGAGGACCTCCTTCACGGAACCCGCAGCGCATCGTTCACCCTTGCGATCTTGCACCGGTTGCTTGATCGATAGTCCACAGTTGGAGAGCGCGAATGCCGATGGACCCTGGAGGGCTCATCGCTGAACTCTGGCTCGCGTTTCCGAATTTGACCACTGCATGATTCGCCCGTTCTCTGTCTCTTAGTTAGCCGCTGCCGTTGTTCTCTCCGGCTGTTCCTCTGGACCCGGCGCGGCTGTTCGCCTGCATCGGGAGCGGCCCCTGTGTCTACCCGGACTTTGGCGAGACGTTTGCAAGGCTCGATGTGACGAACTTTGGGGGCGAGACGTACCTGACGGCCGCGGCGGCCTCAGTGTCGGGCTCGTTCATCGGGGTCCAAGGGGGCGGAGTATTCCGGCGTGTGAACGGGAGGATGGATTGGACGGAGGTTGCGACGGGCGCGGGGGACAGCGACCTGGCCCTGAGGGGCAATGCCCTGTACATCGCGCGCAACGACGTTTCTTGGCGCCCACCACCGACTTCGAACCTGGCAGTCTTGCCGAGTTGGACGATGCGGGGGGGCGGTACGTTTGAGACTGGTGCACGTGCTGGTCGGGACCCTTGGTGATGGCATCTATCGCAAGGTCGACGCAGGTCTCAACTGGACCCGGCAGTCCGTTGGGAACGAGGCGGCAGCGGTGTCCGCTTCCTGGCGGGCAGGTGGGGCGACGGCTTCGTCAGTATCGAGTTTTTTTCGAAGGCTGCGATTCGTGCGCGGGTTGTTGGGTGGACTTGGTAGCGGCCAGTGATCCCGCCCCCCTGTGGTCCTGTTTGCTGCGAAGGTCGGATCGGCCGGTCCACGCTGGGGCGCTTGGCATCGAGGAGAAATTCGGTGGATCCCGTGCACCGACATGATGCGCGTGCCGCCGTTCGGAGTGCCACCCAAAGTGCACTTCAACAAGCGCATCGGTGACTCGTAGCCGGTGGGTGGGACTCCAAACGGAAACCCGGAAAACGGGGTGCTCGAAGCTCTCAAGTATCTCCAGCGAACTGTGCGCAGGGGGAGGAGGGCTACCTCGAATTCTGGAAGGCGCAGGCACGTCATGCCCAGTGCTGCGTTCTATTCACCTGGGCATCCAGCAGGTCTCGCAGCACCTATGCAACAGACTTCCATTTCCTCGAGATTCTCCGACTACCGACTCTCGGCCGCCTATGGCCTGATTGCGGGAGTGATCGCCGTGGGTGCCCAAGCTGGTTTCGACTCGCCGAAGGGCGTTCCGGATTCTCGCAAACAGAAGGACGGTGAGCCCCTCGTTCGGGCAGGCCGTTATCCGAGCCGCCGCCCGCCACCACGGGTGGCGGGCGGACTTCCAAGGTGACGAAAACCGGCGGTGAGACCGAGCTGATATTCGAATCCGGCTTGAAGCGAGCGACGGCGCTCCAGTTCGTTTCGCCCAACCAGGCGGTCATCGCTGGCATCCAAGACTCCGGCAAGGGTTGTACTCTTGGGGTGCACCGATACCGATCTGGATGGCTTTCTGGAGCCCTCAACGCGCAAGGTGCTTGCCACGGACGCCGGGCTGAGGGGCGGGATCGAGCTCACGCCCTTCGAAGCGAAGTGTGTCCTCTATGCCTTTGGCGCCGAGACCAACTCGGTCTTCGAGGTGAAGGACCTCAACAACGACGGGTTTCCGGAAACCGTGAGCCCTTTCCCTGCCACCTTCGACCATGTGGATCACGCCGACATTCAGGAGCCTTCCATCTCTGATGACGGGACGCGGTTGTACGGAACCTACTTTGGCGGCGCTGAGCTGATGCCGCTCGGTACCGAGAACCTGGTCTTTGAAAATCTCGACTCCGATGGTTTTCTCGAGACGTCTTTCAAGGAGAACGTGTTCGGGAGCTCGGCATTCGTGACAGCCTTTGTGGACGACGCAACCGCAGGTCTCAGCGCGATCGAGCTTCACGCTCCCTGCAAGGCCAGCGTCGAAGTGCATCGCGTTACGCTGGACGGAACTCTCGTCAAGCTGCTGGGCAGCGCCCAGGCCAATGACATTGGCACTGCCGTCGTCGTTCTCAACCAGCCCCTGGTGGCCGGAGATTTGATAGCGACGGTTGACCTGACGAATGGAATTCAGGGGCCGGCCATGGTGGTTTTCACTCCGGATGGCAGCAATCTGTTCGTCGACAGAAGCAATATCTCTGCTAGAGGTCCGGCCGAAAACACCGCGCGGGCGAGGTGGGGGCGATTCGACTCGAATCAAGGCGCCGGAATCCGTGCATGGTCGGCTCCATTCAGCTGGGGGTGCTGCCACCGGCGCTCGTGGGCCTGAGGTTCCGCCACGCTATGGCAACGTTCAGCGGACCGAGCTTGTCGTCGATCAGCACGACGTCGCTGACGATCACTCCGTGATGGACCTAGCCGCACGCTAAGGTCCTGAGACCGGGCGGCATGGCTCCAAAGCCCGGGGCTGAACTCAGCCAATTGCAAGTAGAGGTTGGAGGCAGGTAGCGGCCAGCGTTGTTGTTCGGCAGCTTGCTCGGCCGATCTAGTCCAGCATCAAAACCTGGGTCTGCACCGCGTCGGGGTCGAGCTGGAGTTGGGTGGCTAGGGCGTGGCGGTAGAGGTCGAGTTGGGCGGCGTGGGCGAGGGGGGGCGTGGCGCCGGACTTGAAGTCGTAGATGGTGGCGGAGGTGACTTCGCCGTTCGACTCGGTGATGTGGACGCGGTCCATGGCGCCTTGGACGAGACGGCCGGCCATGGGGCCCGTGCTGGGGCGGAGGCAGAAGCGGCGTTCGCGGCGGACTTCGGTGCCGGAGCCTGACGGGCG
>CAYWNK010000394.1:0-4343 GCA_964459495.1 uncultured Planctomycetaceae bacterium
GGCTACCATGGCTTCGGAGGCGGCGGCGGCCAGAACGCGGGCGGTTGCTAGCCATTTGGGCTTCGGCGGCCATGGGGCTGGCCTGAGTCCGGTCCTTGCTCTCGGAATCGCTTTCTGGTGAGCAAACTCCTAGCTCGAACGGTCTAGGCCAAGCCAGCTCCACGGCCCGTGAAGCCCACTGGGCGGAGCCCCAACCACCCGATGGGTGGCTGGGGCTCCTCGCTTTCATGGACGCGTCGCCGCAGGGCCATGCCCGGAGCTCTGCGCAGGGATCGACCGGGAATTCAGGGATTTTTCGGCGCTCGGGGGGAGCTCTGCAGCTGAAGGTGGCATGAGCGCCACCATGGTCATCCCTCCTTCTTCCCATCCCACGGCAGGCCTTCTGCAGGCGGCCCAGTCGGGTGATTCCGGGGCCTTCGATCGCCTCTTTGCGCGGCTTGCGCCGCGTCTGCGTTGGTACGTGGGGATGCGGCTCGGTGCCCAATTGCGCCAGTCCGTGGAGGCCGACGACGTGCTGCAGGAGACCTTTTCGGCGGCCTGGAGGGGACTAGGGGGCTTTGAGGACCGCGGGCCCGGGTCGCTGCTGCGCTGGTTCTTTGCGCTGGCTGAGAATCGGCTGAAGTCGATGGCCAGCGCAAGCCGCGCCCAGCGCCGGGACCGCCGCCGCACGGTGGCCGGCGGCCCGGCCGACGCGGCGCTCGCGCTGGAGGCGGATCCGCGCACGGGGCCTTGCACAAGGGCGGAGCGGGTCGAGCTGCGGCTGCGGATCGCGTCGGCGATGCACGAGCTGGCCCCGGACGAGCGGGCCGCGATTCTGGGCCGGGTCATCGACGGTCGACCGCTGGCGGATCTGGCGGTGGAGCTGGGGCGCTCGGAGTCGGCGGTCCGCCGGCTCGTCGCCAAGGCCGCCGCCAAACTGGGCCGCATGCTCGACGGGGAGGTGCAGGCATGAGCGCTTCCTACGATCCGCTCGCGGCTGAGGCTTTGGAGCAAGGCTTGGCGGACGAGGTCGCCGCCGAGCTGAGCGGTAGCGACGACCGGGAGGCCGCAAGCAAGGCGCTGGGCGCCCTGGCAGAGGCACTGGGCGAAGACGACCCCGCGCCCCTGGACGACCCCGGCTTGCCGCAGGACTATCGTGTACAGGACGTGCTCGGGCACGGGGCGAGCGGTGTGGTCTACCGCGCGGTGCAACAGAGTCTTGGCCGCGAGGTCGCCGTCAAGGTGCTGATGCCGGGCGGGAATGTTCGCGACACCGAGCGGCTGGAGGGCGAAGCGCGCCGGCTGGCGGGCCTGCGCCATCCCGCGATCGTCGGGATCCATGAGGTGGGCCGCGCGAGGGTGGGCGTGTACTTGACCCTCGAGCTCTACGCCCGCAGCCTGCACGATGCGCTGCGCGAAGGACCGTTGAATCCGACGCGCGCCGCGCGCATCGTGCGCCAGGTGGCGGAGGGCATCGCCTACACCCACGCCCATGGGGTCGTGCATCTGGATCTGAAGCCGGGCAATGTGCTGCTGGACGCGCAGGACCAGGCGGCCGTGGGGGACTTCGGTCTCGCGCGCGAGGTCGATGGCCTGGCGAAGACCCGCAGCGGCGCGGGGCTGCTCGGCACGCCCGCGTTCATGGCGCCCGAGCAGGCGGCCGACCGGCGGCCCGAGATCGGCGAGCGCACCGACGTCTACGGCCTGGGGGCGCTGCTGTACGCGTGTCTGGCGGGCAGGGGGCCCTTCGAGCATACGGGCTTGGCGGACATGCTCCAGGCGGTGCGCTTCGAAGACCCGGAGCCGCTCGAATTTGGATCGCCGCCGGCTCCTCGCGACCTGGCGGCCATTGCGAACAAGGCGATGGCGAAGGATCCGAGTGCGCGCTACGCGTCGGCGTCGGCGCTGGCGGCGGACCTGGTCCGCTTCGAGGCCGGCGAGCCCGTCGAGGCGCGACTGCCGGGGCCCTGGAAGAAGCTGGGGCGCGGGGCCTTGCGGCTGCGGCGGGAGATCGCGGTGGGGTTCGCGGGGGCGGCGTTCGCGGCGGTTTCGCTGGCCCCTGATCGCACATCGGATCGGAGGTCGGGGGAAGCCTGGCTGCTGGCGGGGCAGGAACTGATCGAGGTTGGGGAGCCGGTCGCCGCAGGGCTGTACCTGGCGAAGGAGCCGCGCTGGGCGCAGTTGGACGAGCGCCAGCGACAACGGGCTGAGCTGCTGCGCCAGCGGGCGGGGTCTTTGGCTGCGGTGGACGGCCAGGCTCCGGAGGAGGCCGAGGCCAAGATCCCCGAACACGCGCAGATGCTCGGCTTCGGGCCGGCCGACTGGGACTGGCTGGTAGGCCTGCTCGGGGAGGAGCGCACCGACTGGACCGAGTTGCGGGCGCGGGATCCCCTGCAGGCATCGCGGACCTGGCGCGATCTCTTGGGGGACCTCGCGAAGCTGGAACCGGAGGCGAGCGCAGAGGATCAGGCGCGGATCGCGCGGCTGGTGGAAGATCTGCCCCATTGGAGCTGGGAGAACGGCTTCGCCGGTTGGTTTGAGGGGGCCGCTCCCCGGGGCGTGCAGGCGCTGCTCGCACGCCTGCGGAAGGAAGTGGATTGGCCGGTCCCGGAAGAAGCCTGCGAGGTGGGCGTGCAGCTGTGGTTCTTCGGCGAGCAGGGGCGCGCGGAGAGCGGGGGCGTATGGACCGGCGTCGCGACGGGTGAGGAGAAGCTGCGGATCACAGGATCGAGCCGTACCACCTTGCCCGTTGCCCGGAACCACTTTGGCATGGACCTGCTCCGGGCCGCGCCACCGTTTGTCCCTCGGGCGCGTCCCGGGGACGGGCGCTTCGAACTCGACGGATATCTGGTAGAGACTCCGTCGGGGGCCTATTGGCAGATCCGTGACTGCGAGGTCTTTCTCGATGTTCCGGGTGCCGAGGGCGGCTGGTTTGTCGACAACGCGACCAGTGGCCTACTGGCAGGGAGCGCGGAAATCGTCGCGATCCGGATTGTCCCTTGGGGGGACACCTGGACGGCGGTTGCGATGTTGGTCGAGATCGCGCAACCCGGGGAAGCTCTCTCTTTTGGACAAGGCCAGTCGCCCGATCTCGATCATTGGCGCGAGCGAATCGGAGAGCGGCTGCTCGGCGAGATGGAACGCCTCGGCCGCCTCCGTGGACGGGACCTGCGGGCCTCCCCTGCGCTGCGTGCGGGCTTGATCGATGGCGCAAGGAGTCTGGCAATCCTTGGGGCGGGCTCCCACATCGCGCAGCTAGAGCAAGCGCAGGCTCGCAATCTCGCCCGGGACGAGGGGTCGATGGGCGAGATCTCCAAGGGCTTCGCCAAGGCCAGCACCTACACGACGGTCACTTCGGCGGGTGCGGACCTGCCCACTTGGATCGTCCTAGCTGGGAGCTCCTCTTCTGCCTCGCCCGGCGCGGTCCTCGATTCGTTGCCCCTGCCGGGATCGGCATTTTCGGGCAAATCGGAACGGAGCCGCGGATGGAAGGAATGGATCACCGTTTGCTATCTCATCGCTGCGCTGTCCTCCCTAGCGATCTGGACCCGAAGGCCCCGGGGCAGCGCCGCTCAGCTGAGGTACCTGGCGTCCGCATTGCTCTGGTCCGCGCTCTGTCTCGACAAGACGCTGCTGCCGGCGTTGGGCTCCCTGCCGCTCGATTCCCTGGCTT
Organism: uncultured Planctomycetaceae bacterium; assembly: GCA_964459495.1. Taxonomy (GTDB): domain Bacteria; phylum Planctomycetota; class UBA1135; order UBA1135; genus CAYWNK01. The sequence continues at coordinate 3,653 of CAYWNK010000394.1, forward strand.
GCCTGCTGCTCTCGCTCGCCTGTTGGGCGCTGCGCCCTTGGGCCGGAGGCTGGGCGGCTGGGGCCGCGACGCTGTTTGCGGCTGCGTTGATTCAAGAGCTCGTGCCCGCCCTCACCGTTTGGCCTCGCGTCCCCCTGGCCCTGGGCTTCGTGGGTCTGCTAGGGCTGGCCCACCGTCTCGATCCACGGACTCGCTCGGTCGCCATTTGGTCGGCCTTTGGCGTGCTGTTCCTGTTGCTGTACGGGCTGCTTGTCTGGCAGCCATGGCAGCTCGACCGCGGCGGCCAGCGCACCCTCTTCCTCGCCTACATTGGGGTCAGCATCCTGCTGGTGGGGCGCGCAGGCGTGGCGGGCTGGGCGCGCGCCGAGGCGGACTGTGAATCCGGCGCGCGCTGAACGCCGGCTACTTCCCGTCCTGCATTGGGCGCTTGAACACGAAGACGTTTTCGCGGTACTCGGCGAGCTCCCAGCCGTCGGCGCCGTACTCGTTGAGCAGGTCGCGGGTCTTGGCGACGAGCTGGTCGTCGACCTTCTTGCCAAAGCCGAGCAGGCCGCCGATGCGGCCGCGCACGCCGCCGGCCTCGCCCTCTTCCGTCTCCTCCCCGGAGTCGAAGGCGCCTTTGAGGTAGTCGAGGGTCGAGCCATAGATCTCGGTCAGTCCCACGACTTCGTATTCCCAGGGACCGAAGTAG
>CAYWNK010000395.1:0-4333 GCA_964459495.1 uncultured Planctomycetaceae bacterium
CGTCGAGCAACTGGACTTTGTCCTGGGGGCGGAGCAGGTCCCGGCAGACCGCGTCCGCGACACGCTTCACGAGGGGGGAGTGGGCGGGATCCATTCCCAGGGTTTAAGGAAAAGGAAGAGGAGGGGGGGCCGGGAGCATGGTTTGGGTTCGCTGCGGCTACTCGAAGGTCACGGCGATGGCGCTCGAGGTGTTGGTTGTGGCGCCGAAATTGTGGTCGCGGAAGACGTACTGGAGGTACCAGGTGCTACCCGGTTGGATCACCGCGCCGGCGGGCAGAGCGCTGAAGTCGAGTTGGGTGGCGACGTGGCCGAAGCTGTTCGCAACCGAGAAGGTCGAAAGCAGGCGCAGGAGGGGGGAGCCGATGCACAGTTGACCCTGACCGAGGTCGGCGTAGGGGGGCGTGGCGGGCTGGGAGGCGAGGAACAGCAGGCCCGGCTCGCCGGGGGGGACGTTGTCGATCGCTAGGTACAGCTCACCATCGGCGACGACCGGGCTGCCCTCGGCCGTCAAGCGAGCGCCTGCCCCGGTGGAGTTGGGTCGTGGGTCGCAGACCGTGGACTGATTCTGCGCGTTGAGCTCAGCCAAGTCGAAGGCAAGCAGGCCGCTGACGGTGAGGTCTAGGTCTAGGCTCTGGATGCTGGTCGGAAGGGTGCTGTAGCCGCAGCTGCCCGCCACAGTGTCGGGACCCTGCTGGAACCAGATGCCTCCGGCGTCAAAGCAGTTGTAGGAGGCCGCAGCGATCTGCAGGTCCATGGGCTGGCCGGTGGGTTCCAGCGAGAAATCGTCGAGGATGGTCTGCTCGAACAGATAGGGCCACTGGACTAGGGTTTGCGTTGAGCTCGGGTCAATGTCGGGCCCAATCACAGAGTTGAAGAGCTGCGGGGAGCCAGCAAACGGATCTACAGGGTAGTTGTCCGAGGGTGTTCCACCGACTCCGTCCCGCACGCTGTAGGCGACGTAGCTGCACACCTCGGACCCATAGGAAAAGGTGCAGGGCTGGCCGGTGATGTTCAGGCTGTAGTCGGCGCGCAGGCTCAGCTCAGGATTGCGCAGGCCGTGGGGCGGACCGAGCGTGAGGGCAGAGTCCGTGCTGACCACTGCGGTCGTGTAGTCCGTGGGGAAGTCGGGCCCCGGAGCGCTGATGCTGCCGGGAATCCAATGCACCACAGGCGGGCTACCAAGGCAATCGAGTTCCATCGCTGCCACCCGGCCCTGGTTGTCGTCGAACAAGCCAGGTGTGATGTCGAAATTGGGCTCGCCCGCGATGAGGGTGCCACGGTCGAGCGCAAAGGAAGTGCCGAAGTCGGCACCGAGGCTCTGCATGCCGCCGGGAGGAGCCAGCTCCCCCTGCTGTAGCCAAACGAAGCTGCCAGCACCCCGCGCGTAGGATCGAATTCGCCGACCCTCAGCGAAGGGGTTGAGGCCAGGCCTGACCGAAATGGCCAAGTGGCGGCCGTCGAGTTCCCCTTGGATGGTGGTGGACCCAGGGGGCGGGGGCAGCTCCTGCTCGAGTTTCCACGTCCCCGCCGGGTTCAGGCGCCAGGTTTCGGCATTCACGCCGTGCCTCAGTAGGAGGCGATCCCCGTCGAGATCCAATGGGGTGTAGCTCAAGCCGTCATCGATGATCTGGGTCTGGGTCCACTGTCCCGCCGGATCGAGATCGAAAATCGTCGCACTCGTAGCACCGGATACACCGGATTGGGTCACGAGGCGATCGTCGCCAAGCTGCAATCCGAATCCAAAAGTCCCGTTGGACGACAGGCTGTCGGTCAGGGCCTGGGCGAAGTCCCAGGTCCCGGTGCTCGCGTGGAATTCGTAGATCCAAATCCGAGGGCCGCCGCCGCGAACTGCTAGTCGGTCTCCGCGCAGAGCAAAGGGAGTATCGAAGGTGCCCCCGGCGACCGGCGGGATCAATGCTGGGTCCTGCAGCCAGGAACCATCCGGCTGCCTGCGCCACACCCTGGGCTGGATTTGTCCACCGACGACGATCCGGAGCAGCAGGACGTCACCGTCCAGGTTGAGGTTGGAGATCGTGCCCCCCGCATCCAGCGTGGAGGGGCTTCCCCAATCCCCCATCTCGTCCCTATCCCAGATGTAGAGAAGCCTGGGAAACGAAGTATCTGTGGCCAGCGCAAGGTTCCCGTCGATTTCGACGTCCCGGCCGAGCTGCCGGACCAGGCCCACGCTCGGTAGGGGAAGGTCTTGGGCGCAGCTTTGGGGGGCGGGGGCCACTAAGGAGGCGGCAATAGCGAGAGAGGTGAGCATTAGGACGACAAAGGGGGTTCGACGGGAAAGTGTGCAGGTCCGTCCTGTCGGCAGGCGATTGGTGACGCCGATTCTATTGGAATCCAAAGACTCCGGGGCGAGCATCCACCGCCCGGGCCATTGCGTGTGCGCCGAGGTTCGAGACTTGTCGTACCCTGCGAGCCATGATTCGTTTTTCTTCGGTTCTCGTCGCGCTTGGCTGCGCATGGTTGCTCGCGGGCTGCGTGGCGTTCGAGTTCAAGAGCCAGGAATTCCGGGTACGGCATGACGCCGACCAGGACACCCTGGAGTTCACGCTGCTCTATCTGGATGTCGGGGAGTCCCGGAATCCGGGCGACTCCAGCGTGCTCAGTGGTAGGAGCGTGGAGGAATCACCGGGCCGGGAGTCGAGCGCGGACGTGGTCCAGGCGATCGCTTCTGGCCGGCGCTACTTCGTGATCTACGATTGGCCACTGGTCTTCGACCTGGATGGGGCTGAGGCCGACTACCCCGCCGATGATCCGACGGTCGAGGGCTTGCCGCTGGCGGCGATGGACATTGCGAATGGGGTGCGCGTGCGCAAGGCGCAGCTCTTCGTCGACGAGAAGGGCCAGCTCGGCATGTTCCAGGTCGTGTCTCTGGTAGATGCGCGGCGGCGCATCGATGTGTTGAATGCCGCCTTGAACGAATTCCTCACGAGCGATAGCCCGGAGGTGCAGTCGCTGGATGACGACCCGCTTGTGCTTTCCCCGGAGACCCTGGAGCGCTGGATCGAACGGGCACGCCAGGGGCAGCCCTGGGTTGTGCTGGCGGACGGGGGATTCGAGCTACGGGTTCCTCTTTCCGCCGAGGAGCTCGCACGCTTCATCGAGGGCCTCGTGACTGAGAGCGCCCAGGATGACAAGGTCGCCGCCGGATTCTTCGTCCCCTTAGCCCAGGCCATGACCTCCCTGACGCATCAGGACGGAGTGCTCGTCGCGCGCTTTCTCCCCGGGGACGACGGCTGGTTGAGCTTCCAGTTCGAGCGCCAGAAGACAGAGGTCGATGGGGACCTGCTCGGAGACCTGCGCGAGCGCTTGGTCCCGATTCCGAACCTGAGCGTTAAGGCGGTCAAGACCCTGATCCAAGCGGGGGAATGACCTTTCCCTCGGGGCCCGCAGGCTACCCCGCGGAGCGCCGCGAAGCCGGATATCGATTGCGTTGAATGTTCCTGGAACTGCTCGTAGGAGGCTGACACGAACGCGAGTGCAACGAAGGACGAAGGGGGGCTCTGGCTTTGGCCCGGACTGCTGGCCCTTTGCTTTCTGGTCTGGGCCAGGTGGGGCCGCGGTGCTCCGGCCAGCGTTGGCCGGGCGAACGGAGCTGGAACTCCGCTCGGCTGAAGCCCTTTCTTCTCGGACTTTGTGGTCCATCGCCTGCACGCCTACGGCTTCGACGGCGGGAGGTCGGTCTGCGTCGGGATCGAGGATGGGAAGCGCCTGTGGAAGGACGGCGACTGTGGCAGCGGGCAGCTGCTGTTGGCCCGGGACCTGCTGCTGGTGCTCTCGGAGGAGGGCGAGCTGGCGCTCGTGGCCGCTGAGCCTGCGGGCTGTCGCGAGCTCGCCCGTTTGCCGGCGGTCGAGGGCAAGACCTGGGATCATCCGGTGCTGGTGAAGGGCCGGCTCTACCTGCGCAACGGGGAGACGATGGCGAGCTTTCAGCTGGCACGCTTGCCCTAGGTCCGAAGGGCAGGGCGGCACTTGGCGCCGCGCGTGTTCTAGGGGGCAGAGAGTCCTAGGATGGAACGGCAACCGGCCTGGCCGCGCATCCGCGCGGGGCCCGCGGACGAAACCCTCAAACCATGTGGACCCTGCTCGCCAACACCGCCTCGACCTGGGCCATGGTCGGGTTGATCTGGTTGATCCAGCTCGTGCACTACCCGCTGATGTCCCACGTGAACCAGGGCTTCCATGCGTTCCACTCAGCCCACGCCTCGCGGATCACGTGGATCGTTGGGCCGCTGATGGGGCTGGAGCTGGTGACGTCCCTGGCGCTCACCGCCCGTCGGCCGGAGAGCATCCCGGCCTGGGCAGCTTGGGCCGGGGTGGG
>CAYWNK010000396.1:0-4328 GCA_964459495.1 uncultured Planctomycetaceae bacterium
CGGAGTGGTCGACCTCTCCCCCCTCGGCATCCTCGCCTCCGGCCAATCCGCGGTCGTCGTGGAAGTGCCCACAGCCACCTTCGAAGCGGACTGGGGCCTGAGCGGCGTTCCTCTTCTCCAAAAGACCGCGGCGGGCTTTGGCCGCAACGACGCGATCGTGATCTTCGATGCTGCCGGTGGACTGGCCGACGTCTTGATCTACGGGGATCAAGACTTCCCCGGCTCGATCCGCACGCTTGATCGTTCCGGGCACGGATGCCTCGACACCCTCGGCACCAACAACATCTTCGACTGGGCCCTCGCCGCCAGCGGCGATGTCCACGCCAGCTACGTTTCCGCCGGCGGCGACGTGGGTAGCCCCGGAACCTACACCTCTCCGAGCTGCGTCGTGAGCTACGACGCCAGTCTCTCCGAGGTGCGGATCGCCCAGCCGGGAGCCGACATCGACGAGTCCTTTGAACTCAGCGGCTCAGGCAGCCTGGTCGGCCTTTCCTATGTCATCCTCGACGGCGCCGGAATCGTCGCACAGGCGATCGACCTTGGCGCCGCAGCGTTCAGCCCGATGGGCTACCTCGTTGGCGCCGAAGCCACCTACTCCCTGGGCACACCCGACCTGGTCACGACCCTCGACTTCGACGACCTCGGCGCCTTCACCCACCTGCTGGCCGCCGACTTCAGCGCCGCTGCCGGCACCGACCTCGACGTGAACGACGACGGCGTCCTCGACAGCACGCCCTGGTCCAACCTTGTCGACGCGCTGGGGTTCGACGGCGGCCTCGCCGGCGGCAACACCTATGCCCCGGGCGTTGGTCCCGACGCCGGCGCCACCGCTTCGCTCGCTATCTTGTGCCCCGGCGGCTGGCGCGTGGGCTCCGCCGACCCCACGGCCGGCGAGGACACCCCCGGCATGACCAACGACTGCCCGCCCCCCACCTTTGATGCGCGCCTGTCTGAGATCCGCACCGACAACGACGGGACCGACATCAACGAGTACTTCGAACTCAGCGGTTCAGGCTCGCTAGACGGCGTCTGGTACGTGGTCCTCGGGGACGGCGGCGGCGACATCTCCGGCGTCGTCGAGGCCGCGATCGACCTGTCAGGATCCGGAATCGGACCCAGCGGATTGTTCGTCGGGGCCGAGTCTACCTTCGATCTCGGGGCGGCTGACCTGGTCGTCGACCTGCCCTTCGAGAACGACGACAACGTGACCCACATGCTCGTCCGAGACTTCACCGGAGTGCTGGGCCAGGACCTCGATGTCGATGACGACGGCGCGCTGGATGTGACGCCCTGGCTGACGATCCTGGACTCGGTGGCCTTGATCGACGATCTCGACTTCACCCTCGGAGGCTTCGTCTACAGCAACGTGCAGCTGGGTCCGGTGCTCCTGGGCGCTCCCGCCCACGTCGCTCTGTGCAGCGGCGGCCCCTGGCAAGTCGGCAACGCCGACGGCACCGATGTGGACTCCCCGGGACTCGCCAACAACTGTGGGGGCCTTGGCCTGCGCTACTGCGCGGCAAATGCCAACTCCTCCGGCGTGCCTGCCCGCATGGGCGCTTCGGGCTCGACCAGCGTCGCCGCCAACGACTTCACGCTGGAGTGCTTCGACATGCCGACCGTGTCGCCGACCACCATCTTCAATTACTTCGTCATCGGCAGCGCGACGACCTTCATTCCGTTTGCCGTCAACCAGGGCAACCTGTGCGTCGGCGGTATGATCGGACGCTACCGCGGTCCCGGGCAGGTCACCAACGCAGGCATGACCGGCAACGCCATGGTCACGATCGACCTCGGCATCCTGCCGCCTCCGCTCAGCGGCGGCATCGCAGGCGGCGAGACCTGGTACTTCCAGAATTTCTACCGCGACCTGAACCCCATGGCGACGGCCAACCTTTCGGACGGTCTCGCCGTCACGTTTCGGCCCTGAGCGGCAAAGGGAGGACGGACCTCCCGTCACTGGATGCAGGCCCGGGCCCGGCTGGTTCACCAGTCGGGCCCGCCGTCCGTTCCAGCCGAACGCGAGCTTCGTTCAACGCTGGGCTTCCTTGGTCAGGCGCAGAAATTCTGCGTCGACTGCAGGCTTGAAATTCGCGATTCCCGCGAGCGAATGCGCGCGCAGCTTTACGACATCCCAACCCAAGGTCCGGCTAGGAACTCTCGATATCAGTCCAAGCGTAGGACCGTTGTCCCGCCCACGTTCCCTTTGTTCCTTTGCGCCCATTCGAATGAAATCACAGAACCAAAGCCGAGCGATCGGCGCGCACCGCAGCCGCCCCCCTGGACCGACGCCCGCAGCGAGTCTCGGGCCGGAGTCGCTGGCCAGCACGCGCCTGCGCCACTTCTCCGACATCGTCGGACTCATGTCCGAACCCGCGTTCCTGCTACGCGAGGACGGCAAGATCGCGGTGGCCAACCGCCCCCTTTGCGGCCTACTCCGCGCCGAGGAGTCCACCCTGCGTGCTCGCACCCTCGCGCAGCTACTTTGCCTCGAACGGACTGATGCGGCGGCGATGGTCAAGGCCATCTTCGACCCCGCCACCGGGGGCACCGTGCGGCTGGAGATCCAAAGCAGCGAATGCACCGGCTCCCCGATCGCGCTGGACGCGGGGCGCCTCGCCGCGCGGGACAAAGACGACGTCCCCCTCGCCTTCGTCCGCGTGCGCACCCTCGGCGATCTCGCCCAACGCTTCCAGCGCGTGGCGTCACGCATGCGCGGAGATGCGGTCTCCAGCCCCGAGCAACTCGACATTGAGAGCCGTATCCTCGCGGCCGAGATTGCCGCCCTCGAACGGGAAGCCCATCGCGATGGCCTGACCGGGCTCGACAACAGGCGCGCCTTCGACGCCCATCTAACCCGCGTGACCGGCGAAGCCGCCCGCAGCGGCGAATCGGTCGCGCTGGTCCTGCTCGACATCGATGACTTCAAGCGCATCAACGACGCCTGGGGTCACCCCGCCGGAGACCGCTGCCTGCGCGACCTCGGCGCGCTGCTGGCGCCCCTTGCCCGGCGCCCCTTCGATCAGGTGGCCCGCGTGGGGGGCGAGGAGTTCGCCCTCGTGCTGCCCAAGTGCTACGCCATCCCCGCCCAGCTGCGCGCCGAACAGCTCCGCGCCCGGGTCGAGAGCGCCAAGCTCCCCCACCCGGACGGCCATGTGACCGTTTCGGTCGGGGTCGCCGCAGCGCGGGTAGAGCCGGGATCGAGTCCCAGTGGTCTCTACTCCGCGGCTGACAAAGCCCTCTACGCCGCCAAGCACGCGGGCAAGAACAGCGTGCGCACTGCCTAGCCGCCCCCGGGGACCGTGCGGGCTAGCGCCCCTGGAACGCCGGCTTGCGCTTCTCGGCGAAGGCCGCCAGGGCCTCGAGCCGATCCTGGGTGGGCAGGACCTTCGCGTAGCAGCTCGCTTCGATCTCCAGGCCCGCTGCCAGCGGCCCGTCGGCTCCCCGGTCGATGGCTTCCTTCGCAGCACGCACGGCCACAGGACCGTTGCCCGCGATTTGCTGGGCGACCCCCATCGAGACCTCGTCAAGCTCGTCTGCGGGGCAGATCCGGTTCAGCAGCCCGAACTGCAGAGCCTCCCGCGCCTCGACCTTGCGGCCGGTGAGGATCAGATCCTTGGCTCGGCTTTTCCCGATGAGGCGCGGCAGGCGCTGGGTGCCGCCGGCACCAGGGATGATCGCCAGAGTGGTCTCGGTCAGACCCACCGTCGCGCCGTCCGCCGCCACGCGCAGATCGCAGGCCAGCATCAGCTCGGACCCGCCCCCGAATGCGAAGCCGCGCACCACTGCGATCGTCGGCTGGGGCAGGGCCTCCACGTCGTCCATCAAGCCACGGATGTTCTTCACGAACAGCGGCACGCGCTCGGCTGGCATGGTCCGCCGCTCTTTCAGGTCCGCACCGGCGCAGAATGCCCGCTCGCCTGCGCCCGTGATCAGGACGCAGCGCACCGAGAGGTCCGTTCGCAGCTCCTCCAGCAGGCTCCGAAAGCGCCGCAGGGTTGGAAAGGACAAGCAGTTCATCACCTCCGGCCGCTCGATTCGCAGGGTCACGATGCCTCCGTCGTGACGCGTGCAGGAAACGAGTTCGGGCTGGTCGGGGACGTCGGCGGGGAATTGGTCGAGGACGGACATGGAGAGCTCGGGGGAAGGCAGCGGAGACCGGAAGAGACCGGGAAACTACCAAAAAGCCGCCCGCCGATCGGTCTGGAGTAAACTCAGCGCCGCCGGGGCTTGCACCGCCCCGCTGCGGCCACCCTGTGGCGATCCCCCCCGCTAGTTTCCCCCCTATGAAGAGCTCCCTTGCGCTCGGCGCCCTCGCCTCCCTCCTCGTC
>CAYWNK010000397.1:0-4280 GCA_964459495.1 uncultured Planctomycetaceae bacterium
GCTCAGCGCTTTCCTTGAACTCACGGCCGAGCGCCCCGCGTCCTCGGCCCGCGGCGCACTCGTCTACGGCCAGCTCGGCTGCGACGCGTGCCACGTGCTCGGCGGCGGCGGAGGCGGCTGGGGCCCGCCGCTCGACGGCGTCGCCAAGCGCATGGCCACGGGCGACCTGCTGCGCGCGATCGTCGAACCATCGGCCGAGATCGCCGATCGCTATGCGTCCACCCGCGTCACCCTGGCCGGGGGCATGCGACACGAAGGGCGACTCGCCCGCGAGGGAGCCAACGAACTCGAGATCTGGCTGCCGGCCGGCACGCGAATCGTCGTGCCGCGCAAAGAGGTGATCGCCACCGAGCCAGCGGAGCTCTCGCCGATGCCCACGGGGCTGCTCGACGGGGTTTCGCTCGAACAGCTGCGCGATTTGATGGCCCACCTGAGCGCCGACGGCGCCATCGACCCGGCGGATGCGGCAGGGGTGGCATGGATCGACCTGCTCGGCGACGCAAACCGCAGCCACTGGGGTGGGCAGACCGCGGGCTGGCGCCTGGAGGGCCGTGTGCTCGAGGGCTCAGCCGAAGACCTGCCCCAAAGCACCTACCTGGTCTACGACCAGCCCTTCAGCGACTTCGAGATCGAGTTCGATGTCTTCGCCCCCGACGCCAACTCCGGTCTCCAATACCGCAGCCGCATCGATCCCTCCTCCCCCGACCTCATCGGCTACCAGGCCGACGTGGGCAAGGCTTGGTGGGGCTCGCTCTTCGCCACCGACGGCCGCGGAGCGATCGCCCAGCCCGAACGGGAAGAACTTCACGCCGTCAACTGGAAGGGCTGGAACCACTACTACATCCGCATCGAGGGCGACCGGCATGTGATCGAGCTGAACGGCAAACCCATGGTCGATGCCCGCGACGACGTGTTCACGACCGGCATCTTCGCCCTACAGCTCCATCAGGAGATGAAGATGCAGGTCTGGTACGCCAACCTGCGCGTTCGCCCGCTCTGAGCTTGTTCTGGCCCTTTCCAACTTCGCCGCCCCGCAAGGCAAGCCACCGGGGTGGCCCAGCTCAGCGGCTTAGAAACCAGTCAGCGTCACGAACTCCGCGTTGGTGGGTGCTGTTCCGGCCGGTCCAGCGAGCAAGGCCTGGAACATTCACGAAGTGCCTACCACAGTCGGGCGCTCGGGCACATGGAAGGTCAAGGTTGCCGACCTGGACTCGTCCAGTTGGCCGATGCTCAGGCACCGCCGCTTGCCGACCGCTGACGTCCCGCAGAGGCTCGGCTCCAGCATTTGCGCAAAGCAGAGGAAGTAGGCGGGCCCCGAGAGTTCGAAGTCGACGGGCTTACCCACTCGCGGTGTCCCCGACCACGAGAGCTGACGAGCTAGGTTGTAGACCGGCCAAACCTGCGCGTTCGAATTGGCATAGATAAAATCAGCATCAGCATCAGCATCACCGTCGATGTCGATGGCGCCTGCAAGCATGCTCTGCGTATTGACCTGGTCAACCGGCAGGGTCAGAACGCCTTCGGTGAAACGCCCCTTACCGAGCTTGGTGATGACCCGGTTCTGACGGGAATCGAAGCTCGTTCCGATGTTGCCGAACGCGACGCCGAGCCCCCCCGTCTCCATCCACGTCGGCCAGCCGATTCGCAGCCTGCCGTTGCAGGGGCGGCATCGTTCGGTGGACCTGCTGGAAGTCTAGGACGTTGACCGGCGCAAGCAGGGTAGCCAGGACGAGAGGAAGGGCTAGGAACGCAATCCCAACCGTGCCTATCGGACTCGATCATCTCCGCCTTCCCCAGGCATTGGCTTGGGGGCTGCCCCTTTTGCCCTGACCACCGGGGTCGATCCCCCGCATGCTCCTCCCGCCACGAGGGGCACGGGAACCATCGCGCTCGACGGTATAGACTCCAGCCGGAATCCCCACTGGGTTCCTGCCATTCCGCCCCTGGCCGCGGAACGACTCCCTATCCGCGCTTGCGCTTGGTTCGCGCCTTCAGGGGCTCGTGCTGGAAGACATCGGTCAACTCCACCCCGAGGGACTCGGCAATGCGAAAGGCTACCTCGAGAGAGGGCGAGTACTTGGCACCCTCGATCGCGTTGAGGGTCTGGCGGCTGACTCCGATCCGTTCGGCGAGCGCCTTTTGGCTCATCTCCCCGGACTCGGATCTGAGCTCGCGGATCCGGTTGCGCAGACGCGATTGCGGGTGGCCCACCTCAGATTCCCTTGCGGTAGTACCAGAGCTGAAGCGTGCGCTTCAGGACCTCGGATAGGAAAAGGGTCGCCAACAGGCCGTTCGCGATCCACGCCGGCCCGATGGGAGTCCCAAGTCCGAAGATCGCGGCGAGCACACCGACGCCCAGGATCCAGGAGGAGTCGTTCTCTGCCTTCCAAGCGATCATCCGGTCCCGCTCATCGACGTCAGCTGGACGATCCGTGATGGCCGCGAGCGTGTGTCCGATCACCAGAAGGAAGACCAGCAAGCCGACCGCGATCCCGAACACGGGCAGGAAGGGCACCACGCTTTCGGTGACGCCGGCCGCCAGCATCTGCCAGGCCACAGCGAAATAGAGGCCGAAGACGACCAGCAAACCGGCGAGCGTGATCTTCACGCTCCGCTCCTCAAACGACGCATTCATCGGAACTCTCCTGCCGACTGGGTGGGAACGATTCGGGACATGATGTCAAGCATAGTTGACACCACATCCATGTCAAGATGTCTTGACATCAAAAACTGCACCTCGATCGCTGAGCCGCAAATCGCAGAATCCAGTGTGATCAACTTGGGACCGCGGGGTCCAAGCGAGGGCGAGTGGGCAACGGCCCCCGACTCGCTGCACCATCCGCCTTCCAAGCAGCTCGATGCAACTGACAAGAACTGCACTGCTCCTCGCGTGCACCGGCCTTGCCCCTGCGGCCATGCCCAGGGTGTGGGACCCCTCTTTTCCGGAAGCTACCTGGAACTCGGCGAAAGCCAGCGACTCGAGGGCGTGTTCGACCTCGACGGAGACGGGGACCTGGATGGAGACGGCAGGGTGGAGGTCGCGATCTATCGAGAGGATCGTGTCTTCATCTTCAGCATCGTCCTTGTGTACGGGGTCACGGAGATCGGGCAGCGGTAAGTGGTCCAACTTCAGCCTGAAACCGGGTCGCCGGAAGAGCCTTCGATCACCAGGGGGGACTTTGATCAGGGCGGACTCAGTGAGCTGGCAATCACCAAGTCCTACCGCGCGACCCTCCTCCTCCAGCAGGGGGGTGCATTTGCATTCGAGGTTGGTGCAGTCACGGGGCTCTTCGGTGGACCGGGCTTGAGGGTCGATATCGAAAGCGGCGAGCTGATCGGCGATGGCCGCGAAGACATCGCTGCGATTCGCCAAAGGGCCCCCCCCTCCGGCTGGCAGCCCGCCAAGCTGATCTTGATCCCTGTGGCCGGTGGACAGTACTTCCCCAAGACCATCCAGCCCCTGGACGTGGGCGAGCGGGCGCGGCTATCCCTCGGGGATGTGGACGGTGATGGCGACCTGGACGGCATCTGCTGCGGGGGCGGAGATGGAGGCAGCATCGGCAACACTGCATCCTCCGTGTTTGAGCTCTGCCCCAACGACGGCAGCGGCAGGTTCGATCAGTCCATGGCCTACGCAGGCCTAGGCGGGCATCAAGTGGCTGGCACCATCGACATCGATGGGGACGGAGACCAGGATGTTCTCGGTGGCCGCTCGGTGCTCATCAACCACCTTCTGTCGGGCGACTCCCAATTCAACGGGCCTTAGCTCTGGGCTTGAGGCGCTGGGAAGCACATCCATGACGCGGCAAGATCTTCAACTCAAGGTCACCGGAGTCCCTTCGAACACGCTTGGCACTATCCTCTTGGGCGAATCCGAACTCACGCCTCCCCCACCCCTCAGCATGGGAAGCCTCTGCCTTGGGGGCCAGGGGCTGCGCTCCAGCGCGGCGTTCACCTCAGCACAAGGGGGCGCAGAACAGAACCTCATCCCCGTGGGCAACGGCTTTGCAAGCTCGATGGTGGAGCCGGGAACGATTCTGTGGCTGCAATACTGGTTCCGAGATGCTCCGGGGACATCGAATACGAGCCCTGGCCTGAGACTGGTCGTAGCAGCCTAGCATCCGGGGATGCTCCCGGACCGGTGCTGTCCCCGCCCCACCAGCCCAAGCATGCCGAAAGATCGGGCCTGGGCCGGAATCCACACCTGGCGGCGCCCTTCCCCGATGACCTATCCTGTCCAGCCCATGGGGCTCAGGAAACGGCCGGGGTCGGTGCTTGCA
>CAYWNK010000398.1:0-4277 GCA_964459495.1 uncultured Planctomycetaceae bacterium
GCCTCGCCGCGGCCGCCGCGGGCGAAGGGCTGCCCGGGGGCTGGGGACGCCACCTCGAGCATCGAGCGACCAGCCTGGCCGAGCGATCCGAATCCACCGGACCTGAACTCAAGCAGCCCGGGGCGAGCCGATCCGCAGCTGGGGGCGACGCCCCCACCTGGAGCCTTGCCCGCGCCATGCGTCTCGAGTCCCGCGCCGGCGAGCTCGTCCCCGGCCGGCAGCCGCCCCTTGGGCTCGGCATCCAGCCCCACGGAACCACCTCAGCCCGCGGCGACCTGCTGATCCAAACCCCGCGGGCCATCATCTGGCTCGACGCCGCAGCCCTGTCCGCCCCGGTCGGCGGGAGCCAACGACTGCTGCCGTTCTCCGAGTGGCTCGACCTTCCGCCGGAGCGGCCCTACGTCCCCCCCGCCGCCGGCGGGTGGCCCCTGATTCCCCTGCGCGCGGGAAACGACCTGGTGCTCGTGGTCGGACGGGGCAGCCCCGCACGAACCCGCCGCGACCTGCCTGTGCCGGCGCGCGGCAACCACCTGGTCATGGCTAGCCTCAGCGAGACCGGGGACCTGGACGTGCGTTGGACGCTTGCGGGCCCCGGCCTGGACCGCCCCGGCATCCCGAGCGAACTTGCGGGCGATCAGCTGGGCCCGGGCACCTGGGAGTTCCAACCCGGCCCCGTGCGCGCGGCCGGCACCCTGGTCGTGCTCGCCCGTGGACTGGCCGATCACGCGCAACAGTCCGCCGAAAGCGGTCCGGTCAGCGCCGGACTCCTGCGGCTTGTGGGCTTGGATTGGGCTTCCGGCAAGCTTCTTTGGAGCACCGATCTCGCGCGCGCCTCCGACCTCGTCGACTCCAACGGGGAGGCGGTGGGGATGGGGAGCCAAACCCAGCGAATCAGCATGCCCCTCGTCGCCCGCGGCTCGTCGGTGATCGTGGCTACCCACGCCGGCATTCTCGCCTGCGTCGACGCAAACGATGGCCGCCTGGAGTGGAGCCTGCGCAACCAGCGCCGGCGTGCCGGCGAGCGCAGCTGGCCAGGCTCAAGTCGCCCCCTCCTGAGCGGCGAGCGCGCGTGGCTGGCGCCCGGCGATTCGGAGTACCTCTATGCCCTGCCCGCCGGCCCGGCAACGCGGCCCCTGCTTGCCGAGCCCCCGGCGCCGCGGGCGGAGCGACTCTTGCTCGCTGCTGCCTGGGACAGGGGCCTGCTGGCGCTTTCACGCTCGGGCCGCCAGCGCGCCTTGCAGCTCAGCTCCGGGGGGGCGGCCCAGGACCTGCTCTACCTCGGCGCGGAAGAACGCTTCACAGGCACCGGTGCGGCCCGCGGCGAACAGCTCCTCTTTGCCACCAGCCGGTCCTTCCTAGGCGTTTCCTCGGGGGACTGGTCACTCGAAGCCAGCATCCCTCTGCCCGATCTGGGTGCGGGAGTGGGCGGGAATCTGGTGCCCCTCGCGGCAGGCGCGGCGGTTGTGGGCGCGGACACCCTCTGGATCTTGAGCGCGCGCTGAGCGGGGGCTGGAGCGAGAGCGCCTGGACCGGGTCCCCTGGTTTGGGTGACTGGGGAGCCGCCCGCGCCCCAAACCCAGGCCTTGGGTGCACCTGACTCGCCCGGCGTACCCAGAGCTTCCACAACTGGGCCAGCCCCTCGCACTGGCCTGCCGAGCAGTCTCGCCAGGCTCCTCCCCTGCCTCCCCAGGGACCTCTGCCCAGTGGCCTATCCCCTCGTCTACCTACCCCTGCCCGTGCGGGTGATTCTCAACGGAGCCCCCGGCTTCGAGAACTTCGCTGGATCCCTCAGCGAGCTGTGGATCGTACTCCGGCCCCTGACCCTGCTCTCCATGGGCAGCTTGGTGGGGCGGCGGCGCCTGGCGAAGCGCATTGGCGATGGCCGACCTCTACTTCGTCGCCTGGGCGTTGATGTCGCAACAGGTGCGGCTGCTGATCCCCGCCCTGCACCTGCTGGCGTTCTCCATTGCGCTAGGTGTCCAGGCCATGGTCGAGCACCGACCTGGTGCGCTGCACGCTTGGGCTGCGGGGGCCGCCTTGTCGGCAAGCCTGGGTGCACTGCTGGTGACCCACGAACAGGATCTACGCTCTGACTACGAGCACGTCCGGCACTACTGGGATCGAACACCTGAATCCCTAAAATCCACCGTCACCCCCAAGTTCTTCGTCCATTTCAATATGGAGTTTCCGGCAGATTCGAAGATCTTGATGCTCAATACAAACAGCTCGGTCTTCTGCGAACGACAGGCTGTCGTCGACAGCTTTTTTCAAGCCCCCGGATCGCGGACTGGCCGCCGGACAGTGGCGATGTCACCGCCCTCACGAAGCAGCTCCAAAGCGCAGGCCTGACCCACCTACCCTGGGCAGAAGCGGAATGGGGAATCCCAAGGCCCATGAGGACCTATCCCGATGACGAAGGGCGCGCGCGGCTGATCTTCCAAGATCCCAAGGAGCAGGTGCGCCTCCATCGCCTCCTCTAGGCGCCAGCACCTGGAGGCTAGGGCGATCCGCTCCCCCACCACGGACGGACCCACGGCAAGCCAGGGATTGTGGGGAGAGGCGAGCCATTGGCATGACCCGCCCCCCCTACGATCTACCAGCAGTTGAAGTGGCTCTGCCCGAACCAGCGAACGCCTCTGTAGTAGACCCCGGCCAACCAGGGATGGCCGGCCCGCCGAATGCAATCCCGCAGGTCCAAGTCGCATTCCTTGCGGTCGTCGAACAGCCCACCCTCACAGGGACATTCACCACCGATGCAATAGCAATGGTCATGCGCGTCGCAGCAGTGGCCGAAGTCAAAGTCAGGTGAGCTGGTGCAGCCGTTGGCCGTCCATCCCCCAACCTGGAAAGGCTCAGCCTTCTTGGCGAGGAACATCAGGTTCTGGGAAAGGCGCGAGATCGTTTCCCATTCTTCCTCGGTCCCATCGAAGCTCATCGGGCCTTCCTGCCACAGGTAGGCCCCCTGAAGCCCAATCGGGCTGTTGAGCAAATCGATGTAGGCCTGAATCTCATCGTTGACGCAGTTGGAGACGGACTCGGTGTCCTCCTCCAGGTCTTCCAGCTCAAAGCCGAGGACCCTGATCCGTGAGGCATCCTCCACCAGGCGGCCCGCGATCCGTCCGTTGGCGCGAATCACGTTGGAGAGCACCGTTCCGTCTGGACTGGCCTTGTCCTTGACCAGAGCCTGGGCGTAGAGGTTGCTATCCGGATCCCAGTCGTTCGGCAGCTTGAACGTGAAGCTCGCGCTCCCGGCGGGGCCCGTCTCGAGGGGGATTTTCAAGGACACCTGGGGCACCACCGGAATTCCGTAGAAGTCGTCATAGGCCAGCTCAAAACCGATGAGAATGAGCGCATCCGACTTCGGCGCAGCACCATTCAGAACGTACTTGTTCTCGGACCCCGCCTGAAACGACCCACTGATCGAGAGGACGGGTCCCGAGTCCGGATGGGCACCGAGGCCATCTCCCAGGTCCAGATACCCGTTCTCGGGCTTCAGCAGGGGAGCGGCGATCAACTCCTGGCCCTGATCGACCTGGATGTACGCCCAGGTCTCGCCAGCCTCTTGTCGGGTCCCGTAGTCGAGCTGCTGACCGGCAGCCGGACTTCCCGCTGCCAGAAGTACGCTGCAAGCCGCTGCGAATGAAAGCAGATTTTTCCGCCGCGAGATGTGTATAGCATTCATGTTTCTTCTCCTTGGTTCCCAGGGCCCATGGAGGTGAAATGGGACCTGACGTCCCCGGATATTCCGGGTGATGGACTGTCTTGCGCGGGCCGAATCGCCCGCTTCATCGCCTCCAGGCCAATCGGCGCGAGAAGATCGCGCCGGGTGCGCGCAACCGGCCTAATTTGGTTCCTGTCCCGGAATCCGCCTCAGGCCCAGCCGCCGGGAGGGCGCCTTTTCGCGCGCCCCAAGGACCACCTGCTTCACGGGTTAGCTCGTCGATTTCCAAGCCGGGCCCCTCAGGACGGAAGCGGCCAGGGATCTGGATCAGCGACGCGCCCTCTGCTTGCGACACGCTCGCCGCATCGTGCCCCCCCTGGGGGGATGGCGGGATCCTGAGTCCCGGCAGCCGAGACCTCGGGCCCAAAATCAGAGCAAGCGGGCCCCAGCCCACACTTGGCAATTCAGGCACCAAGCCCCCGCTCCCGTGTAGGACTTCCGTACCCAAGACCGGGAGTCCCCCTCACCTTCCGTATATATGGCCCAGTCGCGTAGGAGCCCCCCACCAGGGGGTGTAGATTCCTAGTCGAAGGGTCGATTCCAGTGGCGTGACACG
>CAYWNK010000399.1:0-4267 GCA_964459495.1 uncultured Planctomycetaceae bacterium
GCGCTGTTCGCGGGCCTCGGCGGCTGGCGTTCGGTTCCCGCGCCTGGCGATGCGCAGCGCGGAGAGGCGCTCGTGGCGCAGCTCGCGGCGGCGCCGGGCGAGGTACTGGTGCCTGCCCATCCCGAGCTCGCCCACCTGGCTGGGAAGGGGATGAGTCTGCACTGGATGGCGTTGCTGGATCTGTCCGCCACCGGTGACGGCGAGTGGGGCCGCAGGCTCGTCACCAGTCTGGAAGCGGGCTTGGCGGCGGGGCGCTGGTCCGCGGTGGTGCTCGACGACTTCGGCGATGGCTTCGACAACATGGGACCCGCGCGGACGCTGTTTGCGGGCTACCTCCAGCAGGTCCCGCTCGCGGTCGAGTGCCTGATGTCAGCACCAGCTGCAGGCGTGGGCGCACGACCGGCCCAATGGTGGGAGCCCCGGCCGCGCGATTAGCTTCCTGCCTCGGGTTTAGTGTCCGCTGAGCCAGAAGCCCAGGTTCCCATAGAGCTCGTAGTCCAGCGCTGTCTTGGTCGCTTCTTCGTTGAAATCCGTAGGCGCGCCCTGTCCGACGAGCCGGACCCAGACCCGGCCGTTGATGCTGTCATGCCAGTACAGGCGACTCGTTCCTAGCTCGGTGAGCAGGCTGAGAGGATCGGTCGCGGTGTAGTTGTCCTTCGGTGCGCTCGGGTGGTAGTAGTTCTCCCAAGGGCTGGTGTAGATCTCGTCGATGACCGTCCCATGGAACGGGATCGCCACGATCTGGGTGTCCTGGGTGCTGAGTAGATTGGAGATCGTCACTCCAAAGTGCAGCACGGGTGGGAGAGCCGTGCTGGGATCCCCATCGAATTCGGGGAGGGTCAGGATGTAGAGATCGTCGGGGTGCGTCACGAAGTGGCGCATGTGGGTCGCGACATTGTGTACGTTCGTCCCCGTCGGGGGGATGACCTCCCAGTCGCCCACTGGGACGATCTGTAGGCCGGAAGGCGGTATGTCGACGGCGATGCGGTTCACCACGAGATGATCGATATCGTCCTTGTACAGATCGAGGTACAAGTTCCCCTGCACGTCCGTTTCCAGCGCGTTGACCAGGAACGAGTTGAACCCATAGAACGGACCCGTCGAAAGAACGCCACCGCTGACTCGCTGCGAGCTTGTGGGCGGGTCTTGCCCGTAGAAATACGGATCATCATAGACCAGGTAGGTCTTGCCGTCTTTTGGGCAGGGCTGGTTGTAGTCTTGGCAAAGCCACGTTGCATGGGGGTCCCAAAGGGCGCCGGCGAGGGCGTAGTCGCTTGCCAAGCGTTCGAAGCGATAGCCCGGATCGCTGTTGATCAGGCAGTTGCCATGGTTGCGCGCTTGGCCCTTCTCGACGGGGATCAGGTAGTAGTCGTCGGTGGCGAAGGTGCCGCTGACCTCGTCTTCGGTTTCGATGAAGCCAGCAACGAGGTTTTGCCGAACGTCTGCGCCACTGTGATAGGTCGCGAAGCCGCTGGGGTACCACTCGACGTGGGTCTGGGGCCGAACAGCTGGAGCGGGAGAGGGACCCGAAGAAGGTGTGGAGTTGAGCGTGTCTTGGATTACCAGACTGCTGAAGATGGCGCCGCTGACGGTATCTCCTGCGAAGTAGCGGCCGCAGTTGTCGGCGCTCACAGTGCCTTCAAGCAGGATGCCGACGCTGCGATTCCAAAAGCCATGCAGGTTGTTCTTCCAAGTCGCGCAGCTCTTGATGGTGAACTGCTCGGGAGCGCCGCCGATCAGGTTGCCGACGTAGGGGCGGTAGTCCGTTTGGTTCAGGTCGCCGGGGACCGAGTTGATGTCGACCATGAGCAACTCTGCGGCCGATTGCCTGACGTTGTCTAAGGCCGCGCCCGAGATGTTGTTGTCGACAGCACCGGTGCAGGCGCTCACCTCGGGGAGATCGAGTAGGAAACCCTCGAATTTGTTGCAGAATGACACGTTGCCGCGGAAGCCATCCTTGGGAATCGGCATCCAATACGGCCGCATCGGATGCATCGTCCGATCAGGTCCCTCAACCTTGGCGTGGGAGCTCAATCCCACGGTGCGGTAGGAAAAGGCCAGCCAGAAGCCCGCCGAGGCGGTATCGGCGACGACGTTTTCCCGAATCCAGTTGTCAGGGTTGCTGATCCACAGGCCGGAGGAGCCTCGCTTGTTGCTGGTTTCGTGCAGCTTGAGCGCAGGGATGTCTTCGCGGCCAACGATCATTCCGGCCTGGTCTGCTCCATCGAGAACCAGAGTCGAGGTGTTGCGTACACGCAGGATGAGGTTTCGCTCGATCGTGTTGAAGCGTTCGGAGCCATCCTCCAGGAAGATCCCATGTCCCTCGATGTCGTAGAGCACGTTGTCGCTGACCTCGACGTGGTTCGTACCGTGGATGACGATGCCACGGTTCCGAGACTCGTGGATCGAGTTCTTGCGGAAGTACTGATCGGTCGCATAGCTCAGGTACGCCGGATCAGGGGCGTTGACGTCAGGCTCCGCATCGCAGGGGTAGCCCGTAGCCTGCTGGTAAGCGTGCATATGCCAATGGAAGGGGTAACGGCCAATCTTGTTGCGTTGACCGGCGCGTCGGATTTCGATCCCCTCAACCTTGGCGCTTGGCATCGCCGCGGCGCTCATGCGCATCACCATGATGTGAACCCCGAATTGCTCTTCGTTCCAGAGCCTGTCATCCGCGGACTGAATGCAGATGTTCCTGCTCAGATTGCCGACGTAGGCGCGTTGGTCCACGCAGACGGGCGTGTCGTCGGCGAGGTCCTGATTCGTTTCCGGCAGCGGAACCGCAGGTGCATAGGTTCGAATGTCCGGACCGGTAGCCCCTTCTCCATGGAGGTACTGGGGCAGGGCCCAACGCGGGCTACTGGCCGGGATGGGGGGGGCGATGGTGTACTCGCCGGCCACCTGCGTCGACACGACTTGGTGGACAAGTGAAGTCGAGTCAGCGATGGTGCCAAAGTAGTCGGTGGGAGAGATCACCAGGTCGTCGCCAGGCAGCCAAGTGATGGGCGCGTCCTCGGCATTGCGCATCACACGGATGTCGCTGCCGGAAACCTCCATCACGGCAAGGTCTGCGCTTTCGAGCCTGCCCCAGGTGTCATCCGGCGCGCTGCCGTGGATCGACAGGGTTCCATCGAGCACGAAGATGCCCCGTGTGCCATGGATCTCCATCTCCGGGGGGAGGTCGTCGGCGATGTCGTGCAGGTCGGGATCGCCGTTGAAGGTGATCGTCAGGTCTTGGGCGAACGGGTTGGTCTCTGTGCCTAGCGTAAGGTCGCCCTGAACGATGACGTGCTCCAGCGTGATGGTGCTGGTTTGTGCACTGACGGTGAACCGAGATCCCTGGGCGATCCGCAGGGAGCCCAGGCGTGCGTTGGGCAGATCGAGGAGGATGTCGCGGCCGTTGTCGATCACCACATCGGCGCCTGGAGTGGGAACCTGAAAGCCCCGTTCAGGCCAGCTCGCTGGGTCAGACCAGCGGAGTTGACGGGGGGTGGATTGGGCTGCGGAGGCAGCGCTGGCGAGCAGGGGGACTAGCAGCGCGAGCGCAGCCTGGCGAGTCGGCTGCAGCAGCGGAGTGAATCCGCTGCGGATGCGAGTGAGTTTCATCGGTGATTTCGATTCGGTGAGGATGGTCGGGCGGAATGCCGCGACCCACTCACCTGCGTGTCGAAGTACCGGTTCGGTTTCAGTTGCTTTCCCTGGATGTCCCTCCGGGCTCGAACGCCGGGGGGCTTCTTGCGATCAGCGGGGCTTGCGCATCAACGCGCGCGTGATCATGGGGCCGACCAAGCCGCCCATAAGCAGCACCACCACGATGAGTCCGACGAAGCGGCCAATGCCGCGCAGGCCCCGGGGGAAGGTGCTGTAGAAGAGGCCGAGACCGGCGGCGCCGAAGCACACCAGCCCTAGGGCAAGCACCCAGCCGTCGCGGGCCAGTACGCGCAGATCACGGCGGGCGTGGCGGCCATCGGGCTCGAGCACCCAGCCCGGTGGCAGGGCCTCGCGGATGCG
This sequence comes from uncultured Planctomycetaceae bacterium, assembly GCA_964459495.1. Lineage (GTDB taxonomy): Bacteria > Planctomycetota > UBA1135 > UBA1135 > CAYWNK01. The sequence goes on from CAYWNK010000399.1 coordinate 4,012, forward strand.
CGTGCGCGTAGGCTCACGGCCCGGCGCGGCGAGCGAGTCAAGGTCGACCAGCTGGTCGATCGGCACGCTGTCCTGCGCCAGTGCGGGCATGGCCCCAGGTCCCTCATCGGGAGCGTGGGCGGGTGTTTCAGGAGGAGACTGGGACATGGGGCCGGCATTGGGCGCGCGGACACGCTGCCAGGTCCCAGTCATGGTACTGGGGCGCAGGGGGTGCTTGGCAGGGGGGACGAGCAGGCTATTTGCCCGTTCTCAGGGG
>CAYWNK010000400.1:0-4222 GCA_964459495.1 uncultured Planctomycetaceae bacterium
ACCCCGGTGAATCCACCCGCTGCACCAGCTGCGGCGCAGAGGTCGCGCAGTCCGTCAAGTTCTGCCCCGAGTGCGGAACCCAAATGATGATCACTGTCCCCAGCGGCGACCCGCTCCTGGGCCAAACCCTCTCCGGCAAATACCGGGTCAATGAGATCATCGGCAAAGGCAGCATGGGCACCGTGTACCTGGCTGAGCACATCGGCCTGGCGAAGCCTGTCGCCATCAAGGTGCTGCGGCCAGACCTCGAGGTGAGCGAGGAAACCCTCCAACGCTTCCAGCGCGAAGGCATTGCTGCGGGCCGCTTCGATCACCCGAACGCCATCCAGATCTTCGACTTCGACCAGGCCGGAGACGTGATCTACCTGGCGATGGAGTACGTCGACGGGATCACCCTCACCGACTACCTTCGCGAACAGGGCAAGATGGACCTCGGCCCCGCGATCGGCTTGACCAAGCAGATCCTGAGCGCCCTCGCGGCTGCCCACGAGAAGGGCATCATCCACCGCGATCTGAAGCCCGACAACATCATGCTCAAGAAGGGCGCCGGTGGACGGCAGCGCATCAAGCTGCTGGACTTCGGCCTCTCCAAGCTGGTCCACCAGCCGCTCGGTGCCAGCCTCATGACGCAGCCGGGGCGCATCATGGGCACCCCGCGCTACATGGCACCCGAACAGGGCAGCGGCGAGGTCGCCGACGAACGCACCGATCTGTACGCGGTCGGACTCGTGCTCTACGAGATGCTCGCTGGGGACTTCCCCTTCCAGGCGGACACGATGCGCGAGCTGTTCGTCAAGCAGGCGACCGAGACCCCGCCCTCCCTGCTCGACACGCACCCCGAGGTGGACGAAGACCTCGACGAGTTCCTCGCCATCGCGCTGGAGAAGGCGCCCGAGGATCGATTCCAGACCGCCGTGGAGATGCTCGAAGCACTCGAGGATCTGCATACCCCCGCCGCCCGGCCCGCCCGAGCGAAAAAGAAGAGCAAGGGAAAGGCGCGCAGCGCGGCCGCAGCCTCCTCGAAATCCCCCCGGCGCCGGACCAGGCGCGACGCCGAGGAGAGCGAGCCCACCGGAGGGCGTCCCGCCTGGCTGATCCCCTCGATCGTTGGCGGCGCCATCGCTATCGCGGCTGTTCTTCTCATCTCCCAAAAGGGTGACGATCCAGCGAGCCTGCCCCCTGAGCCGCCGAAGCGCGTCCGGCAGATCGCCGGCCCGGCCCGCAGCCCCGAGCAGGCCGCCTACCTGATCAGCCTGGATCGGGCCCGTGCGCTGATCCAGCAGGGAAAGGCATCCGACGCCCTGCAGGAACTGGCCGGCCTGGACTTCTCACCGCTGAAGGACGCCGAGTTCTACGCCGTTCAGGCCAGCGCACGACGCCTGCGCAACGACGATGACCTGGCCCTGGCCGACTATCGCGAAGCCCAGAATCTCGATCCCAGCTACAGCCATGCCTTTGAAGGCCAGGGCTGGATCGAGCTTGAGCGCGGCGACCTCGAAAGCGCGCGGCAGAGCTTCCACTCCGCCGAGGAGGCCAGCGGCCAGCCTAGCGCCGGGCGGGGCGCGATCGAATACATCGAGGGGAAGTTGGGTGATGCCCAGGGCACCCTGGAAGAAGTGCTTCGGGGCGACCCGCGTGCCGAAGGCGCGCAGCTGTACCTCGGCCTCGTGCTGCGTGACCAAGGCGAAAACGACAAGGCATTCCAGGCCTTCCTGGAAGCGGTCCGTGCCAGCCCCCAGGACTGGCGTCCCCTGGTAGCCCTCGGTCATCTGCACCAGTCCCGCGGGGAACCCGACCAGGCCATCAAGCGCTATGAGGACGCCCTCGCCAGGCGGCCCAACACGTCTGAGGCGATCGAGGCCCTAGGCACCATCCTTCTCGGCCAGGAACGCTACGCCGACGCCGAGGCCGCGCTCAGCAAGCATGCCGGCTCTTACTCGGGGACCGGTGCGATCCTGCTGCTGCGCGCGCTCATCGCCCAGGGCCGCGGGGACGCGGCCGGCGCCGAGAAGTCCCTTCGACGGGCGCAGGCCGCAGGGGTCGACCTGCCTGAGCTGCCCCTCCTGCTCGGCCAACGCGCCCATGGGGAAGGCGACCTTGAAGAGGCCCTTGGCCACTACAAGGACGCCACCGACCTGGCGCCCGACTCGAGCCTTGCCCACAAGAACCTCGGACTGGCGCTGATGGGGCTCGAGCGCTTCGACGAGTCGCGCGTTGCCCTGCGCCGTTCGCTCGAGCTGAACCGCGACGATCCCTACGCCCACTACGCCATGGGCATCCTCTGCATGGAGTACCTCGGCGAAGCCGATCTCGCCCTGCAGGCGTTCCAGACCTATCGCAAGCTCGGCGGCAGCGACCCTGCTGTCGGCACCTGGATCAGCGACCTAGCGCGCTAGCGCCACTGCGCGTAGCCGTGGAAGGCCTTCTGTAGCTCGGTGTTGTCTCCGAAGAGCAGCTTGCGAATCGAGTGCGCCGGGTTCGCCTTGCCCCGGATGCGCAGCAGAACGTAGTCGACGAAGGGCTGCGAGGTGATCTTGCCTTCCGCGTCCTTCACCGTGCGCGATTCCGGGTGCACGTTGATCAGATAGGTGAAGAGCATCCCGACCTGGATGAGGCGCTCGTGGGATCGATCCTGGTAGTCCGCAAGTTCGCCGTCGAGCAGGTCGTCCAGGTCGAGCAGGCGCCCGCTGTCGCGCATGCGCTCGAACTCGTCCACCCCGTAGCCGTAGTCCCAGAAGAGCGAGAAGTAGCTAGCTAGGCCTTCGTCGATCCAGGTGGGCACCGTGCTGCCGGGAAAGGCGCGCGCGAGGTAATGGTGCAGCGCGCTGTGGGTGGTCCACATGCGCAGCAGCGTCCAGTTGTCGCTGTAGTTGGTCGCGATCGCGTCGTCGCCTTGGCCGCTCGCGTAGAAGCTGCCGTAGAACGAGGAGTGCTCGGCGAACTCTTCACCAAGCGCATTGTACGAGGGGACATCGGGGAAGACCCGGACGACCATTGGCGCTCCACCCCTTAGCTGCGATCCCGTGAAGGCCTGGAAGTGCACCAGCATGCTCTCCAGATCCTGCGCCACCGCCTGGCCAAAGGCGTAGCTCTGGGTGGTTTCCACCTGGAAGTGTTCGCTCGACACCACCCGGCGGTTCGCCCAGGTGGAGTGATCTTCGATCAGCACGAGCTGGCGTTCCAGGCTCGCCTGCCCAGCCGCGACCTCCTGCTGGAGGGCGTCCACGAGAACCGCCGACACCCGGCTTTCACGACTCCCCGAGGGAAGGGTCCCCAGGCCGATCACGACCAATCCGAAAACAGCCTTGGAGCTCATCGGTGCAGCACCCGAGGAAATAAGGGATCGGGCGACCCCAGATCGATCGTGGAGCGGTGAGTCATGGATGGGCAGCGAATGCGGGGCCTGGCAGAGCCGCCACCTAGTGTCCTTCGGCCTACGTGACGCCGCAAGGGATGTTCTGGCTCCCAGGCGACTTGTCCGGCTGAATCCCTGTAAGCAGGCCTGGGAACAAGGGGAGCTGGGCTTGCAAGCGGGTCGTGAGAATTCTCTCCGGGGTCCCCCGCATAGCTCTGGCCCAGTTCTACGAAGACACTCCCATGCACGCTCCCATCGCCGCCACGATCCCCCTTTTGCTGGCCTTGCTCAGCGCCGATGCCCCAGCCCAGGAGAGCGAGTGGCGCGAGCGCTGGAGCCAGCCCCTTGGGCCAGGCTACTCTTCGCCTCACCTGGACCGGGATCGGGTTTTGGTCACCCATCGGTCCCCCATTGCCGGCGCCCCAAGCCTGGGGGGGGCCGCAGCCGCAGCCAAGACCGCCAGCTTCCTCGTATGCCTGGACCTCGCGACCGGCGCGCCCCGCTGGCGAGCGCGCTTCGACGATCCGCCCAGGGACGGCCAAGAGAACTACGGCGGCGGAACCGGTCCCCACGCTGCTCCCCTCGTGCACCACGGTGTCGCGCTCGCGCTCGGCTTCGGTGGCGGCCTGCACGCGTTTGAGGCCGAGAGCGGGGAAGAGCGCTGGTCGCTGGACCTGGTCGCCGCCCGCGGCGCTCCTCCGGTGCAGTTCGGCTTTGCCGCGAGCCCCATCGCCCTGGGGAATGACGTCCTCGTTTGCGCAGGCGGCGAGCAGGGCGGCGTGCTTGCGATCGATCCACTGAGCGGGGAAATCCGCTGGGCCTCAGCGCCCCTGGAGGTCAGCTACGTCACTCCGGTGCTGGGCGTCG
>CAYWNK010000401.1:0-4210 GCA_964459495.1 uncultured Planctomycetaceae bacterium
CTAGCATTCCCTAGCCCTTACACGCGCCGCCAGCCAAGCGGCCAAACCTGCAGGCAAGGAACCCAACGTCCGCGCCCCCTCTGCACCCATGATCCGCACCCTTGAGGCCCTGGCCCTCGCCTGCTCTCTGGCTCTAGCCCCGGCCGTCCTGGCAGGGCCCGCCCAGTCCCCCACCCTGGACCCCGATCTCTGGTCATCCCTTGAGTGGTCCGAGCTCGGCCCCTACCGCGGCGGTCGAGCCGCGGCTGGCACGGGCGTCCTTGGGCAGCCCCGTCTCGCCTATATGGGTGCGACCGGCGGCGGCGTTTGGAAGACCAGCGACGGCGGCGCATCGTGGGACAACATCTCCGACGGATTCTTCGGCGGATCCGTCGGCGCGGTCAGCGTCGCGCCCTCCGATCCCAACGTTCTCTACGTGGGCACCGGAGAAACCACCGTGCGCGGCAACGTGTCGGGCGGCGACGGGGTGTGGCGCTCGGTCGATGCGGGCGAGACCTGGAGTCGTGCCGGCCTGGAGGACTCCGCCCACATCGGCCGCATTCGCATCCATCCCACCGATCCGGACACCGCCTGGGTGGCAGCCCTCGGACACCTGTTTGGGCCCGGAGGCCAGCGGGGCGTCTACAAGACCACCGACGGCGGCAGCACCTGGCGCCGCGTCCTCGAAACCGCGCCCGCGGTTGGCGTGGCGGACCTGGAGCTCGACCCCGCCAACCCGCGCGTGCTGTTTGCCACCACCTGGCGCGTGCAGCGCTCGCCCTGGGACCTGTCGTCCGGCGGCGAGGGCTCCGGCCTGCACAAGTCCACCGACGGCGGCGAGACCTGGACCGATCTATCGAGCGCCCCTGGCCTACCGGCGCCGCCCCTGGGCATCGGCGGCGTGAGTGTGGGGGCGGATCCCAAGCGCATCTACCTCATCCTCGAAGCAGCCGAAGGCGGCGTCTTCCAATCCAACGACGGCGGCGAATCCTGGCGCCGCACCAACAGCGAGCGCAGCCTGCGCCAGCGCGCCTGGTACTACTCCCGCATCACCGCCGACCCGAACGCCAACGACACGGTCTGGGTGTCCAACGTGCGCCTGTGGAAGTCCGTCGACGGAGGCACGACCTTCAACTCCGTGCGCACGCCCCACGGGGACAACCACGACTTGTGGATCGACCCCGCGGACTCGAACCACCTCGTCCAAGCCAACGACGGAGGCGCCAATGTCAGCTTTGACGGGGGCGCCACCTGGTCGCGGCAGGACAACCAGCCCACGGCCCAGTTCTATCGGGTCAGCACCGACAACGACGTGCCCTTCCGCGTCCTCGGCGGGCAGCAGGACAACTCGACCGTGCGCCTCGCGGTCCGCGGCCGGCGCGGTGGAAGGCCCGGCCTACGCGACTGGGAGCCGACCGCCGGCGGCGAGAGCGGGCACGTCGTCGCGCACCCCGAGAATCCCGACATCGTCTACGGCGGCAGCTACGGCGGCACCCTGACCCGCGTCGACCACGGCACCGGCGAGGTGCGCTCGGTGCACGTCTGGCCCGACAACCCGATGGGCTGGGGAACCCGCGAGCTGAAGTACCGCTTCCAGTGGAACTTCCCCCTGTTCTTCTCCCCCCACAAGCCCCACGCACTTTACGCCGCAGCCCAGGTGCTGTTCCGCAGCACCGACGACGGCGCGTCGTGGCAGGTGATCTCCCCTGACCTGACGCGCAACGACAAGAGCAAGCAGGACTCGTCCGGCGGCCCCATCACCAAGGACAACACCTCGGTCGAATACCACGGCACGATTTTCGCCGCAGCCGAGTCGCCCCTACAGCAAGGCCTCCTGTGGTGCGGCAGCGACGACGGACTGTTGCACGTGAGCCGCGACGACGGCGCGAGCTGGAGCGATGTCACCCCGACGGACATGCCCAAGTGGGCCCAGATCAACTCGATCGAGGTCCACCCGCGCGAAGCCGGAGGTCTGTACGTGGCCGCCACGAGCTATCGGCTCGACGACAACACGCCCTACCTATTCGCGACGCGCGACTACGGCGCGACCTGGACCCGCATCGACGCCGGCATTCCACGCCATCACTTCACGCGCGTCGTGCGCGCCGACCCCGACCGCGACGGCTTGCTGTATGCGGGGACCGAGCGCGGAATGTACCTGTCCTTCGATGACGGACAGAGCTGGTCGTCCCTGCAGCTGAACCTCCCCCAGGTCCCGATCACCGACCTCGCCGTCAAGCGGGGCAGGCTGGTCGCCGCAACCCAGGGCCGCGGCTTCTGGATCCTGCGCGACCTCTCGCCCCTGCACGGCTTCACCGGCGTGCCCGAAGACGCCCCCTTCGCGCTGCTCCCCCCGCGGGCCGCGTCCCGGGCGCCGGGCCTGCCGCTGCTCGTGCACTGGATCGAGGGACCGCTCGCGGAGGGCATGGAGCCAAGAACTCTCGAGATCCGCAATCGCGCAGGCGAGGTCCTGCGAAGCTATGAGGGATCCGATCTGGGCTCCGGCGCGGGTCTGCGCACCGTGAGCTGGGATCTGCGCACCGAACCGATCGAGGACTTTGACGGCATGGTGCTGTGGAACTCCAACCTCTCGGGCGCGAAGGTCGCCCCTGGGGATTACACCGCCGTGCTGCGCATCGGAGAGTGGGAAGCCTCCGTCCCCGCGCGTGTGGACGCCAACCCAAAGTCGAGCTCGTCCCCGGCCGACCTCGAGGCCCAGTTCGAGTTCCTGCGCGGCACGGGCGAACTGCTCTCAAGCGTACACAGCGCCCTGGGCGAATTGCGCGCTGCAAACGCCGGGCTCAAGGCCGCCCTGGAGCGCATCCCCGCCGAATCCGAAGCCCTGCGCACGCGCGCCGACGATGTCCTGGAGCGCATGGGAACCATCGAACGCGCGCTCTACCAGACCCAGAACCGCAGTCGCCAGGACCCCCTGAACTTCCCGATCCGGCTGAACGACAAGCTCGCCGGACTGCGCGGCTCCGTGTCCTTGGGCGACTACGCCCCCACCGCCCAGGCCGTGGAGCTGCGGACGGTGCTCGAGGCGCAAATCGCCGAACAGCTGAACGCTTGGAACGCCATCGCCAGTGGGGACCTGCCCGCCCTCGATGCCGCCATGCGCGCAACTGCCGCGCCCTACTTCGACCTGCCGAAGGCTGCTACGGAGGCGGGAACGAATCCTGCGCCTTCGGATCCCGCCACGGATGCGGAGCGTCTATAGCAGGCACGGGGTCCGAAGGCGCTGGATTCTCTCCCGCCTCCGTACCGCGTTCAGCCCTGCAGCGTCACGCTGAGCTCCCCGCCCGCTTCGACCTCGACGCGGGCGGGTTCTTGTTCTGACTCTTCTGCGCCGCCGTCGAACCAGCGCACCTCGATCTCCCAGGGCCCAGGCCGCAGGTCTTCGAGCAACAGTTCGTTCGAATCGACCGTCACGAAGCGAGGATCCACCATGGACGCTTCTCCCCGGTAGTGGGCTTCGAGGACGTTGGCCGTGGAGAGTTCCCCGCTCGCGGTCTGAATGCTGACCCGCACCGAGCCTCCGAGGAGCAGCGGGACCTCAACACCGGTTTTCACCTCGTCTGGCTGCAATTCCAGCTCGGGCGACAGGCCTGGCACAAAGCCATCGAGCTCGGCCTGCACCCGGAACGGACGCCCCGCTTGGACCCCCCGCAGGGAGTAGCGCCCGTCCTTGTCGCTCGTCACCACCAGCTCCGCTGTCCCGCCAACGCTGATGCTGGTTGCCCCGCCGCCTCCGCCGTCGCCGGAGGTCATGACCATGGTCACCATCGCCCCTCCGGTCCTTCGGGAGCGAGCCTTGACCCGGGCCCCCTGGACCGGCTTCCCATCGGCATCCGACACACGCCCCTCCACCTTTGAGAGGGGCAGATCCAAGTCAAGGCGCTGCTCGCCCACCTTCAATTCGTATGCCTGCTCGTATTCCATGGCCCGTGCAGGGTGATCGGCAACGAGCAGCTTCTTCCCGGCCGGTAGCTCCTCGAACTCGAAGGAGCCGTCCGACCCCGTGGTGGCTGAGGGAGAGCCGAAAAATTCGGCGAGGTCGTGCTGACCGTCACTGGGTGGACTACGCAAGCTGAGCTTGGCCCCAGACAGGGGCTTGCCCAGCTCGGTGAGCTTGCCCCGCAGGATTCCCTGGGGCTCAGCCCGCAGCTCTAAGAGGACCTCCTCGCCCTCGAGAACCGTTGCCTCGCTCCAACCATCTTCCCCCATATCC
>CAYWNK010000402.1:0-4178 GCA_964459495.1 uncultured Planctomycetaceae bacterium
GCCCCGGAGCCCGCCCCGGGCGCCGCCACCATGGCCTCCCCGGCCGTAGGGTTCGCTCTGGCTGCGCCCCTCGGCGAAGCGCGCGGAATCGTCGACCACCGTGGGACCAACCATGCGGCGCACGACCAGCGTGGCGTAGGCGCCCCGGGGCAGACTGAACTCGAGGCTGACGGACTTCTTACCCGGGTGCTCGCGATCGGGCTCGGCGGGCCGCGCCCGCATGTTCTGGGGGATCACCGCCAGCGGACGCTGCTCGGTCTTGAAGGTGAAGCCGGGGATGCCCGGGATCGCAAAATCCTCAGGCCGGATGCCCTGCCGCTCGAGCACGTGGGTCAGCAGCCAACGGGCCTGGGGATCGTCGATGCCCTCGAGATACTCGCCCGGCAGGGGGAAACGGCCGCCCCAGCTTTCCTCGACAGGCATCGCTCCCCGTGGAAACACAAGCTTGCCCTCCAGGTTGCGCAGGCCGAAGCGCTGGTCCTCGCTCAGCCGATCGTCCAGGAAGCGTGCTACCGCTCGGTTCCACAGGTGCGACTGGAAGGCGAACAGGTGAATGAGCCGCTCCCGCTTGGACACGCGCCCAAAGGCCCCCGCAAAGTCCTCGGGGTCGCGGCGCAGATGCTCGAACACCGAGTGGTGACGGCCGTAGCGACCGGCGATTTCACGGCAAACGCGCCAGTCTCCCCAGCGCCGCCAAAGCTGTTCTTTGAGCGATCGCGACTGGGCGTTGTCGTGGGGCGAAGCAGACGCCAGCAGCCGGCGCAGGGCATCACCTGTGTTGCCGCGAATCAGGTCGAGTGCGATCCAACCCTGGCCGTGGCGCAGATTGCCGAAGCGCTGCTCGTCAAAGTAGTTCGGTAGTCCATAGGTGCGCACGGGATCGAGTGCTTCACGCAGGCGCTCGAGCTCGATCGCTCCCAGATCGCGCACCACGATCTGGAAGTGGTTGCCTTCGCTGTGGCTGGAATCGAGCGGTTCGTCGGTGAATCCCGCCGTCTCGATCTTCAGCTCCTGACTGTTCCAACGGACGTCTCTGCCGTGGTACACGCTCATGTACTGCGAGGTCGTGCCCTGGCGGTCCTTGAGCCCCGCCATGTGCACATCGCCCGGAGCGATCCCGAGCTCCGCCGCCAGTTCCCCCGCCGCCTCCATCGAGGTCAGCTTGGTCTTGGTCACGTGGTAGACACGGTGTCCGCCGCGGGGCTGCAGAATGCCTTCACGCAGCTGCTCGAAGACTTTGAAGTCCGCCGGTCTGGCTTTGAGTTTCATGATCGCGGGGGCCGCACTTTGGCGAGCTGCTTGAGGGTCCGGGCCAGATCTTTGGGAATCGGTGAGCGCGTGGACCGCTGGGTCCCATCCAGCGGGTCGACCCACTGAACGCGCTCGGCGTGAAGCGTCAGGCGGTCCATCAAGGGCCGTTCGACGGCTCCCTTCTTGGCCCGGTAGCCGCGCTTGATCTCAGACAACATCAGCTGATCGCGCCGCCCGTAGAACCGATCGATCATCAGGGGGAAACCGGCAAACGAGAGGTGCACCCGAATCTGATGGGTGCGACCCGTGATCGGCCTACAGCGAACGAGGGTAAATCCGTCGAAACGCTGCTCAGCCGTCACGATGGTCTTGGAAGGCTTGCCCTTTTCATGCACTCGCATGCGACCCGTGCGACGCGCATCCGGTGCGATCGGATCGTCGATGACGAACTCTTCGCCGTCCATGGTTGGCAGCTCGCCGTCCACCAGCGCCAGGTATTCCTTGTGCACCTGGCCAGCCTCGAAGTCGCGGCGCAGCGCACGCTCTGCCTCGATGTGCTTGGCCACCAGCACGCAGCCGGAGGTGTCTTTGTCGAGGCGGTGCAGCAGGCGCAGGCGCACCTCGCCGCCCTCTCCGTGCTCGGTCTCCGCTGCGAGCCGCAGGAGCGAACCGGCCACCGAGCCGGCCTCGGCATTCCAGCGCTCGGGCTCAGAGGCCAGCCCGTCCGGCTTGTCCACCACGAGGACGCATGCGTCGCTGTAGAGCACGGGCAGCTCCTTGTCCGCCGCCACCGGGACCGCGGGAACCGAGTCCTCATCGAGGTCCGCCGACACCACGTTGGTGATGCGCAGGCGCTTGCCGGGCAGGCTGGGCTGTCCATCGACGAGCACCCGACCGGAGCGAATCTCGCCCCTCAGGAAGCCTTTGGAATAGCCGGGGAAGGCCAGGCACAGGAATTCATCCAGCTCCAGGCCCGCGCGTTCCGGCGGAACGGACAGATACTCGGCCACCGCTACCCCGCGTAGACCGACTTGCGCAGGGCTGCCACGTAGGGCAGGTTGCGGTACTGGCCGGCGTAATCCAGGCCGTAGCCAACAACAAATAGGTCCTCGACTTCGAAGGCCCGGAAGTCGGCGTCGAACTCGACGGAGCGGCGTGCCGGCTTGTCGAGGAAGGTGCAGGTCAGGACCCGCGCCGCCCCGCGCTTCAGGAATGCGCTGCGCAGCGATGACATGGTCTGGCCCGTATCGAGAATGTCATCGACCAGCAGCAGGTTGCGCCCCTGAACCTCCTGGTCTTCAGGCTGGAAGTGGATGCTCAGCTCCCCCGCCTCGGTGCCCGCGCGATAGCTCGAGGCCGCGCAGAAGGCCAGCTCGAGGGGGATCGGAATGCGCCGAATCAGGTCCGAGGCGAAGATACAGGACCCCTTCAGGATCGAAACCACCGTGAATTCCGTGCCTTCGAAGGCACGGGTGACCTCGGCGGCGACCCGGTCGATCCCCGCCTGAATTTGCTCTTCTGAGAAGAGGATGCGCTCGATGTCTTGTTCCATGGCCCTGTGGGGGCTCAGAATAGCCGCTGAAGGGCTCACCCTGGCCCCGAAAGGCCTGAGACTCCCCTCTTGTGCATTGAATCCGGACCCAAGGGATTTAGAATGGGCCGCAACCGAAGAGTTCATCTCTCGGTTTTTGAGGGTAGATGGTCTCGACCACGATCTCCGGAACTCTCCCGGTCCCCTCGCCAAAGACCCATCGCGTGGCTCCCCCAGTACCCGACGTCGAGTTGGATTCAGGGATAGAGAACCGGTCGGATTTGGGGAGTCCACGGAAGAGCAATGGAAGTTCATCTGAGCTTCGCACAACCCCTTTCGGAATCTTCGACCTGACTCCACCTGACCTTCCGAACGAATCAAGAATCCCAAGCTGCCGGCTCTCTCACCCGGCGCATCTATCCATGACAAAGCGCACCTATCGCCGCCGTACCGAAGCCGAGAAGATCGAAGACCTTCAAAAGCAAATCGAGGCGTTGGAGTCCAAAATTCAGGCGGAGCAGCGCCCGGACACCGAAGTGCTCAAAGCCATCCCCAAGTTGAAGCGCAACCTGAGCAAGTTCTCTCAGCTCTGCGTGGACAACAAGCGGCACGACCTCTCGAACTCCGTGCTCGCGTTCCTCGGCACCCTTGAGCGCCAGGCCAAGGACATCCCCGACGACATGCGCGCCCAAATGCAGCGCAAGCGCGAAGCGAGCTAGCGTGCGCCTGATCGGCGCAGCCAGGTTAGGTCCTGGCAGCTGGCAAAGCCGCCCTGCCCCGGGCGCCTGACCGCGCGCCGATCCACACGCGCAATCCCCCCCGGCAGGAGGGCGACGACCCCTCCGTTGCCGTCGGAGACAAGTCGGCGTGGACTCGCCTCGAGTACGCAGCCCAGCACCTTCGACGAACCGGGGCGAACGAGCACCACCCGGCGCTCGCCAGCCCCCGCGATCCAGACAGCTCCGCGCGCTCCGGCCGCGAGCGAGAGGAAAGGTATGCCCCTAAGGTAAGACTGCAGCTGCCTGGGCAGGACCCAGGGCGCTCCCGTTCCCTGTCGCAATAGGCACTGGTCCCTCGCGTTTCGGCCTACCCAAATCGGTCCATCCGGGCCTGGCCCTAGGCCGAGCAACGCCACCCCTAGATCCGTGCGCGTCAGCTTCCCTCGGGCAGCGCGGAAGAGCTCGCCCGCGCGGTTGCCGAGCCAAACCCCGTCCACCCCAGGGATCACGCCCCGGGCGCCCCGGGTGCTGAGCACTGCACGGCCCGCCGGATCCCACAGGCTTTGATCCCCCTGGGGATCACCGGTCAGCACCCAGGGTGAACCGCTTGGGTCCAGGGCAAAGGGCCCCGCCGGCCCATGCCGGGCCCGCGCCCACCAGCGGCTCCATTCCCACAA
>CAYWNK010000403.1:0-4175 GCA_964459495.1 uncultured Planctomycetaceae bacterium
GCGCTGGAGCGCCGACACGCCGGGCCACGTCGCGGACGTCGTCGGGTCGGCCGAGTTCTGGGCTGCGTTTCAGGGCCGGAGCCTGGATGAACTACGCGGGCTCGGCGCGGCGTCCAGCGACTGGCGCGCGGCCGGGTTCGACGCGGTGTCCGGAGCGACGCGCACAAGCGACTGCGTCCTGCGCAGCGCCGCGCACTCCCTGGGGGAGGTGGGTGCCCAGCCGGGTCCTGGCTGGCGCGACGGGGTGCTCGGCTGCGCGGCGCTCGGACTGCTCGCTGCGGCAGTGGGCTGGATCGGCGGGCGCGGCAAGGCAGCTTGGGCCCTGCGCGCGTCCTGCTGTGCGGCCCTCGGGTTTGTTTTGGGCGACCTGGTCTCGCTGTCCCTACTCAGCGGGTGGTGCGCTGCGGGTGTGCCCTGGGCAGCCGCTGTAGGCATGGCGGCGTTGGTGCTTGCGGCCTTCGCGACCCCCCTGCTTTTCGGCCGGAATGCGTACTGCAGCCATGTCTGTCCCCTCGGCACGCTGCAGGCCCTTGTGGCGCCGCGAGTGCGCGGCGCCCGGGCGATCCATCCTCCGGCCTGGCTGGCCTTTGCCCTGCTGCGGGTGCCCTTGGCGCTGGTGCTCGTGGCCGTGGCTGCGACGGTGGGGCTCGACCTGGACCCCGCCCACCTTGAAGCCTTCGATGGCTTCGGCCTGGGCGATGCGGCGATGGTTTCCCTCGGGCTGCTGGTGGCGGGGCTGGTGGCCGGCGCCTGGGTGCCGATGGCCTACTGCCGCTTTGGCTGCGGGACGGGCGCCCTGCTCACCTTTGTGCAGCGGGGAGTTCATGGGGGCCGGCGATCGTGGAGGGGAGCGGGCCTGTCGATCGCGCTGGCTTTGGCCCTGGCCTTCCCGAGCGTCCAGTATGCGAGGCGGGCGGCGGCCCTCGAAGGGCTGCTCGACGTGCTCGCCGGTGGACTGGCACAGTACCGCGAACAGGCAGGGACCTTGCCCCCGCTGACCCCGAGCACCGCGGCCGAGCTGGTGCCGCTGCTCTTGGACGCGGGCTCACTCGAGAAGGCTCCGATCAATCCGGCGACGGGCAGGCCCTACGGCGACGATCCCTTGGAAGTGGACCGCGTTTGGTACTCGCTGGAGGCAGGCGGGGGAGCCTGCGTGCTCGAGATTGTGTCGGAGGGGGGCGAGCGCGTCTTGGCCTCGCGACGGGTGCCCTGAGGAATCCCCGGGGTCCCTTCGCGGTCTACATGCCGCAGTTGTTCTCGAGCGTGTTGCGGGTTGTGATGCCCAGCTGAGCGCGCGTCGCGAGGAGCTTCTCGACCGCTTCGGGGGCGAGGGGCTCGAGGCCGCCGCGGGCCGTGTGGGCAAGCCACAGGATGCGGGCGGTGTGCTCGATCATGTCGAGCTTCTTGTACGCGTCCATCAGATTGGTGCCCACGGTGACCGAACCGTGATTCTTCATGATGAGCGTGTCCGAGCAGCGGATGATGTCGCGGATCGTCTCGGGCAACTCCGGCGTGCCGGGCGTTCCGAATGGCGCCGTAGGAATGCCGCCGATGGTGACGACGATCTCGGGGATGATCGGCAGCTGAAGGTCGATGTCGGCCACGGTCATAGCCACCGCGTGGGGCGGGTGCGCGTGGACGATGGCCTTGACGTCGGGGCGCTCCTGGTAGGCCACCAGGTGGATACCGACCTCGCTCGATGCCTTGGGGCCGTCGTTCACGGGCTGACCGGTCATGTCGACCTTGGCGAGCTGATGGGGCTGCAGAAAGCCCTTCATGGCGCCGGTCGGCGTGATCAGGATCGTACCGTCGCTCATGCGGACGGAGAGGTTGCCGTCGGCGGCCACGATGAAGTTGCGCTCGTAGCACAGGGCGCCAATGCGACAGAGGGCCTGGCGTAGGCGTGTTTCCTCTTCGGTCCAGCCGGGTGTGGGGAGGTCCATGGCGTTATTGGCGGTGGTCGAAGACGGTCTCACCGCCCAGTTCGATGGAGTCGACGAAGCCGATGACGATGGTCTTCACGGCGCCATCGGGGAGGCCGAGGATTTGACGGCCGGAGTTGCCCTCATCGATGACGAGAACGCGGTCGCCTACGCCGGCACCGACGCGGTCGATTCCGACTCGCGTGGACTTGGCGGGTGCTCCCTGGGGGGTCACCGGACGGAGCATGAGCAAGGTGCGGCCTTCGAGGTCGGCGATTTGTTCGGGCGTGACCACGGTCCCGACGACGTCCGCTAGGAACATGGGGCCTCCATCAGCTGAGATCACCGGCGGGTCCGGCGGCCTGGGACACAAAGCCCAGGATGGCGGCGTCCACGGGCACGAAGGTTTCGTCCGGCAGGGCCAGCGCGGCCTCGCGGCCGTCGACCCAGGTGACCAGGTCGCCGGGGCCGGAATTGATGGCGGCGCAGGCGACCAGGGCCGGACCAGCCTTCTCGCCGGATTCGTCGAGGGGTTGCAGCCACTGCAGTCGCACGCCGTCGAGACCCTCGTAGCGGGTGGTCGCCACGAGGCGCCCGATCACTCTGCCCAGGTACATGGGCTTACTGGCTCCACTTCTCGTAGACGTTGGTCCCATCCAGGTCCCACGAGTCGACGATCGCCATCGTCACCGCGTCGCAGGGCTTGTCCTTGGTCAGGGTGGTTTGGCGCGCGCTGGAGCCAGCGGCGTAGAGCACGATGTCCCCCGTGCCGGCTCCGACCGAATCCACGGCCACGACGTACTGGTCCTTGGGCTTGTTCTGCGCGTCGTGAATCTGAAGCACGAGCAGCTTGGTGGACTCCAGTTTTTCGTCCTTGCGCGTGGCGACGACGCTTCCGACGACCTTGGCGATCAACATGGGGAGAGTCTAGCGTGGGTCGTAGAGGGTTCGGACGCTCCGCCTGGGGAGAACCTGGGTGAGATGCCTGCTGCGCAGCTCGGTGTGGACCTTGTGGGCCATTTGGGGCCAGGTTGGGGCGGGTTGACGCTCCCCTAGACAAACCGCGACCACGCCGCGCTTGAGCCGCAGGGGCCCGAGAATGCGCCCAGCCACTTCGCCGCCCTCCGCGTCGAGGACCTCGAAGACCTTGGTTCGGATGGGCTCGGCGACCTGCTCGCGATCGCGTGTGACGAGGCCGAGCAGGCCCTGGGCCTTCTTGGTGCCCGGGTCCTCAGACGCGGGCACGACGCGCTCTTGGAACTGGGCAAGGCTCTCCACGCCCTTCAGCAGGACGCTTAGCTCCTCGGTCGCCTCGTCAAAGGTCCGGTGGATGAATTCATCCTTCACTTCGAGGGCGTTCAGGAAGCAGACGTAGACCATGACGCCGGCTCCGAATTGGCCGTCGAAGTACGGGCGCTCGGCGGCATAGACCTCCCTTAGGGCTT
The DNA here is from genome assembly GCA_964459495.1 of uncultured Planctomycetaceae bacterium. Classification (GTDB taxonomy): domain Bacteria; phylum Planctomycetota; class UBA1135; order UBA1135; genus CAYWNK01. Next base: position 3,368 of record CAYWNK010000403.1, read on the forward strand.
CCTCATCGTGGGTGCGGTCGACCCACAGGTGGGAGAGGGCGGCCGAGCGTACGGCCGGGTCGCGGCGAACGGTTTCGAGCGACAGTCCCTGGGCGGCGAGAAGCTGCTCGTAGCCCGCCCCCTGGTAGGCGGGGTTGCGGGCGACGCTTGCGCGGCGCCGGCCGACCTCCGCGTCTACGGCTTCTTCGAGGGCACCGGGGGCGAGGTCGGGCATGCGAGCGAGCAGACGTTGTTCGAGCAGCAGCTCGTACGCCGCGTCCTGCAGGTCCTCGTTCGGGAGCTTGCTGCGCAGCTCCTCGGCGAGTTCCTGGCGCGTCACGGTCTTGGGTCCGATGCGCGCCACGACTCCGTCCTTCCAGGGGAACAGCCCGGGCTGGTAGCCGAGGCCTTCCATCTTTTCCTCGAGCCAGATCTGCTGCGTTTCCCCCGGCACCCTGGCGTCGGGGCCGAGCTCGAGGTCCTCGCGAACCATGCGCTCATGGGCGATGCCGAGCTTTAGGTAGCGCCGGAACGTGGCGCGCTCGACGTGATTGGCGGCCAGGAACTCGGCCATGCTCTTGGCTTGGCCGCTGGAGATGACATCGCTCTCGAGTTCGGTCCAGCGCTCGTTGAGATCGGCTTGACTGACTTCGACCTTGCGCTCGGCTGCGAGGTGTTCCAGGGCCTTCAGATCGAGTAGGGCGCGCAGGGCGGTTTGACCGCTTTGGGCCTGGCCGTGGCGCCAGACGAGGAGCTCGTCGAGGGCGTCCTGGGTGAGGGTGCACTCTGGGCCAACGGCGACGATGCCGTCACCGAGGAAGGGGGTGTC
>CAYWNK010000404.1:0-4066 GCA_964459495.1 uncultured Planctomycetaceae bacterium
CCCTGGGCCTGGCCGGAGGACGGGGCGGCCGCCTCGGTTTCGGCTCTTGCTCGCTCCTGGGCCTGGCGTTCGAGCCAGCGACGATGGGCCTTGGCGGCGAGGGGGACCAGCTCGGCACGGACCTCGGCAAGGGTGGCCACCAGGCGTGCCTCAGCAGGGATCAGGACGATGTCCAAACCCTGGGGAAGTTCGTCGTAGTCGAGCCGAAACGCCTCGCGGAACAGCCGCCGGATACGGTTGCGATGCACGGCCTGGCGCCAGATGCGCCGACCCACCGAGAGCCCAAGGCGCGAATGGCCGAGCCCGTTTCCGCAGACGACGACGAGCACCTTCGAGGCCCTGGCCCGGCTGCCCTGGCGATAGGCGCGCTGGAAGTCCTTCCCGCTGACCATGCGCATGGCCCTGCTGTAACCCTTGCCGGGGCGGCGGGGTCCCGGTTCGGATTGTTGGGGGGCCATGAAAACGGCGCAGTTTAGCCCGAACGATTCACGCACCCGGGGCCAGTTCGCTAGCTTTCTGGCCGGAGCGATACTGGAGCCCTTGACGCGATACTCGAACTGGATCGGCGGTGAGGCCGTGCCCCCGCAGGGTGGGGGATACGTCCCCCGCTCGGGGCCGGGTCCGCGCGGCGCTGACCTGGGCGATTGGCCGCGCAGCGGAGCCGCAGACGTCGAGCTGGCCTTGACCGAGCTCGCGGCGGCCGGATCGTCTCCGGCTCCGTCGGGGGCCGCGCTGCGGCGTGCGGCGAGCGAGCTGGATCAAGATCCCGATCCCTCGGGGGCCAGCGCCGCAGCGCTCGACCTCGAGCCTTCCGAGTTCGACGAGTACAGCGAGCCCCTGCTGGCCGATCTCGAGGACCTGCCCGGCCCGCCGCGCAGGGGTGCGGGGGCGGCGAATCGGGTTCCGTTGGCCCTGCACGTGGACGGGAGTGCGGGGCCCCTCGTGCTGTGGTCGCGCCTTTGGCGTGCCCTGGCCCAGGGGCGGCCGGTGCTGCTGGTGCCTGCCCCCAGCCTGGGCCCTGCGGCCGACCTGGCCGCGGACGTGCTGCGCGCGGAGCTCGGCTCCCGGGCGGGGGCGCTGGCGGTGCTGCACCAGGAGTCGGCCGAGGTGACCCGTGCGCTGGCCATCTCTGAGCGGCCGGTGGAGCTGACCCATGTGGGGCCGCCAGCGGCAGGCGAGGCCTTTGAAACCCTGGTGAACCAGGCCCGCAAGGAGGCCCTAGCGGGCATGCCGGCCGCGAACCGGCCGTTCGGGTTGGGGATCGGAGCGGGCGGTCGGCGCGCACGGGCGGCGGTCCACGAGCTCCTGCCCGCCACCCTGGAGCTCGGTCCGGATGGGGATCCCCGCGCCGCTGCTCGCCGGGTTGTCCGGCTGGCCTTCGGCCGGGACTGGGCCCTGGGAGGCTGGGACGCCCAGGCCCTGCGCCGCGTTCGAGTGGCCCCGAGCCTGCTGTCGAGCTTCACGGAATGCCTGCTGGATCGCTTGGAGAGGGATTCGGCGGTCGATCCGGCCCCTTGGCCCCTGGACAAGAGGCAACCCGAACGCCTCTTGGAGGCCCGCAGGATCGGCCTTGGGGAGGGTGCAACCCTGATCCATGAGGCGTCCCGACCCTCGCGCGGAGGAGGAGGCACCGCTATCCTTACCAGACTGGTCTTCACCAACGTGGAAGACCGCATGGGGCTGGCGCGGCTGCGCTCGCCCCTTCCGCTGCTCTTGCTAGAGCGCGCAGGTCCGGCCTAGGCGGACCTTGCCGCTCGGCCGAGGGGCAAAGCCTCGCCCATGGTCCGTCCCGGACCGCCGCATGGGCCCCTCGATCGGGGTCTGCCTGCACCCGACCCCGATCTTCCCGATCTCCCCCGAGGAATACCGCCATGATCCAACCCGCCAACGTCCACGAGGTTCTCGGCCGCCACCAGCTCGCCGACGGCTACCCGATCGTTATGGACCTCGAGAAGTCCCACGGCTCCTGGATCCACGACGCTGCGAGTGGAAACGAGTACCTGGACTTCTTCACCTGTTTCGCGTCCTGGCCGATCGGCTACAACCACCCGCGAATGCAGGAGCCGGACTTCGTCTCCCGCATCACCAAGGCCGGTCTCAACAATCCGGCCAACTCGGATATCTACACCGGGATGATGGCGGGCTTCGTCGAAGCCTTCGCCACCCGCGTGTCGCCGGAGGGCTACCCCTATCACTTCTGGGTTCAGGGCGGCGCGCTGGCCGTGGAGAACGCCATGAAGGTGGCCTTCGACTGGAAGGCCCACAAGGTCGGGGTCGACAAGGTCAACGACGGTTGGGATCTCTCGATCCTGCACCTGCGTCAGGCCTTCCACGGACGTTCGGGCTACACCATGAGCGTCACCAACACGGTGCACGACAAGGTGGCACTGTTCCCGAAGTTCTGCTGGCCCCGGGTGCACAACCCCGCGATCGAATTCGACCTGGACGGAGGCATCGCCAACGACATCGAGGCGGAGGAGGCCAAGAGCATCGCCGAAATCGAGGAGGCCTTCGCGTCGCCCAAGCAGCACGTGGCGGCCATCTTGCTCGAGCCCATGCAGGGCGAGGGCGGGGACAACCACTTCCGCCCCGAGTATTTCCAGAGGCTGCGCGAGCTGTGCGACAAGCACGATGCTCTGCTGATCTTCGATGAGGTTCAGACCGGCTTCTTCGGTTCGGGCAAGCCCTGGCTGTGGCAGACCAAGGGCGTCAAGCCTGACGTCGTGGCCTTCGGCAAGAAGACCCAGGTGTGCGGCCTCTACGCCAACACCCGCGTCGACGACGTGCCCGAGAACGTGTTCCACAAGTCGAGCCGCATCAACTCCACCTGGGGTGGCAACCTGGTCGACATGGTGCGCAGCCACCAGTTCATCGAGATCATCCTCGGCGACAACCTGCAGGATAACGTGGCGGCGCGCGGCGAGGAGTTCCTCGGCGGCCTGCGCTCCCTGGCCAAAGACAAAGGCCACATCAGCAACGTCCGCGGCGTTGGCTCCCTGGCTGCCTTCACCCTGGAGACCCCGGAGAAACGCGATGCGCTCCTGAAGAGCCTCTGGGACCACAAGCTGATGGCCCTCGCCTCCGGCCCCCAGTCGATCCGCGCGCGCCTGCCCCTGACGGTTAGCAAGGAGGAGATCGCCCAGGCCCTCGAGCGCATCGCCGACAGCATGCCGGCGATGGCTTCGGTCTGACCAGGGCCGCTTAGCGTTTGTCCGCAAGCAGAGCGCGGCTCGACGAATGGTCGAGCCGCGCTCTTCGTTTCTCATCCGCCACCGACACAGGCATTGTTCGCGATCCTCCAACGAAACCCCGCCTTTCGCAAGCTCTGGTACGCCCATGCGGTGAGCCGCTTTGGGGACTGGTTGAACCACACCGCGGTGCTCACCCTGATCGCGAGTCTCGGGGGGACCGCGGGGCTTGCTGGGACGGCGACGTTGTTTGCGATCGATGTGGCGCTACGCTTCCTGCCGGCGGCGTTGATTGGACCGTTCTCGGGGCCTGCGGCCGATCGGCTGCCGCGCGGGATGCTCATGGTGGCGGCGGATCTGCTTCGCATGGGGGTGGTTTTGGCGTTGTGTCTGGTGGATGAGCCTGGGGAGCTGCCGCTGCTCTATGGGCTGTTGCTGGCGCAGATGGCGCTGGGAACGGTCTTTGAGTCGGCGCGGGCCGGGGCCTTGCCAAACACCGTGTCAAAGGACGACCTGCTGGGCGCCATGGCGCTCTCGGCGGCCACGTGGAGTTTCATGCTGGCGGTGGGGGCCTTTGTGGGCGGGATGCTGCTCGGGTGGATCGGAGTACGCGGCGTATTCTTGATCGATGCGGCTACGTATCTGTTCAGCGCCTTCTTTCTGACGCGACTCGCGCTCCCCAAGACCGAAGCCCAGCCGGAGCCCTTTCGGCTGCGGGATGCGATCGGGTTCGTCGAGCTGCGCCGGGCTTGGGCGCACCTGGGGCAGCGGGGCCTACGCCGCATTCTGTTCGCCAAATGGACCTGGGGCACCGGGGGCGGATATCTCTGTCTCTTATACACATCTCCGAGCCCACGAGACTAAGGCGAATCTCGTAT
>CAYWNK010000405.1:0-4051 GCA_964459495.1 uncultured Planctomycetaceae bacterium
GATCCGGTGCTGGCGCTGGCGGGTGCGGCGGGTCGGCTGCGGGAGGGCAGCCTGTCGGCGCTGTACCGTCGCGCGGCGCGGCGCGCAAGGGAAGGTCGCAGCCAGGCGGTGGCCCGGGTGCTTGGGGAGCCGACAGGCTGCGCTCCCGCAGCCGATCCGCCTCACCCGACAGCGACAGCACCGGATCCGAAAGGTGCTCCAGCGCACGCTCGGGAACCCCTTCCAGGAGGGCTCGCCGGGCCTCGATGAGGCGCCAGGCGCGGCGGACGAAGTTCGGGACGGGAGCAGGCATGAATCGACGTGCCCTAGGATACGCGCAGGGGCTCCGGGGATTTTTGATCCCGGGCGAAGCCTGTCCCGGCCCAGCGCAAGCACAGCGGCCCGCCCAGTCCTCCAGGGGACAAGGCGGGCCGCCGCGGCGCGCTGCAGGAAGGCGACTACACCCCGACCACGACCCCGCCACCGGCCTGACGCGCCTCGAAGAAGGCCTCCCGGGCCTTGGCGTACAGGTCCTCACGGCGCTCAAAGCCCGGTCCGGGGTAGCTAGCGATGCCTGTGGAGAGGATCAGCGCGTCCCCCACCAAGTCGCTCAGCCCACGCTCGGCAGCATCGCGGGCCACACGGTGCGCCATGATCTCGGCGCCGTCGGGCCCGGTGTTCGGCAGCAGAAAAAGGAACGAGCTCTCGTCGAAACGGCCGAGCACGTCGGTGTCCCGGGATGACGCCAGGAAGATTCCCGCGAGGTCACGCAGGACCTCCTCGCTCGCTTGGCTCTCGAATCCCAGCATGACGCAGGCCAGGGGCTGATCGAAGCGCCGGGCCCGCTTGAATTCCTCATCGAGCTTGTAGTTCAGGAAGGCGTAGTTGAACAGGCCGGTCGCCGGGTCGATCGTGGCCTTGATCAGGCCCTCGTCCGGCTGGCCGGTCGTCAGGTCTTTGATGAGCGACTCGGGCAGGTCGAAGCTCGACTCGTCGCCGCGCTTGGCCACAGACGGCGAGGGCAGCGCCACGGGGCCTGCCGACTCGAGCACACGCCGCAGGTCGCTCGGCCGCACGGGCCGCTCGATCGTGCCCGTTGCACCGCAGAAGCGCGCGATGCCCTGGGCGTCCTGGTTGCCCTGCTCGACCACCACGTAGCTGCGCGCCTTCAGGCGCCCCGAAAGGGAACGCATCAGCTCGTAGACGTTGCGCCCGCGCAGCCACGAGTCCACCAGCACCACATCACCCGCAACAGGCGGCATGTTGATCAGGGTCTCCGCGTCCGGCACCGCCGCCACGCTCCAGCCGTCCACGGTATCGACGCCCGTGCTCACCCCAGCCAGCAGGGCTTCATCGGTGGTTAGCACCCGTACCGTTCGTAGTCCGTCGCCCATGTTCTCTTCCGTCCTTTGCTCTCGTGCCTGTCGTTTGTGCGGGACGGCCCATTGCGGTGGGCCGCCTGTAGAAAGAATCAGCGGGGACCGCGCGCCGGGGAAGTCTTCCCCCTCGGACACGCGCGCTGGCCTACGAGTTGAGCTCTTCGAGCCACTCGTCGGGGATGTCGTAGTTCGAGTAGACGTTTTGCACGTCTTCGTTGTCCTCGAGAACATCGATGAGCTTGAGGATGCGCGCCGCGTCCTTCTTCTCTTCGATGGTCACCGTGTTCTGGGGCATGTAGCCGGTCTCGCTGGAGAGCAGCGGCACGTTTGCGGCCTCGAGGGCCTCCTTGACCGCACCGAACTCCGTCGCCGGGGCGAGCACCGTGGCCACCGCCCCCTCCATCAGGACGTCCTCGGCTCCCGCCTCCAGGGCCAGCTCCATCAGCTTGTCCTCGGTCATGTCCCCTTCCATGTCGACCACGTAGATCGAGCGGAAGTCGAACATGAAGGCGACCGAACCGGTCGAGCCCATGTTGCCGCCGTTGTGCTCGAGGGTGTACTTGACCTCGGGCGCGGTGCGGTTGCGGTTGTCGGTCAAGCACGCGATCAGGATCGCGACGCCGCCCGGGCCATAGCCCTCGTAGACGAGCTCCTCGAAGTCGTCTCCATCCTTGCTGCCGGCGCCCTTCTTGACCGCCCGCTCGATGTTGTCCTTGGGCATGTTGGCGGCCTTCGCCTTGTCGATCGCGTACTTGAGCTTCAAGTTCGTGTCGACGTCGGGACCGCCCTGACGCACCGCCGAGATGATGTTGCGCGCCGCCTTCGAAAAGATCTTGGCGCGCTTGGCGTCCACCGCGTTCTTGCGGTGCTTGATATTGGCTGAGTGGGAGTGGCCGGCCATGGCTGCCTTGCTTGGCTGGTGGCGCCCCGGCGAGCGGGGAGCCAGGTGAGATGGATCAGTAGAGATACGAAAAGGCGCCCTGCGATCCTAGGGGAAGGACCAAAGGGCGCCTGAAGACGATCGAGAAGATGCCAAGGATGAGGCGAATCCTGGCGGATTTGCCCCGGGGAGGATCCGCCAGGAGAGAACTCCTGGAGTGGTCGACCCCAGCTCGGCCGCTCGGATTAGCGCTTGGAGAACTGGAATCCGCGACGGGCGCCGCGACGTCCGTACTTCTTCCGTTCCTTCATGCGCGAGTCCCGCGTGAGCAGGCTGTGCTCGCGGAGCGTCTCGAAGGTGGCGGGGTTGATCGTGCGCAGGGCCCGGGACAGCCCCAGGGTGACCGCGGCCGACTGACCGGTGATCCCTCCGCCCTTGACGTTGACGAAAACGTCATAGGTGCCCACCGACTCGGTGCGCTTGAGAGGCGCGTTGCACGCCTCCTGGCTCTGGAGCGTGGGGAAATAGGTCTCCATCGGCTTGCCGTTGACCACGAAGGCACCGGCACCGGGCTTGATGCGCACGCGGGCGATGGAGGACTTCCGGCGGCCGAGGCCCCAGGTCCAAGGGTTGATGACTGCCATAGACTCAGAGATTCTCGACGAGGGTCGGCTTTTGGGCCGTGTGCGGGTGATCGGCGCCGGGGTAGACGCGCAGGTTGCTCAGCATGGTGTGCCCCAAGCGGTTCTTGGGGAGCATCCGGCGCACCGCCAGCTTGACGATGTCCTCCGGACGACGCTCGCGAACGCGCTCGATCGGCACTTCGCGCAGACCACCCGGGTAACCGGTGTAGTGCTTGTACTCTTTCTCAGTGCCCTTCTTGCCGGTCAGTCGCGGCTGGCCGCAGTTGATCACGACCACGTGGGTCGCGCCGGTCTCAGAAGGCGTGTAGGTCGGACGGTCCTTGCCGATCAGATTGGTCGCAATCCGGGCCGCCATGCGGCCCAGGGTGTGCTGGCTGGCGTCGTAGAGCAGCCAGCGCTCTTCGACATCGGCGGCGCGCACGTGGGAGGTGGTCATTGATCGAGAATCTAAGGGGCCGGATCGCCCGTTGAAGGGCAGAGGAAAATACGGTTCGTCCCCCCGATGGGCAACCGTCCGTCCCCAGGATTCTGCCGCCTTTCGTCTTTCTAGTTTTCCAGTCTGAGGCGGAGCCAAGCCTGGGGCGCCCGCCCAGCCCCGGGGGAAGGACCGGCGAAACCGCCAGGCGCCAGCCGCAGGACCAGTGCTCCCGCCCCTGGCGGCAGCCCTTCCGAGACCCAGCTGGGGGGTAGTGGATCGGCCCGCTTCGCCTCCCCATCGGCCGCCCCTTTCGAAGTCGCCGCCGGCAGGGCCCCGTGCAGGGGCCAGGGCCCGTGGAATCGCCATGGCCCGCCCGGGCTGCGGGACCAGGCCTCACTGGCCTCGGACCAGCCGTTGAAGGCGGGGCTGAGGACCCGCAGGCCAGGCGCGATGTCCGTCTCCAGGTAGATCTGTGCGCCGGGCAGTTGCAGCTCGATGCTGGGGCTCTCGGTCACCGCTTCCCGCGGCTCGCTCACGCGCCAGCGCAGGGCCTGGGCCGGCAGCGTCCAGGCCCGGACCGGCCCTTCACCCAGCAGGGCCAGGCGGCCGGCCCCTCCACGCAGCAGGCCCCAGCCACGCGTCTCGGCGCGGCCGTCCAGCACCCGCACCTCCGCAGGACCCCCATCCACGGACCCCGCTCCCAGCGTCAGAAACGCTGCTGCCCCAGCGGCCAGCAGGCCCGCGGCAAGGG
>CAYWNK010000406.1:0-4051 GCA_964459495.1 uncultured Planctomycetaceae bacterium
TCCCGGGCCACAAGAGCGCTCGGACCGTAGAGATCCACGTCCAAGGTGCCCGCCCCGTGCCGCAGGGTGAAGCGGCTGCCCAGCACGGGCCGGCTCGCAGGCGGGCCGGCGGCGGGGTCGGCGCGAATGCCCGCCAGGTCGTAGGCGACGATGCGGTGGTTGTCCTTGGCGGCCGCGTAGAGGAAATCGCCTGCGATGCACAGCGAGTTTCCCCCGTTCAACCAGCCGTGGGGCGGCGGCTGGGTGTCCGGATCGTGATGCGGGTAGTGATCATTCGAAACGGTGTAGGAGAGGTCCGCCTCGCCCAGCTGGTCGGGCTTGTGAGCCTCGACAACAGCCCACTGTCCGCTGCGCAGGTCGTAGCGATGGATCGTATCGCTCGCGTTCTTGCGGAAGCGCGCGAAGGGCAGGTCGACCCCGCTGAAGCCGCACAGGAACAGATTGCGGCTGACCTCGTCGAAGCGCAGCGTGCAGTAGGGCCGATCCATGCGCGTGTCCCGCAGGGGCGGTCCGGACGTGGGATCGTAGAGCTGAAAGGGCGGAGCGCTGGGCTCCGCGAGAACGCTGGCGTTGGCAGCAACCTCGGGGGAGCTCGGGTAGCTGGAGCCGCCCTGCTCGACCACCTGGCCGATGGCCGGGTCTACCCAAAACAAGGTGCCCGCACGGTCGATGATCTCGGGATCCACGCCGCCCTGCCGCCGGTGGCGTCCGCGGGCCAGGGCGACGAAGCGGTCGTCGACGCGGGCCAGACCCCGGGGAAAGGGTACGCCACTGGAGACGCGCTCGAGCTTCCAGCCGGGGGGAGCCGGCCAGTCCCCCAGCGGCCCGCCGAGCCAGGGTGCCATGCTGGTCGCGCGCTCGCCCCGGGTGGGGAAAAGCTGACCGTCGAGGGGGTCGAGTTCCTCGGCACAGCCCGCGGGCAGCGCCAACGCAAGGACAAGCCAAAGGGCAGGGTTCAGGGGCGCTCGGGCAGCGGGCATGGGGCGGATCCTATCCGGGCGAGCCGGGGCGGCAACACGGCCGGCTGTGTGGAAGATAGGACCGGCGTCCCCTACCAAGCGCCACCGGGCCGGCCGGTCACTGCTCCTCGCCCGAATCCAGGGCCCAAACGCCCACCCGCGCGCCGGCCTCATAGGAGCCCTTGGCGATCGTCCGTCCGGCGGGGTCGAAGAATTCCCAGGGACCGTCCTCCTGGCCCCGGCGGTAGGCGCCTGTCTTCTCGAGAGAGCCGTCGGGGCGCCAAAAGCGCCAGACCCCGACCCGGGACCCGCCGCTCCCCGCCAGGCCCTCGGCGCGCAGCTCGCCGCTGGGGTGGAAAAAGCGAAGCCGCCCTGGGGACCCGTCGGCGGGGTGCTCTTGCTCGCTGCGCAGCACCCCGCTGGGCCACCAGCTGAACCAGGTCCCCGTCGGCACGCCGATCTCGAACCCCCTGGACGAACGCGGCGTCCCGTCCCCCCAGAAAGTCTCCTCCTGCCCGTCCCGCACGCTGCCCCCCTCTCCATCGTGCAGCAGCACGCTGCGCGCGAGCACGACCCCGCTGTCCGGGTCCTTTTCGATTTCCGGCGCGTGACCAGCTGGACGCTGCGGAGCGGTGGCTGGGGGGGGCGGAATGCGGTGCCAGGCGGGCTGGCAGGCCACCAATACCAGAAGGGAGCCAGCACATAGCATTGTTTGCATCGCGTGACAGGCTACCCTGCCAGCATCATGGCCGAAGACTCCAAGAAGCCCGGACCCCTCAAAGCGCTCTTCCTCCTCATCGCGGCGGGGGTGCTGTACCTCGTACAGCAGTTCACCGGACTCGACCTCCTCGGCAAGAAGGACGAGGACAAGACCGTCGCTGACGGAGGCCCTCCCGTAGAGGCGCCCGCCGAAACCCTCCCCGGCTCGGACCGATCCTGGCCCGAGAAGCCCTCCAAGAAGAAAGAGACCGAGACCCCGCCGAAGCCGGATACCAGCAAGAACAAGCCCGCACCACCCAAGGAGGAGCCCAAGTCGGCCGACGACCCCGACGGCTACAAGCTGGTGCAGTCGCTCTTCAAGGCCGGCACTTCCGACGCCTGGATCGAGTGCGCCGGTGAGGTGGTGCACATTCTGCCCACCGACAACGAGGGTCACCGCCACCAGGTGTTCCTGGTCGAGGTCGGACCCAAGATCACGCTCAAGATCGCGCACAACATCGACCTAGCCGATCCGGTTCCGATCCAAAGGGGCGACCGGGTGGAGATGAAGGGTGAATACGAGTGGAACGACAAAGGCGGCGTCCTGCACTGGACGCACCACAACCCGAGCCCCAACCCCATCAAGCCCGGGGGCTGGATCAAGCACAAGGGCAAGCTCTACGAGTGAGCGCCTAGGCCTGCGCCGACCGCTCGCCAAGCGATGAGCCAAGAATCCGACGACGGCGCCAAGCCGCCGGTACCCGCCCGCGCGGGCGCCGGCGAAGCGACTCGTCAGGCATCGCCCCCGCTGGGTGAGCTACCCGGCCAGGACTTTTGGGAGGCGCTGTACGGAAGACGCTCCATTCGCCGTTTCCGGCCCGACCCGGTGCCCCGTGAGCTCATCGACCAGGTGATGCACGCAGGCGTCTGGGCGCCCAGTTCGTGCAACTACCAGATGTGGGATCTGGTGGCCGTCGACGACCCCGAGCTCAACGCCAAACTGGCCGAGCGCTCGACGCAGATGGCCAACGCGCCGGTCAACATCATCGTGTCGTACGGGCGAGACTTCTCCGAAGAGAACTACGCCAACATCCAGTCCGCCAGCGCCCTGATCCAGAACATGAGCCTCGCGGCCCAGGTGCTGGGCCTGGGCACGTTCTGGATCACGCAAACCGGCGGGCACGACGAGGTCGCCGAAATGGTCGGGCTGCCCCGCGACCGGCTGGTCGTCGCGGTTGTGGCGCTGGGCTATCCCAAGGTGCTACCCGCCAAGGGACCCAAGCGCCGGCCCCTCGACCAGGTCACCCACTACAACCACTACGCGGGCCGGCCGATCCCCTCGTCCACCGACCCCGAGGCCTGGGAACCGGACCTGTTGACCACCTACCAGCGGGCACGCGTCCTCAACGGACTGCGGCACAACAAGCCGCGGGCCTGGGAACAGCGCGCCCTCGACGAGGCCCTCGATGCGCTCGTACCAGAGGGAACGACCAAGCCGGAGCCGGGCGCGGAGCCCGGGCGCTGGCTCGACGTCTTGCCGTGCACGGGTATCCTGACCGAGCGGCTGTCGCTGCAGCGGCCGGGCTTTCGCTTCGACGCCGTCGAGCGCAGCCCCGAGGTGGCGGCCTGGTGCGCCGGCCGTGCCAAACCCAAGGGCAGCCCCTTCGTTTGGGCTCCGGAGGAACCAGACCATCCGGACGCGCCACAGGCCGGAAGCTACGACGTGATCAGCTGCCTTTTCCGGCTCGAGGGACTGCGGCGGGTCGACCGGGAGGCTCTGCTACTGGCGATGGCGGATTGGCTCGCTCCGGGCGGCAAGCTGCTGCTCGCCTTTGTCTCCGCCCGCAGCTTCCACCAGCTGACCGAGCGCATGCGCGCCCGCCGGGGAGGCCCGGGCGGAGTGGAATACGTGCTCTCCCCCGATCCAAACGTGGGCCCCTTTCAGGCGCTCCCACCCGGGGAGGTGGACGCCCTAGCCCGCACGGCCGGCTGGCAGCCGGCCGGTGCTCTCGGGCTCCAGGCCACGCCGCAGCCCGAGGAGATCGCGTTTCGTACGCGTAACTTCTCCCCCCGCTTGGGCGGCTTGGTGCGCGGTGCCGCCGCCGGGGTGCGGGCCCTGGAGCGGGTCCCGGGGGCCAATGGCCGCCGCGGACGCTTTCAGTTCCGCCTTTGCAGCCGCTAGACGGTAGCCCCGGGCTGTTCGCACTCCCTTCATGTGCGGCCAAAGTGCCATCAGCCGCATGTAGACGAGGGCTCGACTTCCCGTCTAACCTCCCCACCCCCCGCTTTCTCCTCCGAATCGGTCGAACCAAACCCCGCCCGATTCACACAGCCTTAATCCTCTCTAAACCGAGAGGAACACGGTTGTGAAGACCATTCCCGCCATGACCCCC
>CAYWNK010000407.1:0-4034 GCA_964459495.1 uncultured Planctomycetaceae bacterium
CCCTCGAGCAGCTGAGCCCGCGTCAACCAGCGGTCCCCCGGCAGCGCGCTGCCGGCGTCCAGGGGGGCTCGGCTTGCCGTGGCCGCCCGCAGCGCCCGGGCCGAAGTCAGCGCCCGAGCCGCGTCCAAGCCGGGAAAGAAGGCCAGGCGCGCCCGCTGGAAGTGAACGAGTCGCGGGTCGAAGCCCTGTTCCTCCAGCCCGGCGAGTAGGCGTTCGGTGCGCTCGAACTCCCCGAGCTCCGTCAGCCGGTCCAGCATCGCGTCGTAGCCCGCCACCGCCGCCGCCGACACCTGTGGATGCGGGTGGCGCAGGCCCAACACCAGGGGCGCCCGGTCCTGGGGCAGATCGCCGCCGTCCTGCCCCTCGGCGAGCCGCCGCCCAAGCCGCGGCAAAAGCTCGGCGAGCACCGCCGCCGGCGGCCGCTCCTCGGGCTTGCCGCGGAATCCCCGGGCCAGCAATCGGCGCAGTGTTTCATCCGAGCGTGGGGTCCTGGGCAGCGCCCGCGCTGCCGCCAGCGCGCCCTCGGGGGGAAGCTCGTCGATGAGGACCTCGAGCTCCGCCACGGCGCTCGACCGATCCAGACCGCCCAACGCCTCGAGCGCGGCGGTGCGCACGCCTAGGGGCCCACGTCGGCCCGCCCGGCCGAGCAGAGCCACGCGGCGCTCCAGCCCCTCTTCCCCCAGCGCGGTCCGTCCGGCCCAGGCGAGCAGCTCAGCCTGCACCAGCGCATCCGGCTCCGCCGCGACCAGCGCGGGCACCGGCGCCCCCGCGGGCGCGCTGCGAGCGATGAGGCGCGCCCGCGCTAGCCGCCCGTCCCGGGAGTCGGCGGCGAAGCCGGTCATGAGATCGCCCACAGCGTCGGGCCCCGCCGCCAGCAGCTCAGCCCATGCCTCGTCCCCGGCCGCTGGGTCGTCCAGCGCCTCGACCGCCCGTTGGAAGGGCCCCGGTAGCGCCGCCCCCCCATCCTGGCCGAAGCCAAGCGCGGCCAGCACGATCGCCCCTGAGATCCACAGCCCCGACGTGGGACCCACCAGTTGCCAAGCCTTGCCGCCCATGATTCCCTTCATTCTATTGCTTGCCCGGGTCATCCGCGGCATCGGGTTCGCCGGATCCACCCTCGGAATCGGCCGCCTCGGCCTGCTTGCGCTTGCGGTAGTCGAAGGCTCGGCGCGACAGGCCCAGCCGCCGGGCCGCCGCGGAGGCGTTGCCGCGCTCCTCTCGCAGAGCCTCGTCCAGGCAGGCGCCCGTCAGCTCCTCCAGGTCCAGCCCCATGGCCAGGACCTGGCGCGCGAGCGTTTCGGCCGCCCCCGCCACGGCCTCGTCCAGGAAGGTGAGCTCGGGCGCAGCCACCGGCGCCGTCCGCTGGCCCCCGGGAGCGAGCACCTGGACCCGCTCGATCGCATTCTCCAGCTCGCGCACGTTGCCCGGCCAGGAATGCCCCCGCAGCCGCTCCAGGGCCTCCGAAGACAGGGACCGAGGCTCAAGGGCCAAGCGCCCCGCCGTTCGCTCGACCATCGCCAGAGCCAGGGCCTCGAGATCTCCGGGGCGCGACCTCAGCGGCGGCACGCGCAGGACCACCACCGCGAGCCTGTAGTAGAGGTCTTCGCGAAAGTCCCCCGCCTCGACCGCCTGCAGGAGGGGCCGGGTGCTGGTGGCCACGACGCGCACATCCACGGGCACGGGGCGCTCGGCGCCGAGGGGCTCGACCACGCGCTCCTGCAGAACCCGCAGGAGCTTGACCTGGGTAGCCAGGGGCAAGTCCTCGATGCCCTCGAGGACCAGGGTGCCCCCCTCCGCCGCCCGAAACCGGCCCAACCGTGCCCGGTCCGCGCCGGTGTAGGCGCCCTCCTCGTGCCCAAACAGCTGGGCTTCGATCAGGTGCGGGGCCAAGGCCCCCAGATCGGCCGTGACGAGGGGCCCGGCGGCCCGGGGGCTCCGGCTGTGCAGGTGCCCGGCGGCCGAGGTCTTGCCGCTGCCCGACTCGCCCTCGATCAGAACGGTCACCGCACCCTGGGCTGCGCGCTCCAGATCGCTCAGGAAGGCCGCGAAAGCAGGCCCTTGGCCG
Source organism: uncultured Planctomycetaceae bacterium (assembly GCA_964459495.1). GTDB lineage: Bacteria > Planctomycetota > UBA1135 > UBA1135 > CAYWNK01. The sequence continues at coordinate 2,066 of CAYWNK010000407.1, forward strand.
AGGAAGGGGATGGTGGGTGAGCTGGTCATCGTTCGGGGGAAGAGTCAGCAGTGTAGGGCCGGCGGTTGACTCCCATAGGACTATGGCCCACACTCCGCGTTGAACACGCCTCGACGCAGCGCGAACGCCACCCCGATCTCTCGGGCGGCGGCCGCCCGCGACGCCGATGGAAGTGGGGTCCCGACGCAAGTGGGGCCGCCCCGCTTCCTTCGTATATTAACCCTGCCCCACTTGTCGAACCCCTTCTCTCCCCCACACCGGATCGCCCCGCACCAACACGGATGAACCCCGAAGAGCTGCTGCGCACCATCGACGTGATCCACGCGAACAAGGACATCCCCCGGGAGGTCATCTTCCGGGCATTGGAAGAGTCCTTGGCCGGAGGTGTACGCAAGCGCCTGGGCGTTGGGGAGGACTTGGTCGTCACCCTGGACCGCACCACCGGTGAGGTCTCCATGGAAGACGACGAGGGGGAGTACGAGTTCGAGATGGAGGAACTTGGCCGCATCGCCGCCCAGGCCGTCAAGCAGGGCTTCATGCAGCGGGTCCGTGAGGCCGAGCGGGACGTGCTCTACGAGGAATACGAGACCCGCGTCGGCAGCCTCGTCAACGGGGTGGTCCAGCGCTACGAGGGCCAGGACCTGGTCGTGAACCTCGGCAAGGTCGAGGCCTACGTCGCCAAGGAAGACCGCGTCCGGGGCGAAACCTACGCCCCCGGCGACCGCATCCGCGGAATCGTGGTCGAGGTCGGCAAGGACGGCAGCCGCGTGCGCATCCACATCAGCCGCACCCACCCCGACCTCGTGCGCCGCCTGTTCGAGCTAGAGGTCCCCGAGATCGCTGACTCGATCATCGAGATCAAGCGCGTCGTGCGCGAGCCCGGCTATCGGACCAAGATGGCCGTGCAGAGCTCCGACCCCAAGATCGACTGCATCGGCGCTTGCGTCGGTGTGCGCGGATCGCGCATCAAAGCCGTCATCGACGAGCTGCGGGGCGAGCGCATCGACATCATCCGTTGGAGCGATTCGCTCGAGACCCTCATTATGAACGGTCTCAAGCCCGCCACCATCCACCTGGACAACATCTACCCGGACGAGGCGAATCACTCCGCCGTCGTCCTTGTGGACGAGGAGCAGCAGTCTCTAGCCATCGGAAAACGTGGCCAGAACGTGCGCCTGGCCAGCCGCCTTTGTGGCTGGGAGATCGAGATCAAGACCCGCGAGGAATACTTTGGCATCGAGGGTGAGGGCGAGGGCGCAGAGGCCACCGACGGCTCCACCGATGAAGGGATTCCCCCCAACCTGGAAGAGGAAGGGGCCCCTGGAGAAGCGGGGCAGACGGGAAGCGAAGGAATGAGTGAACCCGCCGGCGGGTCCACGGGCGAAACAGCAGAACAACCGCAGCCGAGCACGGAGGAGCAGGCATGAGCCTCGTACAGGAAGGACGGGCGGCCCGATGAGGTCGCTCGAGCCCTACCTGCACGAAGCCGAGCCCCTGGTCCCCATCTCCACAGCACGCATTCGTTTTGAGCAAGAAAGTACGCATCCACGACCTAGCAAAGCAGTACGCCATGTCCGGCAAGGACATGGCGGCGAGACTGCGCGACTACGGCTTCAGTAAGGCCAAGAGCCACATGTCTGCCCTCGACGAGTTCGAGGTGATGCAGGCGAAGGGGGTTCTCGAGGCGAACGGCCACGAACCCGCCAGCGCGGAGCCGGCCAAACCGGATGCGGACGAAGGGGGCGCAGAGGCCCTCGGCAACGGTTTCATCCGCCGCAAGAAGAAGAAGGATCCGGAGGCCGCCTCCGCTCCTGCCCCCGCTCCTGCCCCGGAGCCGGTGGCCGCTGAGCCGGAGCCTGAGCCTGAGCCGGCCCCGAGCGTGGAGCCCGCCCCGCAGCCCCTTGCCAAGGCCCCTGAGCCTGCCACTGAACTGGCCCGTGAGCCTGCCCCAGTGAGCCCGGTAGAGCCC
>CAYWNK010000408.1:0-4032 GCA_964459495.1 uncultured Planctomycetaceae bacterium
CTCCATGAGCTGCACCTCGTGCTGGACATCCCAGTTGGGGAAGAGGGGGCGCTGCAGTGCGAATACGTCGCGCAGCCGCATCCAGCGAGACCAGCCGCCGCCCTCGGGCACGAGGCCCATGGCGCGCAGCACGGCCATGCGCTGCTTGTGCGGGTTAAGGCCAAGGACGTGGACGTCCCCGGACTTGGGCTTGAGTCGGCCGGTGAGCACCCTCACCAGCGTCGACTTGCCTGCCCCGTTGTTCCCCAGCAGCGCGGTCGCGCTCCCCGGGGGCACCGAGAATGAAAGCCCCTCCAGCACGCGGTGCCGCCCGTAGGCTGCGACCACATCTCGCACTTCGATTCCGTTTGTCATCACGATTGCTCTCCCTCGAAAGTCCCTTCCCAAGCGTCCAGGCTGGTCTGCACCAGCTCTTGGATCTCCTCCGCCCCGAGCCCACCGGCCCGGGCCTCGGCGACCGCCCGTCCAATGCGCTCGGCCATGGCACGCGCCACCGCTGCTCTGCACACTGGCCCGGCGTCCGCCGCCACGAACATGCCTTCCCCACGGCGCGCCTCGAGCACGCCCTCCCGTTCGAGCTCGCGCCAGGCGCGGCCGACCGTGTTGGGGTTCACGCGCACTTCCGCCGCCAAAGCCCGCAGGCTCGGCACTCGGCTCCCGGCCGTCAGCCGACCGGCGGCCACGGCAAACCGAACCTGATCCCCGAGCTGTTCGCTCGGAGACGCAGGGCCGGCCGGATCCACGCGGAAGTGCATGGGTGACCTATCGGACTAGGGCACCGGTTCACTGGAGCACGAATCCGGGCTTGTCGTACGCAGGGCGACCCCGCGGGAAGCGGAAAATAGTTCCGGCGACCGGGTCCTAATCGCCCAGTGGCCGGGGAAGCCGGACTAGAAGCAGTGGGGGAGGGGGCGCTGGGATCAGTCCCCCCGTACCCCTAAGGTGCCCACAACTCATCGCTTGGACTTCCTTCCATGAGAAGGCCCCCAGTGGTCAAGACTGTTCAGTCGTTTCCTAGTGTGTGTTTCAGGTGAGCGCCGTGAGGCGATCAGGTGACGAGTTCCGCCTTGCTTCCATGCGTCACTCGGTGACGGCCACTTCCGTGACCCGGTGCTTGAGGGGGTCCGTCCAGTCGGGCGCTGCTATCTATCCCACGGCCTCGTCGCTTCGTTCTCGGAAGCGTGAAGGGCCAAGGCCAGAGTCTGTTTCGGCTCGCAGTTGCCCAGGCTGGGCGGTACTCGTCATCTGATCTGTGCTGTTGTCTCCGGCTGTGACTCTCCGTTTCGGCGGCGCTCCGAAGAGCTAGGCAGGCACTTGCGCCTCCTCGCCCGGCTTGGTGGTGATGGTCGGGTGTGCTTCACGGCGGACTGCCCCCTGAAGTTTGCGGACGAAGCGCTTCGCGCTCTCGTACGAGCCCGCGTAGCCATGGTCGGTGACCAAATCCTGCCAGATGGATCTGACCTTCCTGCCCAAGCCCACAGCCGCGGTGATGCTCTCTCGGTACGGCTCGCACAGGCTCTTCCCCGGCGCCCGGTCGGCCAGGCCGTTCCGCTCCAGGTCGGTGGTCACCTCACGGGCCGCTTTTGGGTGTTCCCCGAGGCTCGAACTTCCGAGTTCCCGCTGGACCGACGGTGGGGGCCCCTCGCCGCTGGCACTCGACCCACCTGAAAGCACGGGGTGCCCCAGTGCAAGCAGACAGGCAGGTGGCCCAACGAAGCCGTGGCAGGCTCCGCATCCCAACGGCACCGGTGCCGGTTGTTGACCGACACCGGATCCCGTTGCGTTGAGCCAATAACGCTCAAAGGCCTAGTTCACAGGGATCGTGAAGCCAAAGGCGTAGTTGTCGTTCTGGGAGCGAATCCATGGTCCGTCCGGGCCGAAGAGGCGGTAGGTCACCTCTGTCGGCGAGCTACTGGACTGGTAGTGGATGCGAACGGTGTTGTAGGACAGGCTCTGGACCTGGACGACGGTCGCGGAGGGCACCAGGAAACGGGCGCGGGTCGCGGCATCATCCACGAGGGTATCGAGAGGGTTCGTCAGTCCAACGTCGAATTCGATGTCGAAGTAGGTACCGGCACCGGCCGGCGCCAGCGTGGCGCTGAGGGGTTCCACTGGCGAGTAGGGCTTCGCTGTCGACGCAGGGTAGTCGCTGTACGTGGCACCAGCAGCGCTATAGGCGTTCAACGCGACCTCCTCATAGCCGAGGCGGTCGAAGTGAATGTTGAACCCTCCGGTGTCATTCGGGGGAAGCGGAATTCCGGCGGTGGTTTGCGTCACCACTTTGGGGCGGCCCTGGTACATCGTGCGCTGGGCTTCGAAGACGCCCGCCATGTCGTTGGCGCCGCTGCTGGTCAGGTAGTCGTGCTCCGTTCGAACCTGGAGAACAAACACGTTCTCGACGCTGTAGTCACTCAGCCAGGCTGAAAGGAGGTTGTCGAACTCGGCCTCGTAGGTGCTCTGCAACATCGTGGGCACAGGAGAAGTCAGGCAGGGGTCCGTGTTCCCAGATAGCCGATGATGTTCCCCCTGGTGCCAGAAGATACCCTTGATGCTGTTCAATCCGGAGGCCCGATACCGGTTGAGGAGCTGGCCATAGATCGTCATTGGATCGGTGGGAATGGAGGAACGCTGATTCTTCATGATGCTGGTTCCACCCTGGCATCCGTTGAGAATGGCGACTGGGATACTCTTCGCGTCCATGACCTGGTATGCGAAAGCAAGCGGCCATGCACCGACGTATCCGGGGCTGTTGAAGTCCTGGTCCTGGGCCAGATGCCACTCGCGATCCTTGCGGCCCCGCTCGATGAGATGAACCTGTGACGAGCACTCGATCCACGGAATCGCGCCAAAGGACCGCACGTAGGGAGAAGGGGTCATGGCAGGCGTCGGGGTGATCGCGAAACCGTCCGCTCCATTGGGGCAAACGGTGGCCGTGATACCCGGATCCAGCTCTTCCCGAACGTCGGATGGGCACTCGCCCTTAAAAACCCCGTTCGACTGGCCGCTGATCAGGAAGGCGTCGCCGACGACGACGTCCATCGTGCCGGTGAGGGCTGTCCAACTACCAGCAGTGTTCTCCTTGTACGCTAGCTCGACGTCATAGGCATGCAGTCCAGCCGTCAACGTGGCGCTGATCGAGAACTGGCGCTTGGCCGAAATGGACTCGGGGGCGCTCTGAATCTGGATCACATTTGGAATGCCATTCGAGGTGGCCATGATCCTCAGCTGGCCCTTCCCGAATCCGGACAGCTTGCCCTGATAGACGATGTCTCCTTCCATCGTAGAGGGCAGGCGCGAGAGCAACTGGTGGTCATGTGGAGCGTACGTGATGACCGCGTAGGCTGAGTCTTGGTTGGGTGTTCGAGGGAGTAGGGGGTCGGAGTGGCCCGGCAAGACCAAGAGCAACAGGCCGAATGCGGGAAGCAGTTTTTTCATAGGTCGATTCTTGGCGCGTGGATGCGCGACGAGGGAAAAACAGGCGGAGGCGGGTGGGTGAACTCGCCGCGCCGCTGCGAGGCGGGCTAATCGGCCCTTGCCTGTGGTGGGTCGTCAAACCCGGGGCGCAGACGATCGAGCCGCGGTCGGTAGGGACCGTCTCGTTGTCCCAGGGACCCACCGGATCCGAAAAATTGGAGGCGATCCCCCGGCGCACTTCGGCGTCGGAGTGACAGAGGTGCCTCGCCCAGTCGAATGAAACACGGAGCGGATGCGCGTGCTTTGGTGCGCTAGGCGATGCCTAGAAACCGGCAGGCGAAAGTCCGGCGGATCTACGCCTGCCCGTTCCGGATCGAGCACAACAACGCGGGTCGAGCGGTTCTGCGCTTCCCCCCGGTGACCCCAGGCGGGTGTCGCGGTAGGGACTCCGGTCACATCCAAGGGAGCGGCAAGGCCGCAGTGAGAGCAGGACCGACCCGGACATCATTCAGGCTCTCCTGCACCCTTAGTGGAAGACTCCAGGTGCTGAGAACGCGGGCGTAACTCGGACGCCACCGCAGCAGAGGAAGATCATCGAGATGAGTGCCTGTGCAGAGT
>CAYWNK010000409.1:0-4030 GCA_964459495.1 uncultured Planctomycetaceae bacterium
CTCGATCTTCTCCAACGTGTCCAACTGCTTCTTGTTGAGCTTGGATGAGTTCATCTGGTAGAGCGGTTTGAGCGGCCAGCCAAGCACGTCGTCGGCGTCGAGAAAGTTGAGCCAGCGCGAAGCATCCTTCAGAGCCTGCTTGCGAATCTTGGTCCCGGGCACCGTGATGGGCTTGGCCTCGCGGTAGGCGAGGCTAAAGAGGGGAATGTTGCAGCCAAAAGTGATCATCGAGACGAGCGCCGGGATCGGTGCGCGCTTGCGCTTGGGCTTAGGCCGCCTTTCGTGCTGATCCCAAATGTAGTCGGACATGATCTGGGCCCCCAGGGAATGGGCCAAGACCATCACCGGCGCAGAGGAATCGTCGAGGCGCGCGTCGAGCTGGCGGACCGCTGCATCCACCACGTCATGGATTGCGCTGTAGGCGTTCTTGTCGCTTTCTGCGCCCCGATGGTAGGCCAGCGCATCGCCGAAATTGTGAATCACGAAGCGGCGCGACTTCATCCAGTCGAGATCGATCGTTGACCCGCCGGGCTCCTTGCCGCTCTTCATCCACGTCAGAAGCTTCCGCTCGCGCTCCTCCAACACGTCTGCCCAATAGATCTCCTGGAAGACGAACCTCGGGCTGTCCCCCTTGACGCGGCTCTTGAGTTCCTCAACGAGGTTGTGGGAATAGCCGGGCCCCTGGCTGCCCATGCCGTGAATCACCAGCACTCCAATCTTGTCGCTCATGCTCTGCTCTCCTGGAATTCGATCTCGGGTTGGGCGGACATCATCAAGAACGACGTTCCGCCGACGGAACACGCCAAATTCACCGGAAACCTAGGATCCACCTTCCCGGGGATGGTTCGCGCGCTACGACCACCAGGGCGCCCCCGCGCGCCTTCCCACGCTGGGATTGGGCGTTTCGTCGCAGGCCATCCAGAAAACCCCAACAGAGCTCGGTTCCGGATGGATCCGCGGGCCGGTCCATGGACGAATAGGAAGCTCCATGGGATTGCTCGCCGACTTCTTCCTGCGCCGCACCGGGCTGCTCATCGCTCTGATCGTCGGCATGACCGCCGTCGCCACGGTCGGCGTTTCGCGGCTGACGATCGACGACGTCCCCAGCTCCCTCTTTCGCTCCGACGACGACGAGTTCCGCCGGCTCGAAGAGGTCTGGGAGACCTTCGGGTCCGACGACGGGGATGTGCTCATGCTCGTGCGGTCCAAGCAGCTCACGCGGCGCTCAGGCGGACTCGCCCTGGCGGAGCTGACCGCTGCAGCAGCCGCCGTCCCGGGAGTGCGCGCGGTCGCCTCACCCACCCTTCTTGTCAGCCGGGGTCCCCTTGGCTTGCCGCTTCCCCTGTGGCCCGGTCCCGACTCGCCACAGGAGTCCTGGGAAGCGCTCGAATCGGCGGCGGCAGCCCATCCCCTTGCATCCGGCCAGCTCCTGGCGGAGGACGGTCAAGCGGCCCTTGTCGTGGTCCAATTCGAAGGCAGCGACCTGCCGATCGATCATTTCCGCGAGCCCGTTGCCGCCCTTGAGGACCTGGCTCGATCCGCCAACGAAGCCGGAGCGGTCGACGTCCGGCTGACCGGCATCCCGCCCCTACGAATCGTGATCTTCGACGCGATCCGCCGCGAGCAAACCCTCTTTGCGGGCTTCGGCGCACTGCTAGGCGCCATCGTGGGGGCCCTGGTCTTTCGGCACATCGGACCCGTGGTGGTCACCTCCGCGGCATCGATCCTGGCCGCCTATTGGTCCCTGGGCGCCCTCGGCCTGGCGGGTCAGTCGATCAATCTGATGACGACCCAGCTCCCGCTGCTCATCCTCGTCATTGCCTTCACCGACTCGGTGCACCTGATGATGCACGTGCTGCGCCGGCGCGAGGAGGGCATGGGCACGAAGGAAGCAGGAGCCAACGCCATCGCCGAGCTCGGCATGCCCTGCGCCCTCACCTCGCTCACCACCGCGATCGGCTTTGCTTCCCTGGGCCTATCCCGGGTTCAGGTCATTCAGTCCTTCGGGATCATGTTCGCCTGCTCGGTGGCCCTGACCTTCGTGTCGGTACTGGTCGTCGTCCCCCTGCTGTCCACGTGGTTCCTGCGCGACGGCGCGGGCCCCTCGCTGTCCGAGCGCTACGCTGGCCTGCACAGGCCTGCGGAAAACGGGATGCGTTGGGTCCTGTGGCGCGCGCGTCCAGTCGCCTGGATCGGCGCCGCGATCACCGCCGGCATGGTGCTCGTCTGCCTGCAGCTCGTCCCCGACAATCGCCTCACCGAGGCCGTGCCCAGCGGTCATGAGGCTGTCGATACCCTCGCCGCCGTCGAGACCCATTTCGGCGGGAGCCTGTGGGGTGCCGCCCTGCTCGAGTGGAACCCCTCCGCCCACGGCGGGGAAGTGCCGTCCGACCTGGATCCTGTCTTACTGGAGGTGGAGGAGGCACTCGCTGCCGAGCCCTTCACCCACGGCCCACTTTCTGCCCGGGCGCTCGCGCAGGTGGGCGCCGGCGACGCTTCGGCCCTCGACCGGGTGGCGGATCTACCGGGCGGTGTGGGAGCGCGCATGCTCCGTCCCGACCTAGGCCGAGCTCTCGTCACCTACCGCGTGCCCGATGCCGGCTCCCCGGTGGCCGAACCGGCCTATGCGCGCCTCGAGCAAACCTTCCGGGATCTCTCCGAACGCCATCCCGGCTATGCCATGCACCCCACCGGCACCGGCTTCGTCGCCCGCCGCAACGTCAACCTCATCATCAGCGACTTCTCACGCGGCATCTGGCTGGCATCGGCCATCATTGTCGCCGTCCTCGCCCTCGCCTTCCGCTCTTTGCGCATCGGTCTCGTTGCGGTGCTCCCCAACGTTTTTCCGCTGGCCCTCGCTGGCTCCGTGTTGGTGGCCCTTGGAATCGAACTTCAAATCGCCGCGGTGCTCGCCTTCACCGTGTGCCTGGGAATCGCGGTCGATGACACGATTCACCTGCTGGCTCGCTATCAGTCGGAGCGTCGAGCGGGCCACAGCCCTCGGGAGGCAGCGCTGCTCGCGTTCCTCCACGTGAGCAGGGCACTTCTTGCAACGACGCTCGTCTTGCTGGCTGGCTTCGGGGTGATGTTCCTCTCGAGCATTGGAACCTCGGTGCTGTTCGCGTTGATTGCCTCGATCGGGCTGCTGGCGGCGCTGATTGGGGACTTGCTGCTGCTGCCCGCGATGCTGGTGGCGACGTCCCGGGCCGGGGACGATGGGACCGAATGATCGGGGATGCCGACGGAGACCTCGGATCAAAAATCCAGGCAGCGAGCCTGCAGGTACTCAGTACCCCTTGAACAACGGCAACAACGTCCCCTCCAGCTTCGAGTACAGCTGCCCTGTCGCCCGCACATCCCGCAGGCAGTATTCCCCGATCTCATCGATTCGCCCTTCGCGGTAGGCCTTCGCCACCTGGCTCCCGTCAATCGACCCCTTGGGACTCTCGACGTCAAAGCGTCGACACCAATAGTCCAGCGAGTACCGACTGCTCACCGCCCCCTGGAAGCCCAGGACATCTTGAAGATCGCAGTGATCGGAGACGTCATATCGATACGGCACCAGGTTTCGGCTCGGCTTCACCCCTAGCTGGGCCGAGCGCACCGTCAACATTGGACCGTCGTAACCGCGCCCGTTGTAGGTCACCAGGCGCGAACGCCGAGGCTCCACGATCTCCCAGAAGCGACGCAACAGGGCAGCCTCATCCCCGCGGAAGATCTTCGATCCCTGGACGCGTTCCCAGGGGTGTTCGGGGGCCTCGTCGCCCTCGAGCAGGATCAGGCCACGGTCCTGGTCAACAAGCCACAGGCCGATGGCGATGACCTTCCCGAGGCCCGGGAAGAGCGCCGTCCGTTCCGGCACGGCGTCACGCTTGTCCGGATCGCGTTCACGGCCGATGAGATAACCCCGGGTGATCTCATCGACCTCTTCCCACGGGAAGCCGGCAACCTCGATATCGAAGACGATGGCGGGCCGGCGGGGCGGACCTGAGCGTTGATCGGAATCCATGGGGGGCATCCTACCCCCAAT
>CAYWNK010000410.1:0-4030 GCA_964459495.1 uncultured Planctomycetaceae bacterium
CCCCCTAGCGGATCCGCTCCCCTTCCTTAAAGGTCCCGGACGCTTCAGGGTCCTTCGCGCCAGTCTCGTCGTACACCAGTACGATGCCCTGCAGCATCCCGTTGTGGTAGGGCATCGTCGCCTCAAGGGAGCCGTCGGAGTAGTAGCGGGTCCAGGTGCCGACGCGGTTGCCGTGGTGGTATGTGCCCGTGGACTGGAGTTCGCCGGAGGCGTAGTGGTACTTCCAGTCGCCGTGGCGTTCGCCGTCTTTGTAGTTGCCGGTTCCGGTGGTGCCGTCGGGGCCGAGTTCGGTCCAGGGGCCGGCTTCGAGACCGAGGTTGTAGTCGCCGGTGTGGGTGACGTTGCCGCTCTTGTCGTAGAAGATCGTTGGGCCGTCTTTGACCCACTTGCCCTCGAAGAAGACCTCCTCTCCCTTGACCCGTATCGGGGCAGGAGAGGGGCCCTCGTAGTGGGCCAGGAGAGGGCGGCGGTCGCCTTCGGGAGGGCTGCAGGCGGCTAGGGACAGGGCGCCTAGAAGGACGAGGAACTTCATCGAGCGAGCTGCCGGACGTGGGGCAAGAGGTAGCGACCGGGGCAAACGGTGCCCTTCCAGTCGGAGTGGGCCACAACGTTGGAGTGCGGGATGCTGAAGCGACTCTTCAGGTTGGCGGCAAGATCGTCGAGAGCCCCGAGGGCAGCTCGCGTTGGGCGCACCTCGTCAAAATTGCCAAGGAGGCAAATGCCGATGTTGCCCACGTTGTTGCGGCCGCCCGTGCCGCCAGCGTGGGCTCCCTGCCAAGCCAGGTCGCGACCTTGCCAAATGCGTCCTGCCGGATCGATGAGGAAGTGGTAGCCCACGTCCCCGTAGCGCCTGCCGTCCATGTGGGAGCGCTGGACAGTGCGCAGGGCTTCGACGGCATCGGCCTCTGAGGTCCCGACCGAGGGCGCTCCCTCCAGGGCGGAGTGGTGGACCGTGATGTAGGACCAGGTCGACGTGGCACGGGTCAGGCGGCCGGGGTTCGGGCGACGGGCTCCCCAGCGGCTGCGCGGGAGGGCTCCCTCCACGGCGGGGGCGGATGCCTCACGGGCCGTCGTGCCCGCACCGGTCAGTCCCGAGGTGGCCCGCCGGAGCTGGCTGGGGCTGGCCTCGGGGTCGGAGCGGATGCGCAGGAATCCCGTACGCGCCCTGGTGCGGCGGCGGTGGGCCGACTCCTCCTCGGTGGCGTCCGCGGCGAAGGCAAGACGGCCCTCGGCGAGCTGGAGTTCGGCCTCGACCCTCCAGAAGGGATCCGCGCGATGGCCCTGGTCGGTGAGCCACTGTTCGATCGAATCGAGCTTTTCCCAGGTGAGTGGCTGGCCAGCCCAGCGGGGCTTGGCCGGATCGGCGATGGCGTCGGGTCCTCCGTGCTGCAGCGTCGGACGGGGCCGGACGGCACAGCCACCCAATCCCAGTATCGGCAGCCCCAAAATCGCCAGTCCAAGCCCAGCAGCCCACAGTCCCAGGGCGTGCTTGCGGCCGGTCATTCCCCGGCCTTGAGCCCTGCCCGTCCCCTTCGAATGCTCCATGCCTCAGATGCTTGCATGGCGGGCGGGCCGAAGAAAGCTTCGGCTCCTTGCGATTCTCTCACCTGCCACCCCTTGGCTCACCCAGCTCCGCGTCGCATGTTGGGGGCATGGTGCTCTCCCCTCGGATCGGTGTTCTGAACCTGCTCGGCTGGCCCCTCCTGGGGGCCTTTGCTGGGACCCTGGCGGCGCCGGCCTCCGCCGCGGCTGCCCCGATCGCCAAGCCGCTGGTCCAGGACGGCGAGCTGGACCAGCTGGAGGAGCTCCTGCGCTCCGAGCGGGCCGAGGCTGAGCGCATGCGTCGCTCCGGGGACCTGCGGGCTGCGCGCAAGGTCTTGCTGCAGCACCTGGAGGACGACCCCGACGACCACGCGAGCCGGGCCCAGCTCGCCCGGGTGAGGCTCGACGAGGGGGACTTCGCCAAGGCGGAGGCGGCCGCCGAGCAGGCGCTGCAGGCCGCGGACCCGGCCGTCCGTCAGCGGGCGGCAGAGGTGTTGGCCGATCTTTGGATCGAGTTGGGGCGCGCGCAGCAGGCCCTCGAGCTGTTTGAGGGGGGCGACGCTCCGCTGGCCGAGGCGACCTACGGAAACACCTGGCGGCAAGGGACGGCCCTGGACGCCCTCGGCAGGCGTACCGAAGCGCGGCAGGCCTGGGGCGCAGCGCTGATGACGGGCACGGAACTGGCCGCTGACGACTGGGAGAGCCTGCTGGCGCGGGCGCGGATCGAGCAGGGGCTGGGGCGGCTCGTGCCGGCCTCGCGAAGCCTCGTCGAGGCGGACCGCGCCGCACGCCGCACGGGCGGAGCGGAGGCGGACGTCCTGGTCGCCCTCGGTGACGTGTACTTCGAGAGCGAGCGCGAGGTCGAGGCGGCGGGCAAGCGCAGCGCCGCCTCGCTCTACAAGGAGGCGCTCGAGATCCATCCGACCCACGAGGGCGCCCTGCTCGGGCTCTTCGAGCTGCACCGCTACAACCGTCGGCGCCAAAGCCGCTCCCCGGAGAGCATCCTGGACGAGCTGTTGCAGGCGCGGCCTCGTTCGGTGGAGGGCTTGCTCGGGAAAGCGACGGCCGATCTTTCCGACGGCAAACTCGTGGCGGCCCGGGAGACCCTGGCGACCCTTGTTGAGCTGGCACCCGGACGCAGGGAGCGTCGTATTTTGGTGGCGGCGCTAGCCTGGGTGGAGCACCGCCGCGAGGCCTGCTTGGCGGAGCTCGCCAGTCTGCTGGAGAACGCTCCCGAGGATTCACGTCCCGAGCGTGAGGTTGGCCGGATGCTGGTCGAGCTCTATCGGTTCCAGGAGTCCATCGACTTCTTCGCACAGGCGGTTGAACGGGACCCGAGCGACTATGAAGGGCTGGGCCTGTACGGCGGTGCGCTGGCGAACGTCGGTGACGAGAAGCGTGCGCTCGAGATGCTGGGTGCGGCGGTCGACGCGGCGGCCGGCCGCCGGGACGCCAAGCGGGACAACCTGAAGCTGGTGCTGGAGCGCATGGCCGCCCGGCACGTGACGGAGGATTTTGGCGAACTGGTCTTCTCTTGGCAGCCCGATGCCGCTGAGGTGCTGCGCACCTACCTACTGCCGTTCTACGAGCAGGCCCGCGAGGAACTTGCCGAGCGCTACGGGTTCACGCCCGGGCCGACTACGATCGAGATCTTCCGCGAGCACCGGGACTTCAGCGTGCGTTCCGTGGGATTCCAGGGCTTCCCCGCGCTGGGGGTTTGCTTTGGGCCGGTCGTCACTGCCCTGTCGCCCCTGGCCCAATTGCGGGGAAGGTTCTCATGGGCCCGAACGGGGTTCCACGAGTTCAGCCACGTCGTGCACCTGGGGCTCTCGCACAACCGCTGTCCACGGTGGATTACCGAGGGCCTTGCGACCTGGGAAGAGGTGCGCCGCAGTCCCTCTTGGACGCGCAACATGCGCCGGGATCTGGTCGATGCTCGGGCTGGCGACAACCTGATTCCGGTGCGGGAATTGAACCGTGCTTTCCGCGGCCCGCGCATTCTATTCGGCTACTACCAGGGCGGTTTGCTGTGCGAGATGCTGATCGACGAGCACGGATTTGCTCCGATGATTCGGCTGCTGGAAGCCTTCGACGAGGGTCTGGACCTGGACGAGGCTTTCGACAGAACTTTCGGGCAGTCGCCGGAGGAGGTCGATGCCAACTTCGAACGGTTCGTCGACGGACGGATCGCGGGTCTTGAGATCGAGCCCCGCTGGCCCAAGCGCAAGCTGTCGCGGCTGCGGCTGTCGCTGCCGCGCAAGCTGCCCACCGATGAAGCTGGGCTGAAGGAATGGCGCGATGGCTGGACGACCATCGCCTGGGGCCGCTGGCAGGCCGAGCAGCGCATCGATGCCGAGGAGGCGCTGCGCCAGGTGCGACTGGCGGGCGAACTCGACCCCCGTGGGCTGTTCCTGCGCGGGGAGATGGCCCTCGCCAGCGGCAAAGGGGACGAAGCCGTGCAGCTTTGGAAGGATGCGGTGGCCCAGGG
>CAYWNK010000411.1:0-4013 GCA_964459495.1 uncultured Planctomycetaceae bacterium
CGATTCGCCCTCCTGAGCGGAGCTTTTCGGGGATGGTCAGGCCGGACACGTACCCCCAGAGAGCCGCCGGCCGAGCTGTGGGACCATACGGGGAACGATGTTGGATACCGCACACATCGAGATGCCTGGAGTTTGGAATTCCTTACAATTAGGTCCGCGCTTTTCGACTGCGGTGACACTATGTAATGGAAGATGTCTGGTCGCACGGCATCGGGTGCGACATGGGCGGCTTCCTGGACTGATCCCGAATCCTCATTTCCCGTCAAGGAAGACCCATGCACAGCCCTGCTCATCGTCGTTCTTTGCTCGCCTCTATCACCCTGGCATTGACCCTGGGGACCGGCGTTTCCCAGGGGGCTCAATGCCCAGAATGGAGCCCTGAATTTGCCACGGCTGGCGCAGACGGGGCCGTGCGAGTCCAAAAGGTCCTGCCAGGGGGGTCATCACCCCTGGTGGCTGTGGGTGGGGACTTCCATTGGATTGGGGAGGTCGAAGCCAAGTATGTGGCGACCTTTGACGGCACCCTTTGGAGTGGTCTTGGCCCAGGAGCGCCGGGGCCCGTGCATGCGCTTGCGCAATACGACGACGGTAATGGGCTTGAAATCTATGTGGGGGGAGACGAGTTCCTTGCCCGTTGGGATGGAAGTTCATGGTTCACGTGGCCGGTTGCAGGGGACGTACGTGCCCTGCACATCCACGACGATGGGAATGGGCTCGCGCTGTTTGTGGGCGGGACCTTTACAGGGATTGGGGGGAACACAGTTCGGCATCTCGCTCGCTATGACGGAACCTTTGACTCGATGTCAGGGGGCGTCACTTCCGGCTTGGTGGTCTCGGCACTGGAGAGCCATGACGGAGGAAATGGGTCGCAGCTCTACATCGGGGGAGCTTTCCAGCAGGTGGGTGGCGTCAACGCAAGGAGCCTAGCCCGCTGGGACGGCAGCGTCTTTCAACAGGTCGGCGGTTCGCTCCAGGGCGGGGTTGGATTCGGAACCCAGGTCGAAGCCCTCTGTTCATTCCCTGGATTAGGTGGTGTTCAGGAGCTGCATGTGGGTGGCAAATTTGATGGAGCAGGCGGGCAGTCGACTTCCCGCTGGATTGCGCGACGCCAGAACACTTGGGTAGACATCGGTGGTGGTGAAGTTGTCTTCGCTTTCAGCCCACGTGCCGACTTAGGTGGCACATCTCTCATCGCAGCCCGCCAATCCGGAGTCGAAATCTACGACGGTGCCGCGCGCACCTCTATCTCGTTCGAGTTCCCCAGCGAGGCCCTCTCTGTCTTGGCCTTTGGCTCCAAGCAGCCCCAGGATTTTTATGTAGGTACCACCCAGCCAAGCGACGGAGCCTCGCACTACAGCCTTTGGAATGGGACGGATTGGTCTCGAATCTTCAGCAGTCCCGGTACCCATCTCGGACTCAGCGGTTTTCTAGACGAATTCGCTGTGCATGACTTTGGCCAGGGCGAGGAGTTGGTCGCCCTCGGCGTGACGGGGATCACGCTTCCCCCCTTACTTCCAGAGGGGAGAATGCTGAGCTACAACGGCTTCGGTTGGAGACCCGTAGATACCCAAGGGGTTCAATTCGGGGTCATGGGAGAGCTCCGCAGCCTGGGTGGTGACCTGTTCGCTGTTGGTTCCGTGGGCCTAGATGGAGTAGGGGGTATCTATCCTGTACTGCGCTACGACGGTGCGAGCTGGGAGACCCTGGGCTCCCCCCTCTCCACCGGAAGCTCACGCGGGCTTGCCGTGGAGCTCTTCGACTCGGGCAATGGCCCCGAACTCTATTGCGGAGTCAACCTTTCCTTTGGGCCGCCCAACACACGTGGCATCGCCCGCTTTGACGGCACCGATTGGGTAGAAGTCGGCGGAGGCATGCAAGGCGGCTCCCAGGGCAGTGTGCAACGCATGCTGACGTGGAACAACGGAGCGGGCGAAGCGCTCTATGCGGCGGGCACCTTTGTCAACGCTGGAACGACGACCGTCAACAGCATTGCCCGTTGGGATGGAAGCCAGTGGACGGATCTAGATGGCGGACTGCAGCGACCCGGTGGACAGGCCCAGGTCTTTGACATGGTTCTCTTCAATGCACCCCAGGGTCAGCAACTAGTCGCTTGTGGATTCTTCGAACGGGCCGGCAACTCAAATGGGTTCCGTGGCATTGCCGCTTGGGATGGCAGCCAATGGCTACAGTTGGGCACGGGCATCCAGCAATCCGGAGGAGCCGCCCTTCCTCTTCGCATGGCGGTGCACGATCCCGATGGGCAGGGCGAGCGCCTCTATGTGATGGGATCGTTTGATCTAGCCGGTGGAGTGCCAGTCAATGGCTCTGCGGAATGGGACGGCCTTTCTTGGTCTGCGAGTGCCTTGCCGCCTACGGGCCAACCCGAGATGCAGGTCTATGATGATGGCAGTGGTCGAGCCTTGTTCGTCGGAGGAGGGTTTCAGTCGGTCGCAGGGGTAGGCTCCAGCAACATCGCGAAGTTCATCGACCCCTGTGGCGACATCCTGGGTGTCCCCTTCTGCACTTCGACCCCAAATTCCACCGGAGAGCGCGCCCTCGCACGGGCGAGGGGGTCGGCGAGTGTCTCTGCCGACAACCTGACCCTCACAGCCAAGCACGTACCTCCGAATCAGTTCGGCCTGTTCTTCGTGGGTAGCGAGCCGAACCAGGCCAGCGCTGGAGATGGCGTGCTGTGCATCGCTGGAACTCTGAGTCGTGTGCTTCCGGTCGCTACAACCGCGGGCGGGCAATTCTCCCAAGACTTTGACTTCCAAGCACCCTATGCAGCCCTCGCCGTGGCAGGGCAAACCATCTATGCACAGGGCTTCTTCCGGGACCCTACGGGGGGGATGCTTGGATTCAACACCACCGATGCCATCCGAATCTTCCTCAGGCCTTAGCCCCGTAGAGTGCGCATGGAAGTACGGCGGACAACGCGCATCGATCGCTTCACAGCGGATCACGATACAACCCAACAGATTCGAACATCACCCTTGATCGAGGAGGGCCTTCTCATGGAAGGATCCCACCATACGGCTGAGACCCTATCGGCCTCCGAAGCTCCCCCACTCGTTCCTGGTCGGGCTAGGGAGGGATGAACACACCGGATGGGTCACGCCTGATGAACAGCTGTTTGGCTCATTGCCCTCGGGCTTGATCCAGAAGAGTGCCAGGAAGTCCTTCCGAGGATAGGAATTCCAAGCTGAGAGTTGTGAGTGCGTTAGGAGTACGGGGGAACTGATCCCAGTGCCCCTCATCCCCCCGACGGGAGCGGTCCGCCGCCCCCGACAGGGCTCGGAACGCTCCAGCACGCGAATCGCGGCTTGGCAGCCCTGAATTCTCTCCCCCACTGCTCCTAGGCCTGCTTCTGACGCACCAGCCCATACGAAAACTAGGCCCATCCCCCATCACGGAGACAGACTCACATCCGTAGTCCCTGGGAGCTCTCTGAGCGGGAACGCGATAAGGACCGATGTGCTCGGGCAGCACCGGGTCGTGCTGCTTGCTCGCGACCAGCTCGGCGAACTGCTCGGCCAAGGGCACCAATCCAAACCCGGTCTTCGCTCCGGTGATCGTGCCCCTGTCATGGCTTTCAAGCAGCTCATCGACCGCGCGTCGCAGCTCGGTGTCCGTGCCGCAAACCTCGTCCAGATAGGCGACGCGCTGGGTCCCGCGTAGCGTTCGCGCGCGGTCGAACGCACGGAACTGCCTTTCGTACTCGGAGGGCCTCAAGGCAACTAGGCAGCGCTCAATTCGCGTCCGAGCCAGGACCGCGCCGTGGCCCAGTCCCAGTCAGCCGTTCCTGTGGAGACTCCGAGCTCCCAGGCCGGCTGCAGCTCGGAATCGACCAGCGGGGCCAAGCGGTCGAGCTCGGCGGTATTCCCTCGCTCGAACGCAACGAACAGGGCCATCAGGTCGGATCGATCGGGAGCGGCCATAACCATTGGCCATCATCATGGAGGTATGACCGAAAGCTGTGGATCGTGAGCTGAGGAGGAACGCGACGTACCCTT
>CAYWNK010000412.1:0-3998 GCA_964459495.1 uncultured Planctomycetaceae bacterium
CCGTAGGGGGCGGGGAAAGGTCCGCTGCGGCGGGGATCAAGGGCGGCCAGGTGCTTGAGGAAGAGGACGGTTCGGTATTGGAGGAAATCAGGAGATGAGCAAACCCATGGGCCTGGCAAGGACGCGAACCCGTCAGCCTCGAGCGTATCGAGGTCCAAACCTGTCCATCCAGCAAGGAAGCCCTACATGACACGTACCCTACGCGCGGGAATCAGCCACTTTGGCGCACGTCTTTTGATCGGAGCCCAGCTCCTCGCCCTTGGTCATTCTCAGGCACGGAGCCCTCAAGCTCTCGAGCCAGCACAGACCAATCCCTCGACGGTTCTTGCTTGTGCCTCTTCCGTGCGGCCCGATCAAGTGCAGGCTGCTCTTGCTCTGAAGGCAAGTGGCGTCTACGACATGCCGCGGGCAGCATTGCTGGGCAGTACGACCGTCCGGATTGCCTACCACGTTGTGATCCCGTTCCAGGGGGCCCCTCAACAGTATGACCCCGCTCAGCTGCCGGCTGTGACCGAGAAGCTCAGCCAGGCATGGGCCGGCAGTGGGCTGTCGTTTTGCTACCTGGATGACTACGACACGGTTGTCAGCCCCACGTACTTCGACGTGAACAACCAGTCGGAGGCGGATCTACTGAGGGGGCTGCAGATCGTTGACAACGCGATCAACGTCTACATCGTGAACGGCCTGGTCATCGGCGGCTCGCCGCTGGCGGGGCTCTCCAGCTTCACGTTCGACAGCGCCCAGGGGATCATCATGGACGATGACTACATCACTCCTTCTGTGTCGGACAACGTCCTTGCGCATGAGGTGGGGCACTACTTTGACCTCTTCCATACGCACGAGGTCGCTTTCGGCTGCGAGTTGCCCAACGGCGCAAACTGCATTCCTGCGGGGGACCAAATCTGCGATACGCCCGCCGATCCCAACTTGAGCACGAACAACCTGGTGGGCTCTTCTTGCTCCTACAACCCTCCCGCCAACGTGCTCTCTGACTGCAACTACATCCTGACGGCCTACAACCCGCTGACGACGAACATCATGAGCTATACCACGCTCGGGTGTATGGATGCGTTCACGCAGGGGCAGTTCGATCGAGCATTCAACACCTACCTCACCTTGCGGCCGGAGCTGCAGGGTTGCCCCTGCATTCGCAATCCAGAGGACTTGAGCCCCACGGGCTTGGGATTCAACGATGAGTTCGGGGCAGCAGTCGCTCTCTCTGGATTCGCCAACGCCGACGGGCACGCAGCTCTGGTCAGTGCTCCCAAGGACGATGCGGGGGGCGTCGACGCCGGCGCCATCTACACGTTCGATCGCGCAGAAGGCGGGGACTGGATGCCGAGCGGCAAGCTGGTACCGGGGGGAGTCGACCCCGGCGATCAACTGGGCAAGAGCCTCTCGTTCGACGGTTTCACGGCTCTTGCTGGCGCCCCCTTTGCGGCTCTTAGCATGGGGTACGTGCAGGCCTATGAACTCCAGGCGGGTACCTGGGTGGAAAAGCAGCGGTTCATCGAGCCGTTGAGCCTGCCGGGCAGTCAGTTTGGCAGCTCGGTAGATGTTCACGGGGACTGGGCCGTCGTCGGGACGCCGGGCTATGACACCTCCACCAAGACGGATCTCGGTGCTGCACGGGTCTTTTGGCGCCAAGGGGTGAGCTCGAGTTGGCTGCGCGATGACTTGCTTCTGCCCAGCAACCAAGACCAGAACTTCGGGAAATTCGGAACCAGTGTCTCGATCTCTGGCTGGACGATTGCCGTCGGTGAGCCGGGCGGCGGAGGCCAGCTCTCGGGCAGCGTGTACCTCTTCGAATACGACGGCACTTCCTGGGTCGAAACACAGCGACTCATCGATCCCGACAACGCGATCAGCGACCGATTCGGTATCACGGTTTCGTTGCACGGTGACACCTTAGCCGTGGGCGCCCCGGAGAACGACAGTGCCGGGCTGAACACGGGCCGGGTCTGGACCTACACGCGGCGCAACGGTACCTGGTTCCTTGAGGACACCCTGAACGCCTCCCAGCCTGAGGAGCTTGCACAATTCGGGAGGACCGTTGCTCTGGCGGGCAACTCTCTTCTGGTCGGTGCTCTTGGGGAAGGGGATTTCGACGGTGGCGTGTATCGCTTTTCGCGCACGGTTGCCGGATGGACGGAAGAGGAACGCCTCGGGTGTTCTGAGCTCAACTCGAATTCGAGCTTCGGTCTCGCGCTCGACGTGGAGGATGAAGTGCGCGAAAGCGAGAGCGATTTCCTGATCGGTTCGCCCGAGTCATCTGCGCTGGCTCCTGGAGCAGGGCAGGCGTTCGGCTTCCAGGCCGAACCCGCACCTCCTGGCTTCACCGCTTCCGCGGCCCCCGGGACGGTATCCGTTACCACCGGAGGACTCGTCAGCATTGGCGGGGATGCAACGTCTGCCCAGGCGGGCAATCCCTACCTCCTGTTGGGCTCACTCTCGGGGTCGGCTCCCGGCATCGTCATCAGCGCGAATGCACCCATTCCCAGTCAGTTGCCGGTCGTTCGCCACGATAGCTTTGTACTGCCTCTGAATCCAGACTCCTACTTCACCCTGACCGCGCAGTCCCCCAATACACTGCCCCTGATCGACTCTCTGGGGTCCGTCTCGTCGAGTGGTCAGATCAATAGCTTTGTGCAGATCCCCGGGGGAGGGATCCTTGCGAGTCTGTCGGGGACCACGGTGCACCACGTGTTCGTCCTCTTGGACTCTCGCTTCTATTCGAGCGAGCTGACGTCCTTCGTGCTGGTGCCCTAGACGAACTGACACTGCAAGTCAGAACCAGGGAGGGTCTCCCCGCGCACAGACGTGCGCGGGGAGACCCTCGTTCCTTGGCCATTCTCAAGTCGGTTCTAGAGCCGGTACCGGAGACCTG
Source organism: uncultured Planctomycetaceae bacterium (assembly GCA_964459495.1). GTDB lineage: Bacteria > Planctomycetota > UBA1135 > UBA1135 > CAYWNK01. The sequence continues at coordinate 2,888 of CAYWNK010000412.1, forward strand.
GAGTTGACTTCCCAGCGCCTTGCGTCGGTACTCCGGGTGCTACGGAGTGCTCCGCACATCGCCGGCGGCGGAGGCGACAGGGTCTTCTCCGTGGGGGGGGGCGCTCCGGATCGACCGTTGAGGCGAGCAAGTTCTCGCACCGCAGTACGGATACGCGCTTGAGACAGAGCACCGACCCCGGGGCCCTATCAGCGCAACTCCTCGACACAATCGCGGTGGCCCGCTCGAGCCAGCGTTGCTTGCATGGAGGTCGAGGTCGATTGAGTCCACGATGAAGGTGGCGCGACGCTCCGGCCTGGCCAGCCTGTGGATTCGAATGTCCGGGCAGGGGCAGGGCCGCGGCCTCGCTGAGGGAGCCGACCGGTAGGGCACCGAGGAGGCCGCGGGGGTCCAGGGAGGCGGCTTTTCGCTCTCTGGGGAACCAGGCGCCACCGGCGTCCCAAGGTCGACTGACGGTTGGTCGCGGGGCTCCCAAAAGAACTGGAGTCGATCTGAACCAATTCGGAGGCGTGGCGTCCTCGGGTTCGAGCGCCGAAGTCCATCGGCAGATCGACGCAACCAAAAGGAACTGTTCCATGTCAGTAGGGTCCTCGCCGTCCCCCGGCGATTCTCCGCCATCCATTCGCCCTCACGCTGCTTGTCTGGGCCCTCCCAGGCCCCGCTCTGAGTCAGTCAACGATCCCGTTCCCAGAGAGGGAGCCGGGAACGCTGGTCCGCACCGCGGGACTCGTGAAGTGTCGCAACGGGGCGGAAATGGAGGCCGAAGTCGGCACCTTGCTGGTGCCGGAATGCAGGACCCATCCCACGGAGCGGGTCGTTGAAATCCCGTTCTATCGAATCGAGTCCACAGCCAAGCGTCCAGCCGCCCCGATCTTTCTGTTGGCGGGAGGGCCGGGATCCTCTTGGATTGATCTCATGGAGCGCGAAGGGAACTTCGCCGAGGTCGAGTTCTCACCTTCCTGGAGTGCTTAGCAGCCCTATTGCGGCATCCACGGGAGCACAGTCTCACCTACCACGATGTGCTGGCTCCAGGGTCTCCTCTGCGGTCCCTGATCATTCCAAGGGAGGGGGAGTCAGATCCACCGTCGGGTGAAGACTCAGGACCCTCGGC
>CAYWNK010000413.1:0-3991 GCA_964459495.1 uncultured Planctomycetaceae bacterium
CGATTCGCGCTCAGCGTTCGCTGGGGAGCCGGCCTATCTCTCGCTAGAGGACATGGCGGAGGACGGGCTGCTGCCGCCCGCAGCGCTGCGCGCGCCGAAGCCCCTGGGGGCACAGGCCGCGCAGGTGGGACGGGCGGGCAAGTGGAAGCTCGCCGCTCTGGAGCAGGCTTTTGAAGCTTGGTCAAAGCGCGGGGGGGCGAAGCAGCGGGCCTATCTGGCGTTTTGCGCGGATCAGGCCAACTGGCTCGCGGCGTTTGAGGACTACGAGGGCCGGGCGCCCGGGTTCACGGCCTTCCTGCAGTTCCAGTTCGATCGCCAATGGGCCCGACTACGTGAGGCAGCGAGGGAGGCCAAGGTTCAGCTGCTCGGGGACGTGCCGATCTTTGTGGCTGCGGGATCGTGTGACGTGCGGGCGCGGCCCGATCTCTTCCGCCTTGGACGGGACGGCGAGCCCACGGTGGTCAGCGGCTGCCCCCCCGATGCGTTCTCCGACGACGGCCAGCTGTGGGGCCATCCGCACTATCGCTGGAAGGCGCACCGCGCCGAGGGCTTTGACTGGTGGCGGGCGCGGGTGCGGCGCCAGCTCGAGCTGTTCGACGCTCTGCGCATCGATCACTTCATCGGCTTCGTTCGCGCGTGGGAGGTGCCGGCGGCGGCGGACACGGCGGCCGGCGGCAAGTGGGGCCGCAGCGCGGGCGAGGAGGTGCTCGCCGCGCTCGAGGGCGAGCTCGGACCCCTGCCCCTGGTGGCCGAGGATCTGGGCGCGGTGACCCCGCCGGTGCGGCGCCTGGCCGACCGCTACGGATTGCCCGGCATGCGGGTGCTGCAGTGGGGCTTCGGATCCGGCTCGGAGCACGCGCCCTATGCAGTGCCGCAGCGCTCGGTCGTCTATCCGGGGACCCACGACAATGACACCACAGCGGGCTGGTGGCGGGGGCTGGAGCCCGCGACCCGAACCCGGGTGCGGACAGCCCTGGGCTGCACGTCCGGCGAGATTCCCTGGGCGCTTTGGCGCTGTGCGTCGGGGACCGCCGCGAATCTCGCCGTCGTCCAGCTCCAGGACCTGCTGGCCCTCGGCCGCAGCGCACGCACGAACACCCCTGGGACCACGGCCGGCAATTGGCGCTGGCGGCCGCAGGCCAAGGATCTCTCTGCCCACCTCGCGCGGCGTTGCCGCGCACTCGCCCTCGCAACCGACCGACTCCCGACTCAAGCATGACCGAGCTGACCCCCAAGGCTTTCGCCAAGCGTTTGCGCACCCTGGCCCTCGACCTGCGCTGGACTTACTGCCCGGTGACGCGGCGGCTCTTCGAGGCCGTCGATCCAGCCGTCTGGGCTGCGGTGAACCGTTCGCCCCTGCTGCTCTTGGAGCGCTGCGGCGCGGCGCAACTCGCTGCGTCTGCGGCGGAGCCCAAGCTGGTGGAGCTGCTGGAGGCGGCCGAGGCCGAGGCCGCCGCCTACCACGGCGCGGCAACCTGGTTCGAGCGCGCGCACCCGGGGTCTGCGCGCATGCGGGTGGCGTACTTTTGCTCGGAGTTCGCGATCCACGAAAGCCTGCAGCAGTACTCCGGCGGGCTTGGCGTGCTCGCCGGCGATCACGTCAAATCGGCGTCCGATCTCGGCGTGCCGCTGGTGGGTGTGGGCCTGCTCTATCGGCACGGCTACTACGTGCAGGAGCTGCGCTCGGACGGCACGACGCGGGTGCTCTACCCGCCCTACGACTTCGCGCAGCTGCCGATCGTCGACACGGGCAAGGAGATCGAGTGCCCGCTGGGTGGGAAGCTCGTCCGCGCGAAGATCTGGCGCCAGCAGGTGGGGCGGGTGTGCCTGCTGCTGCTCGACGCGGATCTCGAGGGCGAACCCCGCGCCCATCGTCAGTTGACCGAAGGGCTGTACAAGGGCGAGCCCGACCTACGGCTGCGCCAACAGGTGCTGCTGGGCGTGGGCGGTATGCTGGCGCTGGAGAAAATGCGTCAACGTCCGACGGTCGTGCACCTGAACGAGGGCCACGCAGCGTTCGCCAACGTGCAGCGCTTGGCCGCGAAGATGGACGCCGGCAAGAGCTGGGAAGATGCGCTGGCGGCGGTGCGCGAGACCTCGGTCTTTACGACGCACACGCCCGTGCCGGCGGGGCACGACCGGTACGGGGCGTCGGATGTTGCCCGCTACCTGCGGCCCCTGCTCAAGCGGATCGGCAAGAGCACGCAGGCCTTTGCGGATCTGGGCCGGGAGACCCCCGGGGACAAGGATGAGCCCCTGTGCATGACGGTGCTCGGGCTGCGCACATCCGAGCGGGTCAACGGCGTGAGCGCGCTGCACGGGGAGGTTACGCGACGCATGTGGGCTGGCGTTTATCCGGGCGCGAGCGAGGAGCCGGGCGGGGTGGAGGACAAGGTGCCGATCGGCCACATCACCAACGGGATCCACGCCCAGACATGGCTGGCGCCGGAGGCCGTCGAGCTGGTCCAGCGCCGTCTGCGACCCAAGTGGAACGGCATGGGGCCGAGCGACGATCCCTGGGCCCGGGCTGCGACGTTGCCGGACGAGGAACTTTGGGAGCTCAGGACGACGCTGCGGACCAAGCTGGTGCACTTCGTGCGAGAGCGCCTGGCGCGCCAGGCCCAGCGGCGGGGCGAGACGGCTGCGCAGGTGGCGCGGGCCTATTCCGCCTTTGACCCCGAAGCGCTGACGATTGGGTTCGCGCGCCGCTTCGCAACCTACAAGCGTGCTCCGCTCATCTTCCGCGAGGCCGAGCGTTTGGCGAAGGTGCTCGGGTCTCCGGATCGGCCGGTGCAGCTGGTGTTCGCCGGCAAGGCGCACCCGCGCGATACGGCGGGCCAGGCGTTCGCCCGGCGCATTCACGCGCTGGCGCGGCGCAAGAGCTTCCTGGGCCGCGTGGCGTTGATCGAGGAGTACGACATGCACGTGGGCCGGATCCTGACGAGCGGCTGTGACGTGTGGCTGAACAACCCGCTGCGGCCCCATGAGGCCTGCGGGACGAGCGGCATGAAGCCGCCCCTGCATGGGGGCTTGAACGCCTCGATCCTGGACGGGTGGTGGCCGGAGGGTTTCAACGGGAACAACGGCTGGGCGATCGGCGATGGATCCGAGCGTCAGGGTCCCGCCCAAGATGCGGTGGATGCGAAGGCCTTGATCAGCCTGCTGGAGACCGAACTGGTGCCGCTGTTCTACGAGCGGGACAAGGCCGGCGTGCCGCGGGGCTGGGTGAAGCGGGCCAAGGACTCGCTGGCGACCATTCCGGCGGCGTTTCACTCCCACCGCATGGTCGGGGATTATGTCGAGCGCGCCTACATACCAGCTGCAGGCTCGGCGCCGGATTCGGCGGGGTAGAATGGGGGCGAGATGAGCCAATCCCGCCACGTCGTCTACGACGGCGACTGTTCCCTGTGTCGCGCCGCGGTCCGTTTCCTGGTCGCGATCGGCTATGCCCGTTCCTCGGACGTGCGGCCCTTCGTCTTCTACGACCCCGATACGGCGGCACGACTGATGCGTGCCGGGATCCACAACGAACTCAGCGTCTGGGACCCCGAGCGCCGCGAGGTGCGCGGCGGAGCGCGCGGACTGCTCTGGAAGCTCGAGGAGGGACCGCTGTGGCCGCTCGCGAAGCTGCTGGCGTTACCGGGACCGCTGCACGTGTGCACGGCGGCGTATCGGGTGATCTCCTACAACCGGAGGATTTTGGCGCCGCTGCCTCCGGGTCAGGTCGCCTGCGCCTGTGATCCTGACCCCTCTCCGCTTTGGCGGGGGGGCTTTGTGGCCTTGTGCCTAGGGATCGCAGCTTGGATTGCTGTGCCCTATGCCGAGGGCGCGGTGGGTGGCGGCGGATTGCTCGTGGCTCTGCTGACGGGGATCGGACTGGCCTTGCCGCTGTTGACGGTCAAGCAAGGTGGGCTCGCCGGGCTGCTGGATCGCGCGGGCCACTTGGCCTGGGTGACGTTTGTCTCAAGCCTCTGGTTGCTGCCCTTTGGGT
>CAYWNK010000414.1:0-3950 GCA_964459495.1 uncultured Planctomycetaceae bacterium
GGTGGCGGGGGCGCTGCTCTCGGCCGCGCCCGAACTCCTGCTCGACTGCGACGGGCAGGCCCTACGCACCCGCCCGATCAAAGGCACCGCCGCACGTGGCCACGACGAGGAACAGGACTTCTTTGCCGCCGAGGCCTTGCTCGCCAGCTCCAAGGACCGCGCCGAGCTCGCGATGATCGTCGACCTCGAGCGCAACGACCTCGGCCGCGTCTGCCGCCCGGGCTCGGTGCGTGCGATCGGCTTCCCCAGCCTGCGCAGCTACGCCACCGTGCATCACCTCGAAGCCGACGTGGTGGGGGAGCTGGCCGATGGGCTGACGGCTCTCGATGCGCTGGGGGCGCTCTTCCCGGGCGGCTCGATCACCGGCGCGCCGAAGCTCGCCTCGATGGAGCTGATCGCGGGGCTCGAGGGCCACGGCCGCGGCTTCTTCACCGGCTCGGCTGGCTTCCTCGACGCGCGGGGAAACGCCCTCTGGAACATTCTCATCCGCACCCTGATCTGGCGTCCGGGCGAGGTCAGCTTCTCGGTCGGGGGCGGCATCACCTTCAGCTCCGAGGCAGGGGCGGAGGACCGCGAGACGCTGCACAAAGGCAGCGCCCTGGCGCGCGCTCTCGAAGCGGAGGCCTGAGCGCTTTCGCACCCGGCCCACTGCCCGCCTACGTCGATTTGCGTCGAGTGCCGTCCGAATTCTGGCCGAATGGGCCTTCCAGGGGGCCCTGGGGCACCTGGGCGAGCATTCTGGGCCTGTAGCGGCGACATGGCCTGGACTATGCTGTCCAAGGCACCGCGGCCCGCAGGCCGCGCCCCGATCCCTCGTCCCGCACCCTTCCTTATCTCGCCATGACGCTTTCCAATCTGCTGCGCAGCGCCGCCTGCCTGTCCCTTCTGTGCTGGTCCCTGCCGGCGGCCGCGCAGGCCGCGCCGGCGCCCGCTGGCCCCACCGCCGTCCAGGACGACGAGATGCCCGACAAGCGGGAAGAGGTCAAGGAGATGCTCGCCAACCTCAAGGGCCATGCGGGCAAGCGCGGCAAAGAGGACACCGAAGCGATTGCGATCATCGACACCCTCATCAAGGAGTTCGAGAACTCCGGCCCCAAGGACCGCGCTTCGATCGTCAAGGGCATCGGCAACACCTTCAAGGAGAAGCGCGGTGAGAACGCCGAGGGCGTGCGCCAAAACCAGCTCTTCATGGCCTCGGCCACCGCGCTCGGCCTGATGGCGCCCGAGAGCGTCAAGACGCTCCAGTCCTGGATCGGGCACAAGAGCCACCGCAAGGACCTGGCGGTCCAGCGCGTCCTGATTCTGTCCCTTGGCGATTCCAAGGATCCCAAGGCCGCGAAGACGCTGATCGACCTGCTGGTGCACAAGGACGCGATCCTGCAGGGGGCGGCAGCGGAGGCGCTCGGCAAGTACGACGGTGCCGACGAGAAGCTGCGCAAGGATGCCTTCGAGAACATTCTCAAGCAGCTCACCGGCACCAAGACCCAGATGGATGCCGATCCCCAGGATCGCATCGCCCGCGAGCGCTACGACGCGATCGCGGCGCCCATGAGCACCGCCCTGGCCGTGCTCTCGGGGCAGAAGTCGCGCACGCCCGAGGAATGGCGCCGCTTCTGGAACAAGAACAAGAAAAAGGATTGGGACGAAGATCTGGAGGACTGAGTCGTCCAGGCACCCATGGGCCCACTCCAGCGACCGATCCTAGCCTCCAAGGCCGCGCCATTCCGGGGGCCAGGTCCGCGACCTTCCCTGGCGGGTCAATCCGCCTGGGTGTTCCTGCCTGCGTTGGCCCTCGTGGCGGCGATTCTGTGGATCGGCGCTCCCGCGCTGCGGCGGAGCCTCTCGCCGCCCGCCGACCCGGCCGGCGCCCGCAGCAGCGTGGTGCGTCCGGAGCTCGAACACGTGGGCTTCGAGGCCCAGGCAGAGCGCGGCGGCACCGAGCTGCGGGTGAGGCTCGCGCCGCTGCACGCGGCACCGGCCCGCCAGGCCTTTGACGCCCGCTCGCTGGGGCGCCTGCTCGGTCTCGAGGGCGGCATGCCCTGGCGCCTGGAGGTCAGCCGCGGGCCCGGGGTCTCCGCACCGGAATCGGTTGCGGCCCCGCGCCTCGACCTGGACATCGACATTCAGCATCCCGGCGACGCTTTTCGTCCGCTGCCCCTCGACCGTCTCGACCCGCGTTCCCCACTCGTGCCCCTGCTGAGCCCGAGCGAACGCAGCCTTGCCGCAGGACAGACCGGCAGCATCATCCTTTGGGGCCCTGAGGAGGCCGAGACCCCGCGGCTCGTCGGCCTCGGTGAGGACCTGGAGCTGGCCGCGGCTACGTGGGACGCCGCCGGCGAAGACGAGGCATTGATGCGACTGGAGCCGCTGCAATGAGATCGCCTGCGATGGGTTTCCGCTCGGTTGGGGTGGCGGGCTGGCTGGTCTGCACGGCGCTGGCTTCGGCCTGGCTGGCGGCGACCCCGGATCCCGCGACCAACGAAGCCCGGGCGCTCGATGGGGACACGGTCCCGACGGCGGCGCTTGAACGGCAGGCGCTGGCGAGCATCCGTTCCCTCGAGCTCGCCAGCCTGCTCGAAACCGAGCGCAGGGACTGGTCGGCGCGGGAGGCCGAGCTCCTGGGCCGCATCGATGCGCTGACCACCGAGCTGGAGGCGGAGCGCAAGCTGCGTATGGGGCGCGAGTCGGAGTGGCTGGAGTTCACCCAGGCCCTGGCGGTGCTCGAGGTGGAGGCCGCCCCCGGGCCGCCAGGATTTGTGCAGGCCATGCTCGATGCCGCCGCGGAGGCTCCCGATCCCGAGGCCGAGGCGCGAGCGGAAGCCCAGCGCCTGCGGTCCGCCGAGATACTCCGGGACCTGCGCGCGCTGCTGGCTGCGGAGCAGGTCTTTGGACTCGACGTGCTCGAGGTCGGGGTCGCGGGGGAGGATCGGACGGGCCCGTTCGTGGCGCGGCTCATCGACGACTTCGGGCGCCCGGTCGGGACGCTTGCTGCGGATTCCCTGCGGCTGGAGATCAGCACGGCTGCCCACACGGTGACGCTGGTGCTGGAGGGCGGCTACGAGCATCGCTCAGGCTTGCGCGTTCCCTTCGCGGGCACCGCCGAGGGACCTACCAGCGGGGAGGCGGACCGGACAGGCGTGCGTCGCATCCACCTGCCCAAGGTCAACCCCCAGCCGTGGATCGAGGCGTTCCCCGAGCTGTTGGACCTACAGAGCAGCACGCCCCTGGACGACGGCCAGTGGGAGCTGGCCGCGGTTCGCGCGCGGATCAACCACCTGCTGATGCGCAGCTCCGGCGGCTCGGGCTGGCGTCTCCGCGGGCTGGGCGGCGTTTGGCGCGGCGAGCTGCGGGATGCGCAGTTTGCCGAGCTGGGCCCCACCGGGCGCGTCGAGCGCCGGCTGTTCGCCGACCGTGTGACGCTACGCCCCGAGGGTCGCGGAATGCGCATGGATCTGATCGGTGGCGTGCAGGTGCGCGGCGATCAGCGCGTGCCGTTCCTTGACGGGCGCTACCGAATCGTGATGCCCCGCGCCGACGGTTCCGCGTGGGTGGAGGCGGGTCTGCCCGGGCTGGAGGGTGCTGGCGGAGCAGCCGAAGGGACGGAGCCCGCCGCGCGGAAAGCGGAAGCTCCCTCGCAGCCCTTGGGTCGCGAGGCTGCCTCCGATTCGAGCGAAGCTCCCGCTGGCGGTTGACTCGGCCGCTTCCGGTGCCCACAACGGGTGCATGAGTCTGTTCGACGATGTGCCCGGCGGCGGTCCGGCGCCCCGTTCCCGTAGCCGCAGGGGCGCGGGTGCCAGGCGTGGCGCAGCGCGGGGGGCTCGGCCGAGTGCCGAGCGCGGAGCCCGTAGCGCGGAACCCAAGGGGCGCGGCGTCGTCACCGTGGGGGAGCTCACGGTCGAGATCTCCAGGCGCCTGTCGGCCCTGGGGCGGGTGGCGGTTGAGGGGGAGGT
>CAYWNK010000415.1:0-3938 GCA_964459495.1 uncultured Planctomycetaceae bacterium
GACGATCTCCCCGAGGGCTTGACCATGGGGGATTTGAAGGCGGAGCTTGCGCGGCGCCGGCCTGAGCTGGGATCGCTGGCCCATGTGGCTGGGGTGGTGGGCACGAGCTACGCGCCCGACACCACGGTGATCGGGTCCGGCGACGAGGTGGCCCTGCTCCCCCCTGTCTCGGGAGGTTGTGGGGGCTCAGGCGGCCCGGAGGTCGGTGACTACGAGCGCGGGGTGTTTCGCCTGTGCGCGGAGCCGCTCGACATCGCAGCGCTGGGGGCGGAGGTTGCCCACCCCAGCTGCGGCGCGCTGATCACGTTCACCGGCATGACCCGGGAAACGAACCGGGGCCAGAGCGTCGAGCGCCTCGATTACGAGGCGTTCACCGCGATGGCCGGCCCTGAGATGGAGCGCATCTTTGCCGACTGTCTCGAGCAACACGGACCGGGCTCGGCGGCGCCGGCGCGGGATCCCGCCACGCGTCGGCTGCGCATGCTTTGCGCCCACCGCACCGGCACGGTGGGGGTCGGGGAACCTTCGGTGGTGATCGCGGTCGCCAGCCCGCACAGGGACAGCGCGTTCGCGGCTGCCCGCCACCTGATCGACACCCTGAAGGAGCGGCTGCCGGTGTGGAAGAAAGAGGTCTACGGCGACGGCCACCACTGGATCGGGGACCGTTCGTAGCCGAATTCTGGCGCGCCGGGCGGGGTCCTGAAGGGGGCCCTGAATTGGGCCCGCGACAGCGGGCCGCATTGTCCTGGGAAGACGGTCTCGTGCTCGCTCCCGGGGCCTGCCCCTGGTATCCTCGCCGCCCTCCTTTTTCGCCCCTAGGGGCAGGCCAGGGAACCCCATGACGCCGCGCCAAACTTCACTCAACTCGTCCGATGTGGAGCGGGAAGAGCTGCCCGTCGACGTGCTCGTTGTGGGCGCCGGCCCCGCCGGGCTCGCCACCGCCATCCAGCTCCAGCGCCGCTTCACCGCGGCGGGGGAATCCGAGAAGACGATCCTCGTGATCGACAAGGCGGAGGAGATCGGCCACCACTCGCTGTCGGGCGCGGTGATGAATCCCCGCGGGCTCAAGGCGCTGTTCCCCAACTACGAGGCGGACGGCTTCCCGGCTGGTCCGGTGGTCGGGGACGACTGGGCCGAGGTGCTGCGCCCGAACGGGAAGCACCTGACCCTGCGTGGGCTCCTCTGCCCGCCCCAGCTCAAAAACCACGGCAACCGAATCGTCAGCCTGAACCGCATGGTGCGCTGGCTGGCCGAGAAGGCCGAGGCCGACGGAATCGAGATCTACGCGGGCTTCCCCGCCGCTGAGGTGCTGCAGGACGACAGCGGCCGCGTGCTCGGCGTCGTCACCCGCGACAGCGGCATCGCCAAGGAAGGCGAGAAGAAGGGAAGCTACGAGCCGGGCATGCGCATCCTGGCCGACGTTACGGTGTTCGCGGAGGGGACCCGCGGCAGCCTGGCCAAGCAGCTCTTCAAGGACGAGCGCCTGGGCCTGATGAAGGGCAAAAACCCGCAGACCTACGGCACCGGCATCAAAGAACTCTGGCAGGTCACGCCGGAGATTGGCAAACAGATGCAGGGCAAGGTGATCCACACGGGAGGCTACCCGCTGGACACCTCGGCCTACGGCGGCTCCTGGGTCTACGGATTCGAAGAGGACAAGCTGTCGATCGGTTTCGTGGTCGGGCTCGATCACGGGGATGCGAAGCTCGACCCCCATGCGCTCTTCGTGCAGTGGAAGCAGCACCCGCGAATTGCGCGACTGCTCGAGGGCGGCAAGGTGCTGCGCTACGGCGCCAAGACCGTGGTCGAGGGCGGCTACTTCTCGCAGCCCAAGCTGCAGGCGGACGGCTGTGTGCTGGTGGGTGACACCGGCGGTTTCCTGAATGCGGCCACGCTCAAGGGCATCCACCTGGCCTTCGAGTCCGGGATGATGGCGGGCGAGGCGATCGCGGATGCTTTGGCTGCTGGCGACACCACCGAGGCCGGATTGTCGGGCTACACGCGCCGCTACGAGGCCTCCGAGGCCCGCGCTGAGCTCTGGAAGCACCGCAACTATCGCCAGGCCTTCACCAAGGGGCTGGTCGCGGGCACCATCGACTTCGGCGTGCAGAAGATCACCGGGGGGCGAGGCCTGAAGGCGCGCCGCCCGGGGCACGAGGATCACAGCTGCATGCAGCCCGTGGCCAAGTCCAAGCTCGAGAAGCCCGCCTACGACGACAGCGGGTCCATGGACAAGCTGACCGACGTCTATCACTCCGGCGCGGTGCACGAGGAAGACCAGCCGGCGCACCTGCTGATCCCGGACCCGACGATCTGCGTCGAACGCTGCACAGCCGAGTATGGCAACCCCTGCCAGCACTTCTGCCCGGCCGCGGTTTACGAGTGGCCGGAAGGCACCGATCACGTGCTGATCAACGCCAGCAACTGCGTGCACTGCAAGACCTGCGACATCGCCGACCCCTACGAGAACATCGAATGGGTGGTCCCTGAGGGCGGCGGCGGGCCCAAGTACATCGACCTCTAGTCACGGGCGATCCCGGCCCGGCTCATCGCATTCCATGATTGTCAGCACCAGCGCACCGCGCATCGCCAAGACCCCGCTGCTCTTCGTCTTTGCCTTCGAGGGCAAAGCCGCGCAACTTCCCGAAGGCGTGGAGGTTCCGAAGGGGTTCCAGAAGGGCTTCGAGGCGGGGCCGCGCAGCCTGCGCGAGACCTGGTGCACCGGCGGGCCGGCCGAGCGCGTCCTCCTCGTGGGCCTGGGCAAGGCGAAAGACGTCGACGCCGAGGGCCTGCGCAGGGCTGCAGCGGTGGCCGCGCGCCACGCCGAGAAAACCAAGGTCGCCAAGTGTGGGCTGTGGCTTGGGGATGGTTTGCCGGGCGTTTCGGTGGATCCCGAGTGGATCGGCCGCTCGCTGGCGGAGGGCGTGATCCTCGGTTCGTACTCCTACCAGGACGGCAAGAGCAAGGCGACCAAGCCGGTCGCCAAGTCGATGGTCCTGGTGGGGGCCGACAAGGCCACCAAGCGCGGGATCGTGGTGGGCACGGCACTGGCGGACGCGAACGCGTTCACCCGCGACCTGCAGAACGCCCCTGGCAACCGCATGACCCCCCGGGACATGGCGGCCGCGGGGCGCAAGCTGGCCACGCGTAGCCCGCAGATCCGGGCGACGATCGTCGACGAGAAGGCCATGAAGACCATGGGCATGGGGCTGCTGCTCGGTGTGGCCCAGGGCAGCGCCGAGCCGCCGCGTCTGATCCACCTGGTCTACAAGCCCAAGGGCAAGAGCCGCGGCAAGATCGCCTTCGTCGGCAAGGGGCTCACGTTCGACGCCGGCGGGCTATCGATCAAGCCCTCGTCCAAGATGGACGAGATGCGCTTCGACATGTCCGGCGGCGCGGCGGTTCTGGGGGCGTTTCACGCCCTCGCCAGCCTCGACGTGCCCTTTGAGGTGCACGGGGTCGTGGGCTCGTCGGAAAACGTCATCAACGGGAAGGCGACCAAGCCAGGCGACATCCACACGGCGATGAACGGCACGACTGTCGAGGTCCTGAACACCGACGCCGAGGGGCGCCTGCTCCTGGCGGACTGCCTTTGCTACGTGGGCAAGAAGATCCAGCCCGACACCGTGCTGGACCTCGCGACCCTGACGGGCGCCGTGATCACGGCCCTGGGCCACGAGTTGAGCGGCATCTATCCCTCCACGGATGAGCTCAGGGACGCCCTGATCGAGGCTGGGGAGGCCGTGGGGGAGCACTGCTGGCCCCTGCCCCTGACCCAGACCATCAAGGACACCATGAAGGGCCGCGCGGCGGACCTGGCCAATATCGGCTCCCCGGCCGTGGGCGCAGGATCCAGCCAAGGAGCAGCCTTTCTCTCAAATTTCGTCCCAGAGGGCGCCGATTGGTGCCATCTGGACATCGCCGGCACGGCTTGGAAC
>CAYWNK010000416.1:0-3917 GCA_964459495.1 uncultured Planctomycetaceae bacterium
ACGCAGAGCGGGGTGCCGCGTTGTCCTGGTGGACTACGACGCCGGCGCAATCGTGGAGCGCAGCCGCCCTCACTGCTCCGAATTCTGCTCCAGATCCGGATCGAGCTCGATCGCCTTGTTGTACATCTCCGCGCTCTCCTGGGTCTTGCCCTGGCCGCCCAGGGCAATCGACAGGTTGAAATAGGTGGACGGAAAAGGGCTCACTTCGATGGAGGCGCGGAGAATGGTCTCGGCCTCTTCGAAAAGGGTCTGGGCGGTGGCTCGATCGCCGCGCTTGAAGGCATCCTTGCCGTCTTGGACCTTCAGGGTGCCTTGGCCAAAAAGGCGAGCGGCGTGGGCGAGGGTGACGGGGGTTGGCGTACGGAGCAGCGGAATCAGGAGGCAGCCCATCGAGGCCAGGGGGAAGGCAAACCAGCGCCAGCCGCGCTGATCTGCGGGGCGGGAAAGGCTCCACCCCAGAACCCCTCCGAGGAGGGCCCCAATGCCGTGGGCCCAGTTGGCGATAGGCATGGCTCCGGTGGAATCGAGGAGGAGGCAGAGGAAGAACCAGATGACGAGGAGGGCCTTGGTTTGGCCGTCCATGAGATCCTTGCCTTGGGGATGCCAGCGGTCGAGGGCCCAGAGGAGGCCGAAGGTGCCGTAGACGATGCCCGAAAGACCGAAGAAGGCACCGTCGAAGGCCCACTGGAGGGCGCCGGATCCCAAAGCGGTCAGGACGAGGAAGAATGCCATGCCCGTCGATCCGATGAGGCCCTCGACCGCGGTGCCCAGGCGCAGAAGCCAAAAGACGTTGAAGAGCAGGTGCAGCCAGTCCCCGTGGAGCATGCACGTGGTGAAGAGCGTCCAAATGGAGCTGGGCCAGGACTCTGGGCTGGGGATCAGGAAGTCGAGGTTCGAACCCAGGAGCCGCATGACGGAGAGTGCGATGCTCGCGACCAGCAGAGTGGTGTTCACGCGCGCATCCAGGGGATGCTGCTCGCCTACCTGTTCAAGCAAATCTGTGCCAGCCACGGCGCTATGGTAGCCGGAAGGGGTTCTGTCCCGTTCCGTGCAAGTGGGTGGAAACGGGCGCCGGGTGGCGATCGTAGACTGGCCAAGCATGGACCCTTTGCTCCGCACACGCCGTCTCTTCAAGTTCCAAGGCGACCAGAAAAGCCAGGCGCCAGTGCTCGAAGATGTCGATCTCGAGCTGGCCCAGGGCGAGTTCCTCTGCGTCATGGGGCCCAGCGGATCAGGGAAAACCACCCTCCTGCACCTGCTCTCCGGCCTCGACGCGCCCTCGGCGGGCAGCGTGGAGCTTGGGGGCCAGGATATGGCCAGCCTGACAGCGGGCCAGCGCACGCGGTTGAGGCGCAAGTCGGTTGGCTACGTCTTCCAGTTCTTCAACCTGCTGCCGAATCTGAACGTTGAGGAGAACATCGGCTTGCCCCTGGCGATCGCGGGCTCGCGTCCCGAGAAGCGCAGCGGCGAGATCGCCCAGCTGGCCGAGCGCCTAGGCCTAACCGAGCGGCTCGGAGCCTTTCCCCACCAGCTTTCGGGGGGCGAGATGCAGCGCACTTCCATCGCCCGTGCTCTCATCGGCGGCCAGGAGCTGCTGCTCTGCGATGAGCCCACGGGCAACCTTTCCCAGAAGGCCGGCGCGGAGGTGATGGCCCTGTTGCGGGCGGCTGTCGACGAGGACGGGCGCACGGTCATGCTCGTGACCCACAACCCGCGCGACGCCGCGTTTGCGGATCGTGTCGAATTCCTGGTCGACGGCAAGCTGCAGGCGGAAGCGGGCCTGCGCGGTCCCGACATCGCAGTGGAATCCGTGCACGCCGCACTCGCTGGCCTGGCGATCTGATGGGGGTCGCACGTACGCTTGCCCGGCGCAGCCTACTGCAGCGCCCGGGCCGCTCCCTCTTTGCCACCCTGGGCATCGCGCTCGGCATCGCGATCGTTGTGGGGCTGGTGGTGCTCGATATCAACACGGTGCTTTCGTTGAGCCGGGTGCGGGCGCAGAAGGGGATGGCGGACATGGAGCTGCGGCCCGCCGATGGCACGGGGGATGTGGCCGAGCTGCGGGAGATGGACGGCATGTCCCTCGTGGTGCGCACCTTCCAAAACGACGCTTGGCTGCTGAAGCCCGAGTTGAATGGCGACGATGAGGCGCTCGGCAGCCCGCGCAACCCGGGCCGACTCCGGCTGGTGGGCGCGGAGTTTGAGAACATCGAGGCGTTCGATACGTGGAGCTTGGAGCGGGGCGAGCTGCCCAGTGACGAGGACTCCGGCGCAGGGGCCCTGCTCGGCTTGGCCGCAGCGGAAGAGCTGGGGCTCGACATCGGCGACAGCGTGATCTTGAAGCGGCCGCGGCGCCTCGGCCGGCGGGAGTGCGTCGACGGCAAGCTGGTGGCGGTGGCGGGTGCTCGTGAGCCGGACGCGCCGGGTCGCACATTCGAGATCACTGGCATCCTTGCGCGCCAAGGCGTGGGACGCAGAGCGGGGGGCCGCGTTGTCCTGGTGGACTACGACGCCGGCGCAATGCTCTATCCCGGCCAAAAGCAGCGCACCGTGTTCTGGGGCCAGCGCGACCAGGCCGTCGACGTCGAGCGTTTCGAGACCAGCCTGGCGGGCAGCTACAGCTACGAGCTGAACCAGGGCGTGATCCTGGGGCAGGCGGCAGACGAGCGAGCGTTTCGGACGGGCGTGCGGATGGCGGGGCTGCTGGCCCTGGTGCTTGGCCTGTACGTGATCTTCCACACGCTTTCGATGTCGCTGACCGAACGGGTTCGCGAGATCGGGACCCTGCAGGCGCTGGGGTCTTCGCGCTGGCAGGTGGCGCGGGTGTTCTTGCTCGAGGCGATGATCCTGGCGGGGGCCGGCGCGGTGCTTGGTGTCCTGGGTGGACTCGGCTTGGCGCGGCTGCTGCTTGCGCTGCGTATCACAACGCTGGGCACGGGCAAGGTCGTCACCGGGTTCTTCGTTCCCTGGGGCACGACGTTGTCTTTGGCGAGCGTTGGCTTCGTGGTGGCGTTGCTCGGTTCGGTGTACCCGCTGTCTTCGCTGGGGCGGGTCGACCAGGCGGCGGCGCTGCGCGGGGAGCACGTGCAGGCTGGGCGAGCGGCGATCGGCTTCCAGCTGTTCTACGCGCTGCTGCTCGCGCTGCTGCTGCCGGCGCTCTACTTCGTCATTGTGCCGGTGGTCGGGGAGTTCTCCGCCGAGATGATCTCGGTGCTGCTGGGAGCCGTCGGTTTCCTCGGGCTCGTGGTGCTGCTCTCGCTGGTCGTGCCAAAGGTGCTGTCGGGCTTGTGCGTGCTGTTGACCAAACCGTTCGAGCGGCTGGCCCCCCTGGCCGGACGGATGGCGTCGCGGACGATCGCGGTGTCGCCGGCACGGGTCGGCGCGAGCGCGGCGGCTCTGGCTCTGGTGACCGCCGGGCTCGTGGGCCTGAAAGGGATGACCCGCAGCCTGGCTGCGGAGGTCGACGTTTGGGCGGCCGAGGCTGTGGAGAACAAGGTGTGGCTGCGGGGCATGCCAGACGTGCCGTTCAAGGACCTCAGCGCAGCGCTGGCCGCTGCGCCCGATGTACTCGGCATCGAGAAGGGCAACGCCCGGGTCATGGTCCCGTTCCTACTGCTGGGAACGGACCCGAAGGGCCTGGAGGGTTACGGTCCCCTGAGCCAGGACCCCAAAGCGCGGCGGCGCTTCGAGAATCAGCGGACCCTGGTGGCCTCGCGCCGGCTGGCCGAGAAGTTCGATCTGGCGGAGGGCTCCAGCGTTTCGGTCACCCGGGCAAACGGGGAGGTGGTGTCCTTCACGGTCCTCGCGGTGAGCGACGCCTACGGGCACTGGCCGTTCCCCGACGAGCGCATGTACGGGGTCGTGGCCGATCGCTGGATCGAGAAGGATTTCTGTAAGGACACTGCTACGGTCAACGA
>CAYWNK010000417.1:0-3899 GCA_964459495.1 uncultured Planctomycetaceae bacterium
GCTCTGGCCCCCGGGATTGCCGGGGAGGCCAGGCCAAACAGCAGGCAGGCGGCCGGACCCAAGGGATCCGGCCGCCCGCCGAAGGAACCGGCCTTGGTGGCCGAAGCGCAGGCTCCTCGCGCAGAACTACTTCTTTGCGCCTGCGCTGACGGGCGACTTCCCGGGACCCGAGGCGGCCTTCCCCGGAGATTTGGCCGTTCCTGCCGGCGCCTTGGCCGGTCCCGCGGGTGCCTTGGCCGGGGCACTCGAGCCCACCGGTCCCGCTGCATCGGCTGCAGGGGCCGGCTTGGCGGCCGCCGGGGCGAACTCCGCGAAGATGGCGTCTTCGATGACCTGGGCTAGATCCGGGTTATCCATCAGGAAGTTGCGCGAGCGTTCCATGCCCTGACCGAGACGAATCTCTCCGTCCGTGGGGTGCTTCATGGAGAACCAGGTGCCCGACTTGAGGACAACGCCCGCCTTGACCCCGAGGTCGAGGAGTTCGCCTTCCTTGCTGATGCCACGGTTGTAGATGATGTCGAACTCGACCTTCCGGAAGGGCGGCGCGATCTTGTTCTTGACGACGGTCACCTTGGTCCGGTTGCCAACCACCGTCTCCCCGTCCTTGAGGGCTCCGATGCGGCGGATGTCCAGGCGAACCGAGGAGTAGAACTTGAGAGCCCGCCCCCCGGTGGTGGTCTCGGGGCTGCCAAACATCACCCCGATCTTTTCACGGATCTGGTTGATGAAGATCACCAGGCAGTTGGAGCGGGAGATAGCTCCGGTCAGCTTGCGCATGCCCTGGCTCATCAGGCGAGCGTGGAGACCGACGAAGCTGTCGCCCATCTCGCCCTCGATCTCAGCCCGCGGCACCAGCGCAGCCACCGAGTCGACGATCACCACGTCGACCGCGTTCGAGCGCACCAGGGTTTCGACGATTTCCAGGGCCTGCTCGCCATTGTCGGGCTGGCTGACCAGGAGGTCATCCAGCTTGACGCCCAGCTTGCGGGCGTAGCCCGGGTCCAGGGCGTGCTCGGCGTCGACGAAGGCGCAAATACCGCCCTTCTTCTGGGCCGCCGCCGCGATATGCAGGGTCAGGGTCGTCTTGCCCGAGCTCTCCGGACCGTAGATCTCGACGACCCGCCCCTTGGGCACTCCCTTGCCCCCCAGGGCCAGGTCGAGGCTGATCGAGCCGGTGGAAATGCCCTCGATGTCGCGGATGTGGCTGTCGTCACCGAGGCGCATGATCGCCCCTTTGCCGTAGCTCTTCTCGATCTCGCCCAGGGCGGCGGTCAGCGACTTGTTGCGGGCTTCGGGGCTTGCCGGGACGTCGTTGTCGCGCCCGCCTGCGGGTGCGCTGGTGCTTTTGGCCTTGCGGGTGCTCATGTTTCGTACTCAATGCCTCACGGAGAGGCGGGCTGGCGCTGTTCCATCTGGATGAGCCGGGTGACAAGGCCCCAAATGCGCCCTGGAGGCTGCCTTCGGAGGCCATGCCGTGCGGTGGTGCCCGGCGACAGCGTGCGGTTGCGTTCTGTTAGGGAAAGAGTAGCTCAAAGCCCCTGCAGGCCCAAGCATTCTCTTGTTCCAACCGGAGAAAGACCTTCCCGGTTGCGGGTCCTCTCGCAGGTTCTGGATCCAGGGCCGCTGGCGGCCCCTCAGCCGGGCCTGACCACCAAAGGGATGGCCGCCAGGCTGCGGTAGCGCTCTTCGGGCCGACCGGGCCTCGACTCCACAACGTGCACGTCGACGGGCAGCCAGCGCTGGTCGAAATCCAGCCTTGCCAGCCCCGCATCCAGCGGAGCGCTGGAACCACGGGGCATACGGGCCACGGTCACATGGGGTCGGAAAGAGCCGCGCCGCTCCGCGGGTTGGGGCCGCCAGCCCAGGGAGAGAGCCGCCTGCCAGGCACGGTTCCGAAGGGCCCAAAGTCTGCCCGGCACCTCGTCTGACTCCTTGACCCCCACGTAGACCGCCACGGGCTCCTCGTTGGATGGAAAGGCGCCGATCCCGCCAAGGACAAGCTCGGGGGCATCGAGCCCCCGAATCTCCTCCTGAAGAATCCGCTGGAGCTGCGGCCGGCGCTCCTCGGGAAACGAGCCGAGGAAGCCCAGGGTCAGATGGAGATCCCTTGGCTCATAAACCCGGATCCCCTCGCCATCGAGAAATGGCCGCACCCGCCGCATCAGGCGCTCGGCCCCCTCTTCGTCGAGGCCCAGCCCGATGAACAGGCGCCGGTGGCTCTCGTCTGGGAGCTCCATCGACCCGTTAGACCGTGACGATTGACAGCAGTTCCGAGTAGCGCGCCTCGACGTCCTGCTCCGTGCGCTTGGCCAAGTCCTCGACGCTGAAGCCCTGCACACAGTAGCTCGCTGTCACCGTCCCGTAGAGCATGGCCTTGCGCATGGTCTGCGGATCGATGTTGTCAGCCCGCGCGATGCAGCCCATGAAGCCGCCCGCGAAACAGTCGCCAGCGCCGGTGGGATCGATCACGGTATCGACCGGATAGGCGGGCAGGGAGAAGTGCACACCCTCCCCCATCAGGAACGCGCCGTGCTCACCCTTCTTCAGGATCACGAAGCGCGGGCCCATGCCCATCACCTTCTGGGCGGCCTTGATCAGGTTGTTCTCGCCCGTCAACATGCGCGCCTCCTCGTCGTTGAGGATGAGCCCGTCGACTTTGCGCAGCAGCTTGTCCAGGTCAGGGCGCGCGATATCGATCCACAGGTTCATCGTGTCCGCGACCACGAACTTGGGCGCTTCCACCTGTTCGAGCCCCTGCATCTGAATGGCCGGGTGGGCGTTGGCCAGAAACACCCAGTCCGCGCCGCGGAAGCCGGCGGGCACCTTGGGCTGGAAGTGCTCGAAGACGTTCAGTTCGGTGAACAGAGTGTGGCGCGTGTTCCAGTCGGGTTCATAGCGGCCTCCCCAGCGGAAAGTCTTGCCGGCGGCGGTCTCCACGCCGGCCGTGTCGACACCGTGATGCTGGAGCAGGGCCAGGTCCTCGGGCCGAAAGTCCTCCCCCACTACGCCCACCAGCTGGGGCTTGGCAAACGTGGAGGCGGCCAGCGAGAAGTACATCGCTGACCCGCCCAGGGCATCCTCCCGGCGGTCCGTTTCGGTCTCGATGGTGTCGTAGGCGAGGGTGCCGATGACGAGCAGGCTCATGCGGAAGAGGGAGGTGGGTGGCGTGGCGGCGGCTAGAGGGGCAAGGAAACGGCTCCGTCCCCGGAGCCGTTAGCGTGCATTGGATGCTTTCCCGGGGCGCGGGTCAAACCCCAGCGCCCAGCTCCCGCTCAGCCGCTTCGAAGTCGGAGCGCATGGCTTTTCCCCCTGGAGCCAGCAGAACCAGCCCTCCGACCAGCCCCAGCAGGGCCAGGCAGATGCGGTAGGTGATGCTGGTGGCCACCCCGAGCGTGAAGGATTCGCCGGCGATTTCAAACAGGGAGCCGGAGAGCACCTCCCCCACCCCCAGCCCGCCCGGGGAGATGGGCACGGCGGTCAGGGTGTTCACCACCGTCGCGATGCAGATGTAGTCCAGGACGGAGAGATCCGCCCCGAGAGCATGGCCCAGCACGGCGAACATCAACGAGGCGCCCAGGTGGTTGCCGACCGAAAGCAAGATGGCGATCAGCACCTCCCAAGGGTGCTGGGCCAGTCCCCGGATGGCCCCGTCGAGGCGCACCAGGCGCTCGCCCTGGGGCAGTTTGCCCAGCCAGCTGTCGAGCCCGATCCAGGACCGCAGGCGCAGGCTTCCGAGCGCCAGCAGGCCAAACCCCATCGCCACAGCCAGAAGGGACACCGGCAGGCGCAGTTGTGCGAAGCGGTCCCCGTTGGACAGAACCGCGGCGGCGGCCACAAGGCCCATCGCGGCCAGTCCGAGCAGGCGGTCGAGAATGACAGACATGAAGGCGTCGGCCCGC
>CAYWNK010000418.1:0-3886 GCA_964459495.1 uncultured Planctomycetaceae bacterium
GTCACGGTTGGTTCTTGCCCGCGCCCGTAGGCGACCGGGCCGGGATCGGCGCCCGCACTCTCGGGGCCGACCCGCAGGACGCCGCCCGCGTCGACGCGCACGAGGCTGCCGCCCCCGCAGCCGATGGTCGCGAGGTCCAGGGAGGGGACCGCGATCGGCTGACCGCCGACGCTGGACCCGGTGCTGGCGCCGGTGACCCCGGCCCCAGGATCGTGAAAGGCCACGTCGGTGCTGGTGCCGCCCATGTCGAGGGTCAGCAGGGCTCCGAGGCCGGCCTGGCCGGCAGCGCGCACGGCTCCAATCACCCCGCCTGCGGGGCCGCTGGCCAGGATGCGGACGGGCTCCGCCCCGGCCACGCTGGCGGGCAGGGTCCCGCCCGCGCTCTGGAGGACGGAGAGTCCGCCCGGGATCGACCGGCCAAGGCGCTCCAGGTATTCGCTGACCAAGGGCACCAGCGCGGCGTTGGCGACGGCGGTCGCAAAGCGCTCGTATTCCCGGTAGGCGGGCAGGAGCTCGCCCGAGCAGGTTGGGTGGACGCCCGCCGCGCGCAGGGCCGCAGCCACCCGCCGTTCGGGCTCGGGGTCGGCGTAGGAATGGAGCAGGCAAACCGCCGCGGTGCGGACGCCGCTTTTGGCCACGCGCTTGGCGAGGGCTTTGAGGTCCGCGTCGCTGGGTCGCTCTACCTCGACGATCCCGGATCCGCCAGGGTCGGGCCAAGAGCGTTGGGAAACCTCAAAGCGCAGCTCCCGGGGCACGAGTGGCGCCGGGCGCAGGGGATGCAGGGCGTAGAGCTCGGGCCGGTCCTGGCGTCCGATCTCGATGAGGTCGACAAAGCCCCGATTCGTGATGAGCGCGGTGGGGCTGGTGCGGCCGGTGAGCAGAGCGTTCAGGGCGACGGTCGTGCCGTGGACCACCGGGCGGTTCGCCGCCGATTCCTGGGCGGTCGCAGCGTCGGGGCCGGCCCCAGGGCTCGCCAGGCGTTCCAACCCATCGAGAATCGCACGGCCAGGGTCGGCGGGGGTGCTGGGGACCTTGGCCACCTGGACCTCGCCAGAAGGATCCACGGCCGCCAGATCGGTGAAGGTGCCGCCCGCATCCACTCCGACGGGGGACAGGGCGGTCGTTTGGGGTGCGGTCACGCCGCGCAGTTTACCGGTCCCCGGGCCCGACGACGCAAGCCCCCCCGCCATATGGATATGGATAGGGGGCAGGGCCCGGGGTAGCCTGCCCAGACTCATGCTCGGCGTTCTCGAGTCCGCGACCCAGCTGCCCCTTTGGGCTGCCTTGGCTGCCAGCTACCTCCTGGGGGCGGTGCCCTTCGGGCTATTGACGGTGCGGATGGTCAAAGGCGTCGACCTGCGTTCGGTCGGCAGCGGCAACATCGGGGCTACCAACGCGATGCGTGTGCTGGGCAAGCCCCTGGGCCTCATGGTGTTCCTGCTGGACTGCTTCAAGGGCTATGCGGCCGCCGGACTGCTGGCTCCCCTGGTGGCGGCCGGCGGAGCACTGGGGCCCGTTGCCGTGGCGCTCAGCTGTGGAGCGGCGGCGGTGCTGGGCCACTGCTTCCCCGTCTACCTGGGCTTTCGAGGGGGCAAGGGCGTTGCGACCGCCTGCGGCGCGCTGATTGCGCTCGACCCGCTCCTCTTCGCGGTCGGCGGCCTGGTCTGGCTCGCGACCCTGAAGGCGACTCGTTACGTGGGCCTCGCTTCGGTTTTGATGGGGGTTTCCTTTCCCATCACAGCTGCCGTGCGTCACCCCGGCGATCGACCACTGCTCTACGGCATGCTGGGTCTCGCCCTGCTGATCGTAGTCCGTCACCGCTCCAACCTTGCGCGCCTGCTGCGCGGCGAGGAACCCAAGACCGGCGGCCCGGGACCCGGTGCCGTCAGCGCGAACTCTGCGAGCGTAGCGGGGACAGAGGATCCCCCCGCGCAAACCCCTGCCTGAGCCACCATGGAACCCGCAACAACCCGTCGCGTTCTCGTCCTAGGGGACGGCAGCTGGGGCACGACCCTGGCCCTGCTGCTCGCCCGCAACGGCATCGAAACCGTTCTTTGGAGCGCCTTCCCCGAACAGGTGGAGGAAATGCGCAAGTCGCGCTCGAACGAGCGCTTCCTGGCGGGCATCCCGTTCCCCGACAACCTCGAGGTTCAGGCCGATCCGCATGCGGCGGCGGATGGCGTCGACTTCATCGTCAGCGTCGTTCCGACCCAATTCCTGCGCGGGGTGGCGGCCAAGTTCGAGGACGCGCTCAAGGGCGCGGTGCCCATGGTGACCGCGAGCAAGGGGCTGGAGATCGAGAGCTTTCGCACGCCCAGCGAGGTGCTGCGGGAGGTGCTCGGCGAGCGGCCCTTGTGCGTATTGACCGGCCCGAGTCACGCCGAAGAGGTGGCCCGTGGGCTGCCCGCGTCCCTGGTGGCTGGCTGCTCTGATCAGGCCTTCGCGGAACGCGTGCAAACAGCCTTCGCCAGCGACCATTTCCGGGTCTACACCCATGGCGACGCCTATGGAGCCGAGCTAGGGGGAGCCCTCAAGAACGTGATCGCTCTCGCTGCCGGCATCTGCGACGGCCTGGACCTGGGCGACAACGCCAAGTCAGCCGTTGTGACCCGTGGGGTGGTGGAGATGGCTCGCTTTGGCAAGAAGCGCGGCGCTGACCCACAGACCTTCTTCGGGCTGGCGGGCATCGGCGATCTATGCACGACCTGTTTCTCCAAGCACAGCCGCAACCGCGCCGTGGGGCAGGCCCTGGGCGAGGGGCGTTCGCTGCAGCAGATCCTCGACGAGATGAACATGGTGGCCGAGGGCGTTTGGACCACCAAGGCACTCTTTGGACCGGAGGCTGAGCTGGCGGGGGTCTCCATGCCGATCGCCCAGCAGGTGCACGAAGTGCTTTTCGAGGGCAAGGACCCGCGGGCGGCCGTCGACGACCTGATGCGGCGCTCGCCCTCGGGTGAGATGGTCGGCCTGTGGGAGGCGAGCTAGGCGATGGGGCCGCTCGGACTGTTCTTCGGGTTCCTCGGCCTGACGGTCGTGCTGCTCCTCGCCGCGGCCTGGACGGGTCACCACCACAAGCGCCGGGCCCACGTGCTCAGCGTCATCCTGGCGGTGGCGGGTCTCGGTGCGGCCATTTATTACGCCCTGAAGCTGGGCCAGCTCTACGACCTGGAGGCGGCGGGCTGGATCACGACCTTCCATCTGAACTTGGCCCGAGTGACCACGGCCGCGTTCCTGATCCCGATCGTTCTCGGTGTTCTCACCTGGCGGCGCATGTCCTGGCGCCGGCTTCACGGTCGCACGGGTCTGATCGTGATCGTGGCCACCGTCGTGACGGCGATCACGGGGGCGATCATGCTCTATCTCTCTGAGCCGCTGCCGGTGTCGTAGCCGCAGCGCCAGCTGGCGTTTCTCGTGGCGTGGGGGGGGGGCGTGCCCCCCAGCCCTACTTGCCGATCGGTTGGTCCTGTGGCGGGGCCGCTGGGCCGCTGCCGAGTTCTGCTTGGGCGTCGGGAGACTCCAAGGGTCCGGAATCGAGCGCGCGCACCACGTCCTCGTGCAGCAGCACCGGTACGAGGAGCAGGCTGCTGTTGGCTACGATGGGGACGCTGGCGAGCAAGACCCAGATCGTGCGGGCCCGGACGGTGAAGAGCCCAAAGCCCAGCCCCGCCGCCGCAAAGGCTCCAGCGATCCCATAGACCCAGGGCCACCCGGGCGCATAGCCGGGCGCAAATCGATGCACGACGATCGCCAGCCACCAGGTCATCCAGGCCGCTGTGGCCAAAACCATGGCCGTCACCCAGGTCCGGTGCCGCCTCCGAACTCGACTGGGCCGGTTGTAGTGGGTGCGCAGGGGCCTGGCCATACGCAACGGATAGCCCTTCCCCGG
>CAYWNK010000419.1:0-3884 GCA_964459495.1 uncultured Planctomycetaceae bacterium
ACTCCAGCCCTACCCGCAGGAACTCCCCGGCATGGGCAGCATCCCCTCCGCACCCTGGGGCTTTCCCAGCACACCGCATCCCTGGCCACGGTTCGGGGCGCGCTACATGCACCCGGATCCCTACCTTCACGGGATCTCTGGGTCGGATCCATGCCCTGGGCTCGGAGGATGGGGATCCGGTATCGTTGTGGGCGGTGGGACCCCGGGCTTGAAGCGATACGACCAAGACGACGCTCTGGTGGCGGCCGCAGCGCGGTTGAGCGTGGTGCAGAAGCCGAGGTTGCCCGGCGTCTTGCGTGCGTACCGCGCATGGTTCGTGTCCGGCGGCGCCAGCTGGGTGCAGCCCTAACAGGCCGCGAGGACGACCTCGTTCAAGACGTGGGCCTGGGGATTTGTCCTTCGGATGAGCTACAAGCGCATCCAGCTGCGGCCCAAGGAGAGCAGCATCGAAGAACACACAGCGCCCCTGGAAGACCAAGACCTGCTCGCCGCGGCCGAACGCGCAGCTGGGTCCAAGAGGCCCTGGCCAAGCTGGATGATGGAACGCGCAGTGTCGTCCACCGCCGGCATTTTGGAAAACCAGTCCTTCGAAGACATCGGCCTAGGTCTCGCCATGCCGACCAACACCGCCAAGACCCGCTACTACCGCGCGCTCAAGAGTCTCGCGGCCCGCCTGCGCCCCTTCGCAACGGAGCAATGACGTGGACATGGAGCCCTTAGAACCGTCCCCCCTCAGCAGTTCCGACGAGCGTTTGCTCGAGGATCTCATGACGGGCACGCGGCCATTCCTAGAACCAGAAGTGCAGGCGCGCATCGCCGCGTCAGCCCCCCTTGCGAAGGCGTACCGCCAGCTGTGCGATGCTCAAGAACTGCTCGACTCCAGCGGGCCGCCCCCCGAGGAGTACCAAGGCGGCCACCAGGCAGGACCCTACACGGATCTCGAAGTCGAACACCCAGAAGACGCTCACCGGGTCCGCGAGATCTTCACCTCCGAAGGCCTGATCTCGGCATCGGAGCAAGGCAACTGGATGGCACTCGCCGCGATTTGCATGGTGATGCTAGGCGCTGGCCTACTCGCCCTTGAGGCCTGGACCCGGAGCCAACCGAATGGGCCCGGAGATGGTCCCCGCGTGATCCTGAGCGACCAGCCCATCCCATTCGGCCCAGTCCAGGACTTCGGAGAGTTCCATGCCCCCACCAAACTGCAGGCCGGCGAGCAGCTCCTGATCCACGTGTATGCTGATGCTCCTCTGGACGTCCCTCCGCTGACCTCCGGCCCTCTGGAGGAACCGATCTGGCAGCCCTCCCCCGCTGCCCTGGAGCAGATGCGAACCTGGTCGAGTATCCGATGGACCTACGAAGTCCTCTCCACGCAGCGGCCGCCCGCGCCGGTCGATGTCTTTTCGCGTTTGGACTTCTCGCCTCGCTGAGCACCCCCTGGGCATGGACCCAGTCGGAGGATCCGGGGCCCCGTCTGGAGATCTCCGAGGATCCCGCTGCGATCCCGCAACGCCAATACTTGTTCGCCAAGGACCTTCCCACGGTCAGCGGTACAGCCCCCCACCCAAAGTCCAGGCAGCCATAGAAGCCTATGGCTGGGATCCCCCCGCGGCCAAGCTCACCGTCGCGGATCTTGACTGGTACTTCGGCGTACTCCTGCACGAGCTTGACACCGCCGAGCACTGGCCCGCTAGGGCGAGTCGTCGCGAGGCACGACTTGCCTTTTTCGACCACCCTCGGATCGCAGGCTACACGGAAGCCGAGCGCAACGAGGCCGCAGACAAGATGAGCCAATGGCTCGCAGACTCCGTGCGCTTCATCCGAATGGCGGGGCGCACAGAGCTGGCCGAGGAACTCATGGAAGAAGCGGTTCGAGCATTTGGCATCGACGCATTGGCCATGGGACTGCTGTACGTCGAGCGCGCCAATCTCGCACGGACCCGTGGCGCTCCTGCCCTTGCCCGCCACGGAGTCGCCCAGGCTAGAGCCGCACTCGATCAACTCCGGCACAGGGCTGGTTCGCTTGGCGCAGGCCTAGCGGAAGCCGCACGGGTCAAAGGCGCCCACTTCCCCGAGGCGGAAGAGGCGCTAAGGGAAGCCCTGGCCGAGCTTGAGAACGCTCGGACCCGTTGGCTGGAAACAAACCTTGGCGAGGCCGGGCGAGGGCTCGTCTACATGCGCGACCAGAGCGAGCTATTGGAAGGCGTGATCAGCCTCCACCTCGCCCTGGGCGACGAACCTGGGGCGTTGACCACGATCGCACGCTTTGGCGAAGCTGGCAGCCTGGCGAGGCTGCTGGACTCCGGCGCCTGGGATCCGGCCACCTTGCTCCAGCTGATCCCGAACAATGGCGGCCTGCTCATTCTGCTTCCGAGCGCCGGCCGACCGTGGATTCTGCTCGTCGCCGAAGGCTCGATCGTCGCCATCCCGGCGGCCAGCAAGCACCTCATCGATCGCGCTCGCGTCGTCTCGCCCGTCCCCATCGAAGTCCCCCGATGTGGCCGCCACGTTTCCATCCCCGATAGCCCCAGGGGCCCTGTCATCCCGTAGGTCCGCGACGTTCCCCCCTGCCAACCAACCGGCGTGGGAACAGGATTCTGAAGAATGCCGGCGCCCGTCGTGCACGGAATGAAGCCGTAGGGATCGCTTGCAGAAACGGCCATGACCTCACGCCCTTCAGGGCCGGAAGCTCCATCGGTGGAGTGGATCGGCACCAGGGCCGCTGGCTGGCCGCCAACGATTTCCGTCCAAGAGGTCAAAGCCCCCATCATGAAGATGGCCAGCACTGGGTTGGCTTCTTCGGTGTTCGATTGAGTTGTCCACGCGAGCCGGTCAGGGGTTCCAGGCTCGATCAACGCGGTGATGTGCTCGGTGGAATTGGCCGCCAGGGCCACCAGCACTTCCCCGGTCTGGGCGTCCTGGATCCCGATCGCGTTGGAAAAGCGCCAGACCATCTCGTCGACCCCGGAGCCGTTGTAGTCCAACCAAGCGAGCTCTTGAACCTCGCCGAAAACCGGTACTGCACCCAAATCCCCCTGGTGGTCGACCAAGCATCGCTGTTCTGGACCAACGTCGTGGTGCTGGGAGAATGCAGATCGATCGACATCGGGTCGCAGGCGAGAACCTCCAAGTCCGCCGGAGAAGCGACCAAGAGCTGCTCCTGGTCTGACGGACCAGCAGCGACCGTCGCGATCGCGGTCACATTGCTGCGGATTTGGAAGAAGCTCTCGAGGCGGCCTGGCCGCAGGAGCAATCCCAGCTCGCCTGCGCGCAGGACGGCGAGGTCACTTTCAGCCGGCCCCGAAAAGCGCACACGGCGGAGATCGACCCCCGACTGGTTGTACGCCAGGACGGCGAAATCCGGCGTGGTGACGTGCTCGATGGCACTGGGCAAGTAGCCGGGACCCTGGGAAAGGGCCGGAGCCGGAACGAGGAGGGCTGCATAGCTTAGAGCTGGCGAGAGGTGGTTCATGGTGTCTAGGAACGGTGATTGCGGCGAGGTCACCGGGTCCTTCCCGCCACGGCACAGGAGGTTTCAGCCCTCTGGAGAAAAGGGCCTGGGGGCACAGCTCAACTGCAGAGATTCGAGCACAGCCGATCTGCACCAAACGACCCTGAAAATCGAGGTCACCGTGACCCACGGAAGTCGTAGGACCTCGCAGTCCCGCCCCGCGGCCCCTATGCAGCCCCATCAGGAAAAGCAGGCCGAACGCCTGTACGCTGAGTACCTGGGCCTAGAGGACATGTCGATTGAGGCATTCTGCTCTCTGCACCCCGAGCAGGCCGAGGGGATCCTCAGCCTCCACCGGGCCGCCCTAGAGCTTGAGCTAGAGCTTGAAGGAGGGCATGCGTTCCGCGATCCCCAGCCCCCAAGCAAGCAACTG
>CAYWNK010000420.1:0-3822 GCA_964459495.1 uncultured Planctomycetaceae bacterium
ATCACTCGGCTTCTTGGCAGCCAGGGTCTTCTCCCTGCGCCAGGAGAGGACTCCCTACTCCCCGCCTAAGCAGATGAGTCGCTCCTGCCTTTCCTCCAGGCTGCTTCGATCCAGTCCCGAGTCGCACTAGGCCCAGACTCCGGAGCCCCCCTTCCCCGCCAGCGGGCCTCCCTGGACCATCTCCCCAAGCGAGCTCTCCGATCGCCACTGTGTCACACCGATTCGGGCTTCTCTCTCCACGCTGCAGTCCGCATCGATAGCACGGACCGCGCGGCGCTAGAGCACCTGTGCCGCTACGTAACGCGCCCTCCCCTGGCCCAGGGCCGCCTCCAGCTGCGCGAGGACGGCATCTCCGCCCCCGGGTCGTGGATTGCTCGAGGCTAAACTGAATCGAGATGTAGCGGTTGGTGATGGTCGCGGTGCCGGGTGGAGCTCCGAATGAAGCCACGAAGCAATCGCTTTGCGCGTGGGCACCGGCTTGTTGCGATGAAGGCGAAAATAGGCAGGAGCAAGCGAGCATTGGCGCAGCGCATGCTGGGCGACACGCGACCATGGGTGAATCTAGAGCGCTCGCAGTGAGAAGGGGGATCGGTCGTCTGGACCCATGCAGCAATTTCGATTCATCGCAATCATTGTTGAGGATACAGGGCTTCCAAGCTGAGAGTTTGATCGGCTTGGGTTGCGAGTGGGCGAGGGCGTTGTCGTGGCTTTGGTCATTCACCCATGCACGATCTGAAAGCTTTGGTAGGGTGAGTAGAGTTCCACTGTTTATCGCTGGCCCACTGCGTTTCCAATGCGATTCCTGCTCGTCCTCTTCACGCTTACCTGTCCCGGTCTAGCTCAGTCGACATGGTTTGTCGACGCTACGGGGGTTCCCCCTGGAACGGGCACCGCACTCGATCCCTTCACGAGCCTGCAAGCCGCCATTGATGCACCGACTACGGTGGATGGAGATCGCGTGCTCGTCGCCAGCGGGGTCTACTTCGAACAGATCGACTTCCAGGGCAAGCAAATCTTGGTGGACGGTAGTGGCTCCAGTCCCGTCCCCGTACTGGATGGTGCTTCCTTGGGAAGCACGGTTACCTTTCAAAACGGAGAAGGGGCATTCAGCATCCTGCGTGGATTTGCGATCACCGGTGGTACCGGGTCCTCTTCAGGTTCAAGTACCCTTGGCGGGGGCATTCGATGCACCAACGCAGGCCCAAGCCTTGAGCAGCTCGTCATCTTCGGCAATGTAGCTGGCAGCGGAGGTGGCATCGCGATCGAGGGTGGCTCGCCGCTCTTACTTTCCTGCACGTTGGAGTCAAACCAAGCCGAGCTTGGCGGCGGCATCTTTGTCAGCTCTGCCTCCTTGTCCATGAGCGCCTGCGGGCTGCGCGGAAATGAAGCCTCGGGCCAGTTCCAACAAGGACTCGGAGGAGGAATTGCGATCGGCACCAATGCGAGCGTCACGATCGACAGCTCGCGCTTCGAAGGCAACTCTGCCGAATCCAGCGGAGGCGGTGGCGCCTTGTACTGCTCAAGTGACTCCCTAGGCACCAACCTGCTACAGACCGAATTCGAAGGCAATTCGCCGGGCACCTTCAACGGGCGAGGAAGCGGAGGAGCAATTCTTGCCGAAGGCCCTTTAGAGGCGACGGGCTGTGAATTCGTCAACAACGGCGCTGTCTTCGGCACCTTCGACACAACCTTGTTCGGCGGAGCGGCGAGTGGGGGGACCTATGTGAGCTGCACCTTCGAACGGAACTCGGCCCAGTTTGGTGGGGCGCTTTCGGCGGCAACGGCCGTCGGCTGCGAGTTTCGCAACAATACCGGCTGTGCCGACCTGAGTGGAGGCGGGGGCGCGGCGACGGGTTGTGATCTTCAGGACTGCCTGCTCATCGGCAATGTCAGCTGCGGTAACGGTGGCGGCGCTATTGGGTGCACTCTGACCAACTGCGAAGTGCTCAACAACATCGCAGGCGGGACCGGGACTAGCCCCGGCTGCGGCGGCGGACTCTTCAACTGCACCGCCCGTCAGAGCCGCATCCACGGCAACGAGGCTCAGGGGTTCGGGGCTCCCCTCTTTGCCTCATGTGGCGGAGGCGCAGGCGCGTCCACCCTCGTGCAATGTCAGGTTAGCTCGAACTTCGCCGAGGAGGCCGGCGGACTTCAATCATGCTCTACCGATCGCTGCAGCATTGTTGGCAACGCGGCCGTATTCAGCTTCGGCGGCCTTGCCGGTGGCACGCATCGGAGCAGCATCGTTTGGAGCAATGGTCCGGTGCCGACTCAGCCGGGTATCGACATCGCTTATAGCAACGTAGAAGGCGGTGCAGCCGGCCCGGGAAACATCGACCAAGACCCTTTGCTCTTCGGGCCAGCGGGGAGCGACCTCCACCTCATGACGGGGTCTCCGAGCATCGACAGTGCAAGCCCCACGGCTCCCCTGGATCCGGACGGTAGCCCGGCCGACATGGGCGCCCTGCCCTTTGATGCAAATTGGACCGCGGGTGCAGCGGTTTACTGTCAGAGCCAACCGACTATCGACCAGTGCGTGCCGCGCATGGTCATCGAAGGCCAAGCATCCCTTGGGGGTCCCGGAGACATCGTCTTCCGCGGAGACAACATTCATCCCAACCAGTTTGGCTTGCTCTTCCACGGCCAGACGCCCGCCTTCACTCCCTTCGTTGGGAGCAGCCCCTTCCAAGGTGGTTTCAACTGCGTCGGCCCGCCCATCGTCCGCATGGGAGTCATCTCATCGACCCAAGGGCCGGGCGACTGCGACGGGGTCCTGGTGCAAGCCCTAAGCGACGCAGAGATCCTTGGCCTAGGCCTCGTACCTGGTGACCGGCTCTACGCCCAGTTCTGGTTCCGACAAGGCGTCAGTGGCTTGGTGGCCTTCACCGACGCGGCCGAAGTCCCCATCTTGCCCTAACGTTCCTGGCCAGCAAGCGAGGGGGCAAGCACACGCCCTCGCCCGCGAACTGGGTCGCCGAGGAAGCTAGCTTCCAACCCGAACCATCGTGCACGACCTGCAGGCGATCCACACCCTGGGCACGGACCTCTCCGCCCGGGGGCAAGAATCCCTCAGGGGCGGCATACTCTGGGCGATTCCCCCGAAGGTCTCCAGGTGCAGGCCAACGATGCATTCCATAGAGCCCGCTCGCCCGAGAATCTCCCTTCCGCACCCCGCTAGCAAAGTCGCCTTAGTCTCCCATCGCTTTCTGGATCCACTCCACAAGCCTGCGGCTGATTTGAACGTCCTTTTGCCGAGTCACCTTCGTGGGGTCCATCGCAGCGAGGCGTTCATCGATGGCCAAGCTCTGCTCTGCAAAAAATAGAGCTTGAGTCCAGCGCCCTAGCTTCGCATGCAACTGAGCCAGCTTCGTAAGGGAGTAAGAGAGGTCGCGTTGCCATGTGGCATTGCTCGGGTCACTGGCTGCCAGCTGTTCCCGGATGCGCTTGGATTGTTGGAAGTGGCCTAGGGCTGCATCGAGATCGCCTTGGGCGACGGCCAGGTTGCCCCTCGGCCGAGAGCAGAGGGGCCCGAGCACCGAATCTCAGCTGGGCGGAGCTCCTGCTGCGTGTGTTCGGGGAGGACGTGCTGCAGTGCCCCGGCTGCGGAGGTGGAGGCACATGATCTCGTCGATCACAGAGGCCGTAACGATCAGGCGGGTCCTGACTCACCTGGGCTTGCGGACAGAGCCCTACGGCTTCGCGCCAGTGCGCCCACCGCCGCAGGCGGAGCTGGACTGGTTGTAGGCCCAGGGTTTTCGCTCAGCGAGCTCCCGAGGGCCACAGATGTGAGTCTGTCTCCGTGATGGGGGGGCGGGCCTAGGG
>CAYWNK010000421.1:0-3784 GCA_964459495.1 uncultured Planctomycetaceae bacterium
GAGGCTGGCTCCGTGCTGGCGGGCGCGCTCCAGGTAGCTGCGGGCCCGGTCGAGCCGGCCCTGTTCGCGGGCGCCGTCGGACAGTCGCAGGGCGGCGATCGCGGCCGCCGGAGTTCCCGGGTAGACCCGTTCCAGGCGGGCCAGCGCCCGCGGGTCGTAGGGCAGTGCGGCGAGCGAGTCGGCAGCCAGGGGGGCGAAGCGCTCCAACCATGCGCGGTATCCCTGCTCCCCAAGCTCCGTCAGCCGCATGTGAACGGCGAGGCTTGGGGCGGAGTGGCGCCGGGCCAGCATCCCGCCGGGATCTGGCCACTCGGCGGGATTGTCCGCTGGGATGACCGCAACCGCGTCGGTTGCCGCACTGATCTGGATCGCCTCCCGCCACGCGTCGAGGGCGGTAGGGGGGATTGCCTTCCCTGCGTTGCGGGCGGCCGCGAGCTGCTCATCACCTTCTCTCAGCAGCGCTTCGGCCTCCGCGTGGACGGGCACGAAGGTGTCGTTGCGCAGTGGACCCTCTCCGAGCTGGGGCGGGGATTGGCCTGGCGTCACGGCGGAGAGCAAGCCCGCATGGGGCCCCGCCGCTGCGATCAACGCGCAGGCAATGCGCAGGATCCGGCCCCATCGACTGCGGGACCGCCTTCTCCCCATCGGCCCGGGGCCAGGCATCAACGGGCTGCCGGTGTGGCGCCAATGACGCGGGGGACCGGGTCTTCGCCGCGTGCGGCCGCACGCAAGCGCCGCTGACGTTCGCGGAAGACGGGATCGTCCCATGCCTCTGACTCAGCCGCCATGACCTCGAAGTCCGCTTTGCGGGCGTCGTGTCGTCCTTCGACCTCAGGGGCCAGGTGGCGGAGGCGCTGGGACTCGGCCTGCGCGGGCCGCAGCCCCCGGGTCGTGAACTGCCAGATCAGGATTGCGGAAATCCAGACCGGCGACCACGCGAGCAGCGTGCGCAGGACCACAAGTGGCAGTCGCAAGAGGCCGAGCATCGGAGACTGCTAGATGCCCGAGGTCAGGTCGCGGGGGCCGTAGCGCGCGGTGGAGCCGAGCTCCTCGGCGATGCGCAGGAGCCGGTTGTACTTGGCCACGCGGTCGGAGCGGCAAGGTGCGCCGGTCTTGATCTGACCGCAGCCCGTCGCCACCGCCAGGTCGGCGATCGTGGTGTCCTCGGTTTCTCCTGAGCGGTGGCTCATCACGCAGCGTAGTCCGCGGCGGTGCGCAAGGGCGATCGTCTCCAGAGTCTCCGATAGCGTGCCGATTTGGTTGACTTTGATCAGGATGGCGTTGCCAGCGCCCTTGTCGATGCCCGTCTGCAGGCGGTCGACGTTGGTCACGAAGAGGTCGTCGCCGACGAGCTGCACGTCCTTGCCGATCTTTTGGGTGAGTCCAACCCAGCCGTCCCAGTCGTCCTGGTCAAAGGCGTCCTCGATGGAGAAGATCGGGTAGTCGGCGCAGAGTTTGGCGTAGTAGTCGCCGAGTTCGGCCGCGGAGTGAGCCCGGCCGTCGATCGTGTACTTGCCGTCGGCATAGAACTCCGAAGAGGCCGCGTCGATGGCGATGACGATGTCCTTGCCCGGCTGCAGACCGATCTTGGTGGTGGCTTCGAGCAGCAGTTTCACCGCGTCCTCGTTGGAGCCCAGGTCGGGTGCGAAGCCGCCCTCGTCGCCGACGGCGGTGTTGAGCCCGCGCTCCCGGCAGACCCCCTTCAGGGCGTGGAAGACCTCGGCGCCCATGCGCAGGCCCTCGGCAAAGGTCGTGGCGCCCATGGGCATGACCATGAACTCCTGGAGGTCGACGTTGTTGTCCGCGTGCTCGCCCCCGTTCAGAATGTTGAGCATCGGCACCGGCAGCACGTGCGCGGCTGAGCCACCCACGTAGCGGTACAGGGGCAGGCCGCAGTCCTCGGCGCCCGCGCGAGCGACGGCGAGCGAAACGCCAAGGATGGCGTTCGCCCCCAGGCGGCTCTTGTTCGGCGTGCCGTCCAGCTCGATCATGGCCCGGTCGATGGCGCCCTGGTCGAGGGCGCTCTTGCCCTCCAGGGCCTGGGCGATCTCGCCGTTGACCGACTCGACGGCCTTGAGCACGCCCTTGCCGCCGTAGCGGCCTTCGCCGTCACGGAGTTCGTGGGCCTCGTGGATGCCGGTGCTGGCACCCGAGGGGACAGCTGCGCGACCAAAGGCGCCGGACAGAAGCTCGACCTCGGCCTCCAGGGTGGGGTTGCCGCGGGAGTCGAGGATCTCACGGGCATGGATGCGGACGATTTCGCTCATAGGGGGGATCGTAGCTGGCCCGCCGCCGCCGAGCCCACGATTCCGGGCCTAGGGACCGTCCTGGGGCCCGATTTTGGGGCTCAGGGACCCAAAATGCTCGGCCGGTGGCCGAGCTTCCGGAGGACTCGCCGCAGTCCGTCCCCATTTCCCACTGGAGCCTGAGGGGGAAAGGCCCGAGGATCGCAGCGTGAAACACGTCGCCCTGCTGCCCAATCTCTTCACCTTGGCCAACGCCGGGTGTGGCTTGCTCGCGATCTCGAAGGCCATCGACGCCCTGGCCCTGGGCCCCACCGACCCGGGGTTCCACGGCACCTTCGAGACCGCCTGCTGGCTGATCATGTTCGCCCTGATTCTGGACGCCCTGGACGGGAAGGTGGCCCGGCTGACCGACAGCTTCAGCGACTTCGGCGCCCAGCTGGACTCCTTCGCGGACGCGATCACCTTTGGCGTGGCCCCGGCGATGGTGGGCAAGGTGTTGCTGGAGTCCCAGGGGCTCTACCACCCCAGGCTCAATTTTTTCGCAGCCGCGGCCTTTACCCTGATGGCGATCTTGAGGTTGGCGCGCTTCAACGTCGGCAACGAGCACTCCGAGGAGGCCCACAGGCGTTTCATCGGTCTGCCCTCGCCGGCGGCGGCGGGGACTCTCGTCATCACGATTCTGATGAGCTTTTCCCTTGGTGGGGGGATTGAGGGGACGGGCTCCCAGGCGACGGCCGTGGGCAAGGGCCTGTCGTTCGTGCCCGAGGCCTGGCGTTCGGCCATCGCCGCGGCGCTGCTGCCCTCCGTGCTGTTTCTGATGCTGGGTCTAGGGCTCCTGATGGTGAGCCGTGTTTCCTATGTCCATGGCTTCGGGGGCGTGCTCGGTTCGGGTGGCTTCCCGACGCTGGTGAAGATGGTCTTCTTCTTTCTCGGGCTCTACCTGGCCCCGGTGCCGGTCCTGTTCGTCGTCGGCTATGGCTACGTGATCCACGGAATGCTCGCCTCGCTCCGGTCCCGGGGGGCGGAACCCATCCAGCAGCGGAGTGCGGCATGAGCGCAGGAATTCGAAGGCTGGGGGCGATCGCGTTTGGCGCCAATCTCGGCGATCGCGAGCGCACCCTCAAGGGCGCCCTCGCACGGGTGGAGAAGCTCGCCGGTGTCGTCGTGCTGCGGCGTACGCCCTGGGCACCGAGTGAACCCCAGGGGGGGCCACCGGATCAGCCGGAGTACCTGAACGGTGTCGCGCTGATCGAGACCACGCGAAGCGGGCTTGAGCTGCTTGAGGCCTGCCAGGGGATCGAGGCGCACTTTGGCCGGGACCGATCCCGCGAAGAGCGTTTCGGGCCGCGCAGCCTGGATCTGGATCTCCTCTTTCTCGAGGGCGAGAGCGGGGACGGGGAACACTTGATCCTGCCCCATCCGCGGATCGAGGAGCGGGCCTTCGTGCTCGGGCCTTTGGCTCAGCTCGCGCCCACAACGGTGCTCGCCTCGGGCCGCACCGTAGCAGAGGCCTGGGCGGAGTTCGCCCCGCCCGTACC
>CAYWNK010000422.1:0-3774 GCA_964459495.1 uncultured Planctomycetaceae bacterium
GAAACCTCCTGTACGGGCGAGGCTCAGGCTTGTTGGCAGCCCCATCTATGGCTTACCGAAGGGGCGGAAAGCCAGGTCCTGGAGTTTGCGCTCGGCTCGAGCGCTGTCCAGGTTTCGGGCCCTGGACTGCCATGGGGCGGGCCAGCGGCCCCCCCCCAGTACGGTCCAAAGGGGGCGTACGGTCCAAAGCGGGCACCGAGCTGGGCCGGCGTACCCCCTGACGGCCGCTACCGGTCGTCGCCCAGCAGCGTCCCTTGGACGCGGGGGCAGGGGGTGGTGGACCACACTGGACTCGAACCAGTGACCTCCACGATGTCAACGTGGCGCTCTAGCCAGCTGAGCTAGTGGTCCCTTCACGAGGGGGCGAAGGTTAGGACCGAGACGCGGGCGTGTCGAGTGCTTTTTTCTAGAGGAGCTCATGTCTTGGAATCGGAGGCTAGAATTCCGGCCCCTCCGGCCGCGTCCTGGCCGTGTCCATCCCCCCTGCTTGGAGCCCCCCCGTGAAAATCGGCGTCGTCAAAGAGATCAAGACCCACGAGTACCGCATTGCCCTGACCCCAGCTGGCGCGAAGGAGCTGACCGAGCGCGGTCACCAGGTGCTCGTCGAGGGCGGTGCCGGCGTCGGAAGCGGCTTGGCCGATTCCGACTACGTGGCCGCAGGCGCGCGCATCCTGGAGGGGCCGGATGCGGTCTTCGCAGAAGCGGAGATGGTGATGAAGGTCAAGGAGCCCCAGCCCGTCGAGTGGAAGCGCATGCGGCCAGGGCAGATCCTGTTCACCTACTTTCACCTCGCGGCGGAAGAGGACTTGACGAAGGGGGTCCTCGCGACCGGTAGCCACTGCTTCGCCTACGAAACTCTCGAGGACAAGAACGGTGGCCTGCCCCTGCTCGAGCCGATGAGCGAGGTCGCGGGCAGGCTCGCCATCCAGGCGGGCGCGAAGTTCCTCGAGAAGCCCCACAAAGGCACCGGTGTCCTGCTCGGCGGCGTACCGGGCGTGGCGCCCGGCGAAGTGCTCGTCATCGGTGGCGGCACGGTCGGGACAAATGCCGCACGGATGGCGGCGGGCCTGGGCGCCAACGTCACGATTCTCGAGCGCAGCATCGATCGCATGCAGTACCTCGATGAGATCCTGCCCCCCAATTGCACGACGATCTATTCCACACGCCTGGCGATGGAGGAGTACCTCGTCCGCGCTGACCTTGTCGTCGGGGCGGTGCTGGTCAAGGGGGCCAAGGCCCCCAAGCTGATTACCCGCGCCGACCTGGGGAACATGAAGCACGGCAGTGTGATCGTCGACGTGGCCATCGATCAGGGCGGTTGCGTCGAGACGGCCAAGCCGACCACCCACGAGGAGCCCGTCTACATCGTGGACGACGTGGTGCACTACTGCGTGGCCAACATGCCTGGCGCGGTGCCGCGCACCTCGACCTATGCGCTGACCAACGCGACCCTGCCGTACGCCATTCAGCTTGCGGATCTGGGGGCGGCTGGAGCGATCGCGAAGAGCCCCGCGCTCGCCACCGCGGCCAACGCCATCGGCGGCAAGCTCACCTGCGAGGCGGTCGCAGAGGCCTTCGGGATGGACTGGTGCGAGCCGGGCAAGGCACTTTAGGAATCTGCGTTTTAGGGGGGGCGCGCTGACGCCCCTGTCCAACTTCGGAGTTCGCCCTGGCGATTCGCGGGTATTCCCGTGCCGGAATAGTTGCGTTCGCGCGATGCCCGGTCGATAGACCGTAGGTGAGCTCCATGATTGCGACTATTCCTGAACTTATCGCTAGCCAGAGCCCTGGGGTCGCCGCCGCTGCAGAGTCTGCCGCTGCCGCCGCAGAGCCCGCCAGCGGACTGCTGGCCGTGCTCCTGCTGGCTGTCATCCAGGGCCTGGCCGAGTTCTTGCCGATCTCGTCCTCGGGGCACCTGGTGCTGGGGCGCGCGGCCATGGGCGTGAAGGAGGCCGGCCTGGCCCTCGACGTGTCCCTGCATGTCGGCACCCTGGCGGCGGTGGTCTACGCCTATCGCAAGGATGTGGCTCGATTGTTCGGCGAGGTCTGCCGTGCCGATTTCCGTATGTGCGCCTGGCTGATCGTTGCGACCATTCCCATCGGGGTCATCGGCGTGGGGGTCAAGCACCTGATCGAGGAGGCTGCCCAGTCGCCACGCTTCGCGGCCGGCGGCCTGCTGTTGACCGCCACCTTCCTGCTGCTTGGAGAATGGAAGCGGCCCCGCGCCGAGGAGGATGCCGGGCAGGTGGACCTCGAGGGCTCCGCCTACTGGGGGCATCCGCGCTGGATCGATGCGCCCCTGCTGGGCTTGGCCCAATCGATCGCGATCCTCCCCGGGGTGTCGCGTTCGGGGACAACGATCTCCGCGGCTTTCCTGCGTGGAATTCCCGCAGTGCAGGCCGCCCGGCTATCTTTCCTGATGAGCATTCCCGCCGTGTCGGGGGCCGCCATCGTGGAGCTGCCGCACGTGCTCGAGGAGGGCATCGCCGGCCTCCCCGCGTGGATGATCCTAGCGGCCATCGCGACGGCTGCACTGGTGGGCTGGGCGGCACTTCGGACCCTGGTGCTGGTGCTCTCCAAGGGCGCCTTCCGCTACTTTGCGGCCTACTGCGCGCTGCTCGGCGGCCTGGCGTTGCTGCTGCTGAAGTAGCCACGGGGGAACGAATCGAGGAAGTGGACAGGCCCATGGCGTAGCCTAGGGCGATGTTGATCACATCCCTGTGCGCCAGCATGGCGTTCGCGATCCAGGAACCGAAGCCCGGCCTCACCGCCGACCAGGTGGCCGGTGCGGCCGCCGTGGCTGGCCTGGCATTCACCGAAGAGGAAATCGAGCAGATGCTCGGCGAGGTCGGCGGGCGGCTGAGGGACTTCGAAGCCCTCCGCGGAATCGACCAGCCCAACGACTGGATCCCGGCGACGACCTTTCAGGCCCTACAGCCCGGGGTAGAACTCCGCCTGCACGCCCTGGAGGCGGAGACCTGGCAGCCCCCCGCTGGGCCTGTGCCCGACGGCACCGACCTGGGCTTCCGTTCCATCGAGGAGCTGGGCGCGCTATTGCGCGGGGGCGAGCTGACCTGTGTCGAGCTGACGGAGCTCACCTTGGAGCGCCTGGAAGCGCTCGATGCACAGCTCCACTGCGTTGTCAGTCTATGTGGGGCGCGCGCCCTGGAGCAGGCGCGGGCGCTCGATGCCGAGTTGGCTGCGGGCAAGGATCGAGGGCCCCTGCATGGGATTCCCTGGGGTGCGAAAGACCTGCTTGCGGTGGAGGGAACGAGCACCACTTGGGGAGCGGCGCCCTACCGGGAGCAGGTACTGGAGGGCACGGCTACGGTGGTCGAGCGCCTCGATGAGGCCGGTGCGGTGCTTGTGGCCAAGCTCACCTTGGGCGCGTTGGCCATGGGCGACGTCTGGTTCGGGGGCACAACCCGGAACCCCTGGAACCTGGATCAGGGCTCGTCGGGTTCGTCCGCGGGTCCAGCCTCGGCCGTGACGGCGGGCGGGGTCGCGTTCGCGATCGGTTCGGAAACGCTTGGCTCGATCGTCTCGCCGAGCGTCCGCTGCGGAGCGAGCAGCCTGCGACCGAGCTTCGGGCGTGTGCCCCGCACCGGTGCGATGGCGCTGTCGTGGACGATGGACAAACTGGGGCCCATGTGCCGGAGCGCGCGCGATGCTGCGCTCGTGCAGCAGGTGATCGATGGGCCGGACGGATTGGATCCGACGGTGAGTGCACAGGGCTTGCCTCTGACGGGGCCTTTGCCGTGGGCGGGGGTGCGG